>NZ_JAJKFQ010000005.1:0-300000 GCF_020966635.1 Stieleria sp. JC731 | reverse complement strand
GTTGATCGGTTCGGGTTGGTGGGGAATGAATATCCTCCGCGAAGCACTGTCAGCCGGACAAACAAAGGTCGTAGCACTATGTGATGTCGATACCGACCGTCTTGAAATCAATGCGGAAGAGGTCACCGACCTGTGTGGCGACACGCCCAAGACCTACGTCGACTATCGCGAGCTTTTCGAAAAAGAAGATATCGAAGTCGCAATCATCGCGACTCCCGACCATTGGCATGCACTGCAAACCATCGCAGCGATCAATGCAGGTGCCCATGTCTTTATCGAAAAGCCGACCGGTCACACGATCGACGAAAGCAAGGCAATGGTTAAGACCGCCAACGCTTCCGATCGAATCGTCCAAGTCGGACTTCATCGCCGAATCGGACCACACCATGTCTCCGGAATGAAGTTTCTTAAAGATGGCGGCGCCGGTAAAATCGGTTCGGTCAAAATGTTCGTGCATTCGCGCGGTGGCGAAGAACGCCCCACACGAAACAGCGAGCCGCCCGAAAATCTCAACTGGGACATGTACTGCGGACCAGCACCCATGCGCCCCTTCTGTCGTCGAATTCATCCAGGCGGTTTTAGGAATTTCCTCGACTTTGCCAACGGGACGCTAGGTGACTGGGGTGTGCACTGGTTGGACCAAGTCCTTTGGTGGGCTGACCAAGAAGCACCGACATCGGTCTATTCGACCGGAGGTCGTCCCATCGCCGGCACGGCCGTCTTAAACGACCAAGAACAAACAACCGATGCCCCCGATCACCAAGTGGCGGTTTATCAGTTCGAGAAGTTCACAGCCTACTGGGAACATCGAAAATTCGCTGGCAAAGGTCCCGAACAGTCCAGCGTCGGATGCTACTTTTACGGCACCAAAGGCACGGTGCATCTTGGGTGGCGTGACGGGTGGACCTTTTATCCGGCCGACGACAAAAAACCTGTCATTCACGAAGATGCCAAGCTGCAAGAACCCGACGGCCACAACATTCAGTTGTTGTGGGCAGACTTCTTAAGTTCCATCGGATCGGGCAAAAAGCCTGTCGCTGGAATTGAAGTCGGACATCAAGCAACAACGCTAAGCTTGCTGGGAATGCTTTCGATGAAGCTTGGTCGCAGCGTTCGATGGGACGCGGACAAACAAACGATCCCCGGTGATGCCGAAGCAGCCGCTTTGATGCGGCGGGAATACCGCGGCGACTGGGTCTATCCCAGTTAACGAACCGGTGACCAAACGCTATGGTCAGTTGCCTCGATTGACCACATCACGCTTCACACCGCTTTAAAGTCATGCTCGCCGACCTTTCGCCCCTCGAATTTGTACTGCTTTTCTTGGGTGCGATGGGGATCGGGATATCCAAGTCGGGTTTTCCCGGTATCAGCATGTTCCATGTGGTGGTCTATGCATGGGTCTTCGGTGCAAAGCAGTCCACCGGAGTGCTTCTACCGATGCTCGTTGTCGGCGATCTTTTTGCGATCAAAGTTTTCGGTCGCAAAGCCGACTGGTCTCATGTTCGACGGCTGCTTCCGCCAACGTTGGTCGGCATCTTGGTCGGCTGGCAGCTGATGGATGTCCTAGACGAAAACATTTTCAAACGGTTGGTGGGCATCATTATTTTGGTGCTAACAGGCGTCCAAGTGGTTCGAATGTCCAAGCCGTATTGGTTTGATCAAATCCCGCATTCAACCGCATTCGCGATTTGCCTCGGGTTTCTGGCAGGTTTGACGACGATGCTGGCCAATGCCGCCGGGCCTGTCGTCGCACTTTATCTGATCGCGATCAACTTGCCGAAGTGGGAACTGATCGGTACGGCAGCTTGGCTTTTCCTCGTCTTGAATGTGTTGAAACTGCCGCTTAGCTACAACTTGGGATTGATCACGTCTTCATCGCTTGCCGTCGGTGCTGTGATGGCAACTGCGATCCCGGCCGGAATTTTCTTCGGCCGCTGGCTGGTCACACGAGTCTCCCAGCAGCTGTTCAACGGGATCCTGCTTGCCTTCACAGCGATTGCGGCAATTCGACTGATTGGCATCTTTTAAGCGATTAATTGTCGGACCATTCCAACATCTGCTTTTTAAGATCCATCGGATAGGAAATCACCACATCCGTGATCGCCCCGTCGGAATCGCGGACTGGCGTCAAAGTTGGCTGAACAAATCCGGTGTAGGCCGGTGGATCCAGATCAGCGTACCGCTGCAACACTTCGTCCCTGAGTTCGACGTTGATATCGATCGCATAGCGTTTCATCAGACGTTCAGCGGACGGACGGTCGCCTTCGGATTTGATCCGCTGGACTTCAGCGAGCAACCGCCCGACACCTTCATGCCACTCTTGAACGCTTGCGACGCGAAAGTACGTTTTACCGTCGCGTTCTTCGACTTGGATCGCTTTGGTATTTGCCGCCAACCAACTGACGATCATCTGACGGTTTCGCATATGATCTTCTTCGATGGTCGTACCGTCTTTGATCCGACGCAGTTGAGTCATCGCGTTGCGAGTGTATGCCTCGTACGCGGCGAGCTGTAATTCTTGCAACTCATTCTGGTTCGCGACCAACCCCAGCTCCACCAGTTTTTCGTTGCCGATGAAGTACAAAGCGACCAAATCGGCGCGTCCCTCTTCCAGTGCACTATAGTACTCTTTGATCGAAATCGCTGGATCGACACCTTCATTAACTTGCCCCGATGCGTGCCCGATCACTTCGTGCATGTTGACTTCCAGTGCCAAGGCTTCCGATTTCCATTTGTCAGCGCGCGCCGCCTCGGCCTCATCAAAACAGAATTCCGAGCGTGCTGCTTTTGAACCGGACTTGTCGTACGCTTCCATCACGTTGCTTAGCGAAACTGATTTGCTTCCGTAACGCTGGCGGATCACGGGATCGTTTGGCAGATTGATTCCGATTGGTGTGACGGGCCCAGAATCACCGGTCTCCATGACAACCTGAATGGCTTTTGCCGAGATGCCTTTGACGTTGGCCTTTCGAAACTGTTTTTCGTAAGGCATATGATCCTCGAACCACTGGGCGTTGTCGGCGAACTTCTCGATCATGTCCATTTTGATCGGGTCGTTGAAGTACACCGCCGCTTCCCATGAGCCTTTCATCCCGCGTGGGTCCATATAGACTTCGATAAAGCCGTTAATCGTATCGACAGGACTGTCTTTGTCGTCGACCCACGCGATGTTGTATTCGTAGAAGTCTTTCGCTTCACCCGTTTTGTAGTAGTGAATCAAAGCCCCGATTGCACGTGCCATCTTGGGCGTTGCGTAGGGCACCGCAGCCTCCAGATGGCGTACGATCTCGCTGATTTGCTCGGCATACAGTCCCGCGGGAACATGCTGATCAAGCCCCATCCGGTAGACCTGTTCGACAAGAGTTCCATCGGACTGCTTGACCAGCTTTGAATTCAACGGGAATTGCTCATCAAACCCTTCGATGTCACTGGTGGTGACGTTGTCGTAGAGGTTGTTGACACTCGCGATCATGATGTCGCGACCGTCCGGTGGCGACTTTTGCGTCACATGCGATTCATAGTCTTCATCAAAAAAGACTGGGGCGAGCTCATCGAGCAACGGCTCCATCTCATCAGCTCCGACCGTGAAGGTCGCGCCATTTTGCAATGCTTGTTCAACGGCCGTTTCCAAAGCCTCGGGATCGCATTCGAGCAGATTCTTTTTGGCAGTCAAAGAACTGTGTGGCCCATTGTTCACCCAGAATAGCTTCATGTATTTCTCGATCGCACCGAGTGTGCTCGGATCAATACCGCCCGGGTGTTCGAGCACGCCTTCAAGCAAGTTCCGAATCGTCAGCGAGTACCGGTATCGCTGATCGATATAGATATCTCTTCCCGCAATGGCAGCTTGTGAAAGGTGATAAATAAGCGTCTTTTCACGCAGCGGAAGCTGCTCGAAGCCATCGACATAAAGCTGAACAATCGCGACATCGTCGACCCGATCGAGCAAGTACTTGCGTCCTTGCTGAGCAGATTCTTGAGCCGATACAAACTGGCAGGTAGAAGCGATCGTGAATGCGGCAAGCATTCTCGGTATCAGACGCATGGCAGTGCCTTTTGAACAGGAAAGTAATTTGAAGGGCTAGTTTAGCAATTCAGCTACAGGTCCAGAGCTTTTCGCAAGACTGGTGCAAAGATATCGGCCTGCCTTTTGAAACCAAGATCGCTGGCATGCGAGCCGTCTGTAGCCCCATCAGCATCGGTTCCGTAGAGCTCGTCTCCAGAGATATAAAACAGGTTCTCAACACCGGCTGATTGCAATTCTTCGAACGCCGCTTTCAGTGCCGCATGATTGGCACTGTGATGAGCATCTCGTGCAGGAAGAATCCAGCTGTTGGTATTTCGTCGGTCTTCGACCAAAACGATCGGAGTCTTCGGTTTCGCCTCGCGCAGTTGCCGAACCAGGGGGATACATCGCTCCTGCACCATCGCGGCGTTCATATTCGGAAGACAATCGATGACATAGACCGCTGCATCGACCTGAATCAAATAGTCGCCGACTTCTTCATGCATTTTGCCGTTGCCGGAAAAGCCGAGATTGACGACCGGAAGATCGAACTGACGACCAAGAATTGCGGTGTGAACCATTCCTGGCCGGCTTGCGCACGCTCCATGAGTGATACTCGTTCCGTAGAACACGATGGGTTTTTCGCGAGGGTTTTGTGCTTCAAAGCGTTTGCCTTCGGGCACACCGATACTCAGCGAATCAACACCGTTGTAGAGCGGCAGGTAGGCAGCGAATTCTCGCATCCCATCGGGCTCGTTTTCAGCGCCAGCGATACCGCCAACAATTTTCGTCTTGATCTCCTGGCTAGACGGACGTGTGACCTGAACCCATCGCCATTGCCCGTCTGAATTTCTGGCATAGAGATCGATTCCGCTAACTCCGGTCGCTGGCATGTGCGGCATTGCCAAGTTGCCATGAAGCAATTTGTAGTGAACGTGAATGTCGGTGGCATCGGTCTTAAACCGAACCATCATTCCGGCGGAGTGTCGACTGAGATTCCAGACGTTTGAAGTCACTGACTTTTCAGCCGACTCTGGAAGCCTATCAAACCATCGCAACCGTTTCTGATCGGGAAGAATCCGGCCTTCAACTCCCCAGCCAGTCACGTCGTACCACGCAATACCTTCGGACACCTGAGTTGGCTGCGCCATTTCGGGATCAAGATTTCCGATCGCAGCTGGCGAAGCCACTTGCGCTGACGCAGTGAGGCAGAAAAAAGACAAAACGAGAGAAGCAAAACAGTGCTGTATCTTCATGGCGGGAGCTTAGAAAGGAGAGGGGAGGGATGTTTGCGATTTCATGCGGATCGAGAGCGATCCCAAGCTACAAAGCGTACCGAGTTTAGAAGCACGCTGCACAAAACACCCTTCCAAGCGCGTTGAATCGCGTAGCCCGTTGTATCGTCAGCCTGTATTCCGATACGAAAAAACGCAGTCCTCGGTGCTGAGAACTGCGTTTGCAAGTTTGATCGGGCTGGCGACTGATCGATCAGTCTTCCAAAGGCATCACTTCAACTTTGCGGATGTCGACAACACTGCCTGGATCGTGTTGTTGGAACGCGAAGTGACCTTGTTTGAAGGTCTTGTCGAAGTCCAAGTATTCGTACAATTCGTCGCCATCAATGGTGACTTTGATACGAGTCATATCGCGTCCGCGCCAGTTGTCGTCACGCACTTCCAATTCGTAGGTGAACCAAGTGTCAGGTTTTGAAACCTGTTTGTAGACATGGCACATGCCGTAGATCGATCCGGTACGAATCGGGTCTGTGTGTGTGCTGTCGATTTGTGCCTCATAGCCATCCAGGAAGCCAGGCTTGGCTTTGGTGCGGAAGTACAAACCCGAATTGCCACCGTCGTTGATTTTCACTTCAGCGCGGTAGCGAAAGTTTTTGTAAGGGCCGGTGGTCGTGACCAGCATTGAAGGGTTGCCAGTGCCATGGATCGCACCGTCTTTGACTTCCCAGTGGCTATCATCGTTTCCGACCTTTTGCCAACCGTCTAGGGTTTTGCCATCGAACAAGGAAATCCACTTTCCTTCTTCGGCAGAGGCTGTCGAACCGAGAACCAGCATCAATGCTGCGACCAGACTGAGAGTGCGTTGTGTCATGGACAAGTTGTTCACCTTTGTAAGTCGTTTCGATCTTGACCCCATATCTGAGTTTCATGGGGTAGCTCTTTTGGATTTCAGACGGATTCTACCGTCAAATCCAATCGTCAATGTATCATTCCAATCTTTTCCAGCCACCCACCGCTCAGTTGCTCGAATGCTCGGTCGGCCTGTTCTACAATGCGAGCGAATAAGGTTGAGGGGCGGAACGCTCTGTTGGTAATCGCTCCGTTCGGTAATCGCTTTGACAATCGCCAGAATCGTTGGAATGGATTCCATAGACTAATTAGCCACATTCATTTTGAATCCCAATACTGCCGGAAATCATGACTATGCGAAAGATCTCCCCTACACGTCGTCAGTTCTTGCTCGCCACCAGCGCATCGGTCGCGATGACCGCCATGCCTCGCGTGGCCGCCGCAGCCGATTCAAGCGGCTATAAGCTCGGTATTCAGCTGTATTCCCTGCGTGGATTCAACGTTGACCAAGCACTTCAACACGCGCACGACCTGGGCTTTCAACAGGTCGAGTTTTACGGGGGAATGTTGCCAATCGAGTCGACTCCTGAAGAAATCGCTGCGATGAAAAAGAAGGTCGACGACCTCGGTATGTCGATCTCTGCTCACGGGGTGAATCACTTCTCAAAAGACGATGCCAAGAATCGCAAGATGTTTGAGTTTGCCAAGGCATTGGGGGTCCCCACCATCACCGCAGATCCAGACCTCGATTCGTTTGACAGCCTGGATGCTTTGGTAAAGGAATTCAATATTCGAGTTGCCATTCACAATCACGGACCTCGCCACCGCTACAACAAAGCAGTCGATGTCCTCAACGCGATCGAAGGCCACGACGAACGTATCGGAGCGTGTGCGGACCTCGGACACTACATCCGATCCGGACAACGTCCGACCGAAGTCATCCGTTTGCTCCAAGGGCGTCTCTTCGGGATCCACCTGAAAGACTTCGCGGAAATGAAAGATCGAACCGAGGGCGTCATTCTCGGCAAAGGACACCTGGACGTTGAAGGAGTCTTTATGGCGTTGAAGTCGACTGGCTTCCCAACCGATGGCGCGATCTCACTTGAGTATGAAGAAAACCCCAGCGACCCGATCGATGATATCCGCCAGTGTGTGTCCATCGCTAAAGATGCAATGAGCAAGCTGTAAACGCGTCGCTGACTGCAACGCATCATCCAAACTGTGCATTCAGCCCCAGCAAGCCACTTAGGTTGCTGGGGCTGATCGCGTTTAAAATGCAGGGCAACCGAAGAATTGACGTGCCGATGAACTGCATCGGAAGAACTAGCGATCACATTTGTGCTCGTACCAAGTCTTATCCGTGCCAGACATTTCATGTGGTGTGAACCGCGGGTCGAGTAGCCACGCCGAACCGATTTCAAAGAAAACTTCACTTCGATGTCGATTCGCAGCCGGGCCGTTCGACCATCCATAACTCTGCTGAACTGAAAATAATATCCAACGCCTACACTCCGTGAGGGTTCGTATGAAATTCGTTTGCTTGGGCTATATCGATGAGGAAAAATTCGCCAAACTCCCGCCCGAAGAAGGGCAAAAGATGATGGAAGAGTGCTTCGCCTACGATGACGAGCTGCGGCGCGGTGGGCACTTCATTGGCGGAGAGGCTCTCGATTCATCAAGCAAGGCGATCACACTGAAATCGGTCAACGGCGAAATCGAAGCGATCGATGGGCCGTTTGCTGAAACGAAAGAAATGCTCGGCGGTATTTTGCTGCTCGAAGCCGAGAACATGGATCACGCGGTTGAACTAATGTCCAAGCACCCTGGCGTTCGCGTCGGACCTTTCGAGATTCGGCCTGCCGATGCATTCATCAACGATTTGATTGCCAAACGTGATGTGGCCATTTCATCCCAGTTGTCACAGTAAACGTGCGTGATTCCCGCAAATGTGTGCGATCGGGAATGGGTCGAGCTGACGACAACGCGATCGCGCCGATCAACGGCTGACCGGTGCGATCATTAATTACCCGACACATTCGATCGATCTCGATGTCTTTGCACATCTAGCCTGCCGTGGCTGACATCAGTTTGCATCGAATGTTGACTTCGCCACTGTTGCCACAAAAATTCGCACACTTCTAGCTCTCTGGCACGAACATCGCACTGGATCATCCTGCACAGACCTCTCGGTGAGATCGTCCTCACACGTACGTCAGTTCTTTCCTACAACGCAGGAGATCCAAGTCATGTCAACGAACATTACCGAAGTTGATGGCGGCAAAACGATCGAGGTTCACTTGACCGGAAAGCTATCCGACGAAGACTACAAGCGATTCGTTCCGATTACAGAACGACGAATTGAAGAGTTCGGAAAGGTCCGCTTGCTTGTCGTGTTCAGCGACTTCCACGGCTGGGATGCAGAAGCTCTCTGGGACGATATCAAATTTGACGTTAAGCATTTCAATGACATTGAAAGGCTGGCGATCGTCGGGGACAGTCGATGGGAAAAGGCGATGGCTGTCTTCTGCAGACCATTTACAACGGCAAAGATAAAGTACTTCGAACAGACGCAAATGGCGGACGCACGAAGCTGGGTCAACGAAGACTAGCCAACAGCTTCTTGCCTTGTCGTTCTAACCAGTTGTTCATCGATCGACGCGCTGGAGCGGGAATTGAGAAAGTATTGCTCCGGCGCGAATCTACATCGCTAGTTTGATGAATTGGGACCGAGCCAGACAGACTCTTGCGAAAAGGACCTGCCTCGGTGGCTGATATATCCACCCCAAATCAGACGTCCAACCGCCAACAACCGGCGTCATTTACCCATTTGGTCGAAACCGATCCCGCCCAAGGTGGACAGCAACCCCCTTGGAATGACTCAATTGACATTTGTTTCCCGTAATTATTTGACGGGCGCCATTGAAGCGATAACATCATGTCCGCCGATCGGCTGGACCGGATAGTTGCTGGGGCAACGACTCTCGACTTCAGCCGATCGGCGTTTCGAGAACTCTGTGGTTTCAGCTTCTGCATCAAGCAGCTCTCCAGCAACCGTAGTCACACCACGCGGTGTGTACAGATTGGTCTGTCTGATCAAGTCTTGTCCGAAACGGATCTCACACTTGTGGCCCGTTGTACCGGTCGGCATCTTGCGATCTTGTTCCCCTCGTTTGTCACGGCAGAACGGCACCACCCAGTGCTGAATCCAAAGCGATCTGATTTCGCAACACGGAAGACAAACTGTGTTGCTCGGTTATTGAAAGTTAACACGGGGTGGGTTACGAAGGTCGTGCACAAAGGGTGCAGCTTTTTCTCAAAACAGTGTCAATCTAGCAACAATGAAAGTAAACGAGTATTTCGACGGCAAAGTCACTTCGATCGCGTTCAACAACGATGAAGGGAAAGCGACTGCAGGAGTGATGTCGATTGGTGAATATGAATTTGGTGCCAGCGACAATGAACTGATGAAAGTCGTCTCGGGTGAGATGGATGTCAAACTCCCAGGCAGTGATTCGTTTGAAACTTTTAAGACCGGAAGCGAATTCAAAGTCCCAGCGGGCACCAAGTTTCAGGTGAACGTCAAGCAAGAAACTGCTTACCTCTGTTTTTACAGTTAGGCTCGTCACCGCTGGCAAATCACTGCTCGCATGTCGATGACAGAAGCAAATTTGAATGACGTTGGTCTGGTAGGCATCAGCTAGCCAAACCATGGTTTAAAATGAACTTGACTCTTCGCTCCCGTCGGAGCGAGTCGTGGAAAGAGCGAGCGAAAAATCGGCGAATGATTGTGCGCAACCAGTCGAGCGATAAAACGTTCGTCGGGTCTTGCCAGTTAGTATGTCATCAGTGAATGAAACTTGTCGACGAACGTCTATCAAGATGCGATAGCTGGCCGTCACGAAGTAATCTCTGTCTCCCTGAACCGGTTAACCGATGCCTAAAGTCCACCCCAAGGTTTCTGAATTCATCAAGAAGGATTCGAATTGGCGGAAGGAAATTCGGACGCTGCGTTCGATCCTTGTCGACAGTGGCCTGACGGAAGATTTCAAATGGCGGGCACCGTGCTATACGTTTGAAAATAGCAACATCGCAATCATCGCCCGTCTGAAAGACAGTTGCACCCTTAGCTTCTTCAAGGGCATCTTGCTGAACGATGAAGCAAAAGTCCTAGTCGCCCCCGGAAAGAACTCTCAGTCCGCGCGAGTCATTCGTTTTTTCAGCGAAGAAGAGATTCACTCTCATACCGATACGATCCGGTCGTACGTTCAGCAAGCGATCGAGATCGAACAATCCGGAAAGAAAGTCGACTTCAGTCAAAAGGACAACCTGGAGATCCCCAAGGAACTGCAACAGACATACGACGAGAACCCATTGTTACAAGCCGCGTTCGAGTCGTTGACTCCGGGCAGACAGCGAGGCTACATCCTGCACTTTACCGGTGCCAAGCAATCTCGGACGCGTAAAGACCGAGTCGAAAAAAGCGTCGATCGCATCATGGCAGGCAAAGGAATCCACGATTGCATCTGCGGACTTTCATCACGCCTGCCTCGTTGTGACGGGTCGCATCAGTCATTGCGGAAATAAAGCACGACCGCATCCCTTCCAAACTATTCCTGAAGATAGATGGGACGTTCGTCACGTTGCTCCATCAATCGTTCCATGCGTCGCCGATCGAAATAGCCGCTCGAATCGATCAAAAGACGACCATCCACTTGGTGCTCTTTGCTAAGGGCTTTCTGGTACTGGCGTCCCATCGTTGCGCCACGGCTTTCCAATGAATCTAAAAAGTTGTAGGTAAACGGTTCCACGTCGGGCAAGAGATTGAAGCCCCGCTCGGAGATAAGACGGATCGCGTGGTACTCATCATCCATTCCCAATAGAAAGAACAACGGCATCCAACCCGTCCCTGACGCTTTTTGTGCTGGCGGCCATTGAAACGCGTTGACCTGCAACGCCCTCTGTGCGGCATCCCCCGTGATGAAATGCAGCAATGAATCGGCGGTGTTTTTTTGATCGTCGGACAGCTCGGGAATGTCGTGTCCGTACCACTCGTGTAGATGCTTCGCGGTCTGCTGGAGGGTGAAGTCCAGGTGACATAGATTGCATGCGTTGGGACGACCGGTTTGCAATGTCGTTGCGACCGAAGGACTTGAAATCGTGTGGGAACGACTGCTTTTCAGAATCCCGTAGACCGTGTGTGGCATATGGCAATTCATACAGCGGCTGCCTTCAGAGCCGACCGGATGATGCGTGTGCGATTCTCCAAGATCTGCGTAGCTGGGATGACATTGTAGACAAGCATCGTCTGTTCGCATTTGCGGTTTCAGCTGGTCATCTTTCCATTCGGCCTGAAGCGATTCGTCCTGTTGGTGCATCGTGTGACAAGAGACACAGCCAAGTTCACCTCGTTGATAACAAGGCGATTCAATCATCCCCGAATAGTCTCGTCCCGTGACCCGCATCTGTCCGTCTGGCCAGAAGTGATTCTCCGTCACTCCGGGATGGGCATCAAATAGTCGAAACGATTCACTCTCTTTGAAATCTTTACTTGCACGCACTAAACGAAGAAACGGTGCATCTTCAAGCTGATCACCTGGTCGAAATTGACGGCCGCTGCTGAAGTATGTCTCTTTGTCTTTCGCGTCGGCGATACTGATCATCATCATGCCGTGACACTGCCCACAGAGATCTGACTTCAAATCCTTTGGCAATTCGCTCGGGTTGACAATCGGATCGTCTTGGCGAGCCACTTCATTGTTCAACGGACTACTATCCGAAGGTTGGTGAAGCTTCACGTGTTCCTCACCCGGGCCGTGACAGGCTTCACAAGTGATCCCGTATTCGGCGATGCTTGTTTCCCAATTGATTTCGCCAGACTCGGGCGGTCGTGTGCGAGTTTGCGTGGCGTGGCAATTGCTACAGATTCCGTTCCAGCGTCCCAGTTCATAGTCTTTGTGCATATTGGGATGCCGCAAGAACGCACTACGACGCGGAATCCATCGCCCACCGTCGATGTAGTACATGATCTGCAACTGTGCTGGTGTCTGGTCATAACCGGACTCGTACCAAAACACTTGCATATGGTGCGAACCGGTCATTAACACCAGTTTGCGTTTCACCCGTTTTCCGTTTGCGATTGGGTCGTTGAGTTCGACAAAGTACTCATCGCCTTCGCGAGTAAAGACATAGTCCTCATCAAGAAATTCAATCCTTCCACCATCAACGATCGATTCAGGCACCGATTCCGGACCGACCATTTGAGTCATCGTGCGATGATAGGATTCATGCCAGGATTGGTGATGTTCTTGGTGACACTGTCGACATGAATCAGAACCAATGTAGCCATGGCTACGATCGACCTTTGGCGTTGCGGCAACCGGGGTCGCGATAGGCAGATCTGGTTTGGAAGGTTCGAACGTGACCGACGCGTTGCGAATAACGTTGGGACTTGGCTTTTTCAGTAAATAGAAAAGTGCGAACGCCCATGTGGCGAGGATCACAATCAGCGTCCACGTTAGTTTGCGACTCATTGCAACATCTATTTGGACCGGGCAGATCCAATGCTCGCGTTATGCATGGATCCAGAGGAAAAGGGCAAAGGGAAGCTTGAAGCTGTGACGCGAAAAATGCAGAGTTTAAATCACCGCGGCATCCAGCCATGATCGCCGAGTTGCGGTGAGAGCGTCACGACCGCTTGCGACCAAGATGGCTGGCCAAGTGATTTTACTCGAGAACTAGATTCTACTCGGCCATGAATGCTGCTATGCAGTGATTCCAAGCGACGAAATTCTCGGCAACAGCAGAGACTTTCGAAGCAGGCCTATTCTATTGGTCTAAGAGAGCTTCGACGACTTGCTCGATGTCGAAATGAACAATGTGTTCATCCGTCGGCTTTTGACGCTTGGCTCGTAGGATCAGCACTGCCATGGTCACACCCATTTTCCGATACAGGGCGTTTTGAAACCGAAATAGCTGTCCGTCCGGTAATTGGCTGAAATGAATGATTTGCTGGACCATCCTACCCACCCCCATTTTGTACGGTCTCATCATCGTAGCGGGGGATGGTCTCGGGGTCTATCAAAAAAACAGCATTTGTGGGTTCGACGCCAGTTTTTGCATCGGCATTAAGTCATCCGATACGGGAACTATCGAGATTGGTGAAATGAGTTGTGCATCTGAACAGCAATCGCAGCTCAGACCAGCCTGTTCAATCTACAAATCGCTCGCCGACGCGGAACCAGCGACTTCCAAAACAGTTGAATCGACGACCGGTACGACGACTGCTTTTTTGATGAATCGCATTCCAGAATCGCAGCTGACCTGTCGCAAAACCGAATCGAGTCGATCTCCCCGACCATCACGACACATTGCGAATCGCATTGGCCGCCCTTAGCTAGTGGCTCGCGATGAGTGATGGATGGCCGAACGATGTCCTTCCACAGTCACTTTTTGAATCTTCCAAAGGCAATGCGTTTGCCCGACATCATACGTCTCGAAAGCGTCGACGAATCAATTCGTGAGGTAGAGTTTCTATTACGTTCGCATCGTATGAGATCAATTCGCGTCGATATCTGTAGCCAGCCTTGATGTAGATTTCGAGAATGCCAAGCAGGAATGCTCGATTATGCCAAGGGTTGGGTGCAGATTCGCACCTTAATCGAGCCAACGATATTCGTTCGGGTTTATCGCCACTAGCGGAGCGATATGATGAGCCCGCGAAATGACAAGCCAGCCGGTTGGGTGAATTAAACGTGTTGGGGCAACAACGTTTAGTATCGCCTGGCCGGCTTTTTTATTGCGGCGATTGTCAGGCAGGTGATTCAGTAGCGGCAAACGTTTGTTGCAGCAACGCTTTAAGAAGTCTCACCACAGTACAAATTGCCAACCGGAAAGGGTTCGTCGAATGGGGCAGATCCGACATTCCCTGGATTTCCGATTGACGCACAAAAGGTACTGTGGAAATCATCACCGATCAACCCTAGATAGCGGTTCACAACTACCGCTTTGGCGGAGATATTCTTATGCCTGACGCTACAAACCAGGCATCCTCTTAAGATTGAGATTTCGCTTCATTCAGACCGGTCGGAATACTTTGTTTCCGTGCTGTGCAACTTACCCTTTGGATCTGGGCAAAATTGCCAACGGCGTGCACCGACGCTCAATCACCGCATAGGGCCGTCACTAGGCCACTACTGAACCACGCGGACGACCAGCACCCCCATATCGAGGGCAACCGGAAGCGGTTGGCGGGAAACCCGTAACGGGAAGTGTGCGAATTTGGTAACAGGTGACCCACAATTCGAAGAGATCATCTCTCGATTCGAAGATTCATAAGTCACAGTTCCACCGATTCCATAGCGTTGTAGATCGATGTTATCAGCATCACAACTCGTGATCGCATCAACCGAAATTCAATCCAAAGTGGATTCGATTCAAACGAATCTCGATCTGCTTTGGGTTTTGATCGCCGCCGCATTTGTCTTTCTGATGCAAGGCGGATTTATGTGTTTGGAATCGGGTATCTGCCGCGCGAAGAACTCGATCAATGTCGCGATCAAGAACATGTTTGATCTGTTGATATCGGTCTCGATCTTCTGGCTCTTTGGGTTTGGAATTATGTTCGGGATCAGCTACGGCGGTCTGATCGGAACGAGCGACTTTTTGCCAGACTTTGACGGTAGCCCTTGGGCAGCTTGCTTTTTTATCTTCCAAGCCATGTTTTGTGGCACCGCAGCGACAATCGATAGCGGTGCGGTTGCTGAGCGAACTCGATTCGGCGTGTATTTGATTGTCTCAGCCGTTATTTCAGGTCTGATCTATCCGTTGATGGGTCACTGGGCCTGGGGAAGCTTTTTCAACGGTGAAACGATGGGCTTTCTGGAGTCGATGGGCTTTATCGATTTCGCGGGATCAACCGTTGTGCACTCGACGGGCGGCTGGGTCGCGTTGGCGGGGATCATTGTGATCGGTCCGCGTCTTGGACGCTTCAACGAACAGGACGAGCCTCAAAAGTTGCCCGCACATAACTTGATCCTGGTTTACTTGGGAACCTTTGTCTTGTTCTTCGGCTGGTTCGGTTTCAACTGTGGCAGCACACTGTCAGCGTCACCGGACATCGCGATGATTGCGGTCAACACAGCCCTCGCCGGATGTTTCGGTGGTTTGGCAAGTGCTCTGTCGAGCGTCATGTTCGGTTCCGACGGTCTGCCAACGGCTGAGGATATCGCCAACGGCGTCCTTGGCGGATTGGTCGCGATTACCGCCGGATGTTCTGTCGTCGGTGCCGGATCGGCCGCCTTGATTGGGTTGGCCGGTGGAGTCCTCGTCTGGCTTAGCACGATTTGGATTGAACGCGTCTTAAAACTTGACGATGTCGTCGGCGCGGTCAGTGTTCATGGCGTCTGCGGTGCCTGGGGAACGGTCGCGCTGGCACTGTTCATGGGAAGCGATCACCTACCTGAGGGGACTTCACGCCTTGGACAACTTGGTGTGCAGTCGATAGGTGTGGTCGTATGCTTTGCCTGGTCCTTTGGCTGCTGCTTTCTAGTCTTGAATGTCTTGAAGATGTTCATGCCGCTTCGCGTCAGCGAGCACGACGAGGAAGTCGGATTGAACGTTGCCGAACATGGTGCCCGATCATCGCTACTGGACCTAGCAAGTGTGATCTCTACGGCAACCGCAACGAATGATTACTCGAATGCAAAGATCAAAGACATCGAGCATGGAACCGAGATCGGTGATCTGTCAAAATGCTACAACCAAATGATTGATGCCATCCAGTCCGACCGCTCGCAACTTGCCAATTCGGCGATCCAAGATCACGAGATCGCATTGCGTTTGCAGAGTGACCTGGAACGTTTTGCAAGTGAAGGCGAAAACGCGGTGAGGCAATCTTTAGCCGCACTCGACGAAGCTCGAAGTTGCTCCCTGCAGATGCATGAAAACCTCAAGGAGGTTTCGGCAATCGCGGGGCAAACTCACCTGCTTGCCCTTAACGCATCTATCGAGGCGGCACGGGCTGGTGAAAGTGGCAAAGGCTTCGCCGTCGTTGCCAATGAAGTTAAGAGTCTGGCTACGGCAAGCAACCTTGCCGCAACTGGAATTCATGACATCGTCTCGGAAACGAATTCCAAAATCGAAAACGGATGGAATTCGGCAGCTCACGCGTCCAAGATTCTCAGCGACATCGTCTCGACGGGAACCCAGTCGGCAAACGAACTCTTGCAACGAACCGGCTCACGCACCTTCTAGTTTTCGAAAGCCCGGTCGAAACCAAAGACGCTGCGGAAACGTTTGTTCTGATTGCAATTGCCCTCTGCCAATGGCTAACTGCAAGATGCGTTACGTCACACCTCCATCTGGGGAACAACCAACGCACTTTGACGAATTAGTGTCCATCGGTGTCGAGTAATCCGCCGCCAAGATGCAACAGGCAGGCAACGGATACACATCATTTCGTGGGCAAAACGCATATTCGTTGCTTGATCATCCGTTTGGCACGCCTCTTGCCTAGGGACAGCACACCTTCCCAGGAATCTTGCAAGATGCGTTCCTTCAAGTAAGCGTTTGAAAAGACTGCTGGGACCAATGTCTCTTTAGCCCCACAGTTTAATGTCGCTCTCAACCGACCAAGCAAACGTCCAGTATCAAGGCGGAGTCGCCGGTGCTGTTGTTGACGATACGTTTTACGTCGTCGGCGGAATGTTAAATCCCTTTGACCATCTCGATTCAGCCTATGGGATTCCTACGAACGGTGATCGTTCGCCTCGATCACTTGCACCGCTTCCTACCCCCAGAGCGAATGTTGTCGCGGTAGCATCGGAAGGGAAACTTTTCACAGTTGCCGGTGGCATCTCTGATAAATCCAACTCGGGGCGACCAGAAGGCCCTTCGACCGTTGTCGAAGCTTTCGATGTCGCCACCGGTGCCTGGAAATCGTGCCAAGACCTGCCAGCCAGACGAGTTAAACCGGGCGTCGCCATTGTTGGCCAGACTCTTTACGTACTCGGTGGACGCGAAGACAAAGTCGATGCGAACACGATCTTTGCTTATGACATCGCATCCGACGAATGGGCTCTGGTTGGAACTTTGCCGTACGCCGCCCGACACGGTGCCGCGTGCTCGTTCGATGGACTGATCTACTACAGCGGAGGATGGTCCGCCGGCCCCGATGGCGGCACGTTTCAAAATGCTTTGATCGAATTTGATCCGCAGAGCAATCGTTGCCGCGACCTTTCACCAATGCCTGAGCCCAGAACGGCGCATGCGATTGTTGCACACGCCGGATCGCTTTATGTCCTCGGTGGCATCGATACAAAAAAGACTCCAACATCAACCGTCTTCCGCTATCACATCGCCGAAGACCGTTGGTCGGCGTGTGATTCACTTCAATCCAACCGCGCTGTGTTCGCCTGTGGTGTCCGCCAATCGGCACACGCACCAGCAGTCCTGCTGGCCGGTGGCTGGCAAAAGATGCATCGGCAAGCCAATGACACCCTAGAAACGTACCTGCTGCCGATCGATGGTTAGCCTGCGTTTCATGCTCAGCGATTCGAACGTTCCAATCTCCAACTCACCCTCTAGATCATCCTCTCAGCCAAAAACAATGTATCGCGTAAAAGTATCGAATGAATCGAAACGCCGTGGCTTTACACTCGTCGAACTATTGGTAGTCATCGCGATTATCGGCATGTTGGTGGGACTGTTGTTGCCAGCAGTCCAAGCAGCTCGCGAAGCGGCGAGGCGGATGCAGTGTTCAAACAATATGAAGCAGGTCGGCTTGGCGCTACACAACTATCACAGCGCTTTTCGTAAGTTCCCCTGCTATGAGATTTTAGACCTGAGTGCTTGGCGTGGACATGAATACAAGTCCGGCTGGGTGTCGTCTCTGTTGCCGTTTTTTGAAGAAGGCAACCGTTTGGACGACTACGACTTTGACTACACATGGTTCCATGAAGAGAACCAGGACGTGGTGGCACGTCGACTGCCGATGTTCGAATGCCCGTCGAGTCCCGGTGGAACTCAAAAGATCTATACAAATTCGTTCAATAGCGAATTCACGGCTGTGAATCCGGACGTCGAAGCTTGGTCTTCTGACTATGCCGGCAACTGCGGTCACCGCGCGACTCTGTTGCTGCCCGAAGAATCACGTGACAAACAACGTCGCAAAGGTTTCTTCGTCCGTGCTTATCCGGTCCAGCCGCAGAAATTTCGCGACATGCTGGACGGAACAAGCAATACGGTCGCGGTTTGGGAATCGGCTGGACGTCACAGTGTCTACCTATTCGGCAAATTGTGGATCGACGAAACCACCGGCCAACCCATTCCTGTCTCTCCAGACAACTGTGCCTGGGCATCAGGGAACGCGTTCTGGCTGCAATCTTGGAGCCATGATGGAATCGCCAATGGTGGTTCATCCGTTGTTAACGCGACCAACCGCAATTCGCAACCATACTCATTCCACGAAGGCGGTGTGCATCTGCTGATGGTCGATGGATCCGTGCAGTACCTGACCGAATCTGTCAACAACCTGACCTTCATTCATATGTTGACATCCCAAGCGCGCGAGCAAGTCAACTTGGGAGAGGTATTCTAATGCCCGAACATCCCTCAGTTTCAATCTACCGTGCCTGCAGCCTCGTAGCCGCAATATTGATCGCATGCAGTGGGTGCGAGAAAGATCAGAGCATTCCTGTGCATCCGGCCCAAGGAACCTTAACGGTCAATGGCCAACCGGCTACGGGAGCTATCGTTGGTTTGCATCCGATTTCTGGTGACTTCGATGAACGAGGAACCCGACCTGCGGGGCAAGTCAAAGCCGACGGGGCCTTCACGCTATCATCATTTGCAAAAGGCGATGGTGCTCCTGCGGGTCAATACAACGTCTCCATCTTCTGGCCACAACATCCCGAACATACCGACCCGGGCGAAGATCGATTGATGGGCAAGTATGCCAAGCCCGAGTCGTCTGGCGTTTCGATTCAGATCAAAGAAGGTTCCAACATGCTCGAACCGATCGTCTTGGAAAACGTCAAAATGATGCGTGAATAAGTCGTTGCCAATCGACGCGAATTGTATTCGTTCACAGTATTGCTGCCGCAACAGCCTCAAATGAATTTCATCACACTCGTCAAAGCGTTCGCCGTTTGCCTTTGTTCGTTGGCAACTCTTATGGTCTTGATCCCTCGACTCCAATCAGAGACCGCGGATCTTGGCAAAGCGAAACGTCCGCAATCGAGTGAATCTACTCCACCTGGATTTGCCGATCGCCCTTTGGAAATCCAATCGGTTGCAGGCAAACACTTCGTTACCCATCAGCAGGGCACCATCGAAATCCCGAGTCATCCGAAACGAATTTGTAGCCTTGCATTTACCGATGAGCTAGTCGCCCTTGGAATCCGACCGACATCAGCGTCTTGCACCAATGGTCAATTCCCTGACTACCTGCGGAAGCGGCTTCAAAACGTTGTCGGCATCAATCAAATGATGGGTGTTGGGCAACCCGACTTTGAAACCATCGTCGAGACAAAACCCGACCTCATCATCGCGTCTGCTGGCGACCCTCAGACCTATCGACAACTGTTAAAGATCGCACCGGTAGTTCTGCTTTCTGGCGATGGAGACAACAACCGACAACGGATGTTTGACCTCGGTCGCCTGCTGGATCGTGAGGCTGAAGCTGCAGCGTGCATCAAAAACTACGATGCAAAGATCCGTCAGGCTCGCAAGCTTTTGTCGGATGAGCTGGGCTCTCAGAAGGTCGCTTTCTTTCGAATCTTTGGAAAACAGTTCTACATCCACGGTCACACCCGCGGCGGAATCATGCTGTATGACGAACTAAAACTGAATCCGCCAACACTGCTCGATTCGTCACCCAAAGGATTCTTGCTGACCCCCGAGTCGCTTTTGCAGCTTGATGCGGACCTAATTTTCCTGGCCGTCGAAGCCAATCAAGGTGCGCAGCGGTCTTGGAGCCAGCTGCTAGACCATCCAGCCTGGGAACGCGTCCCAGCGGTCCGTTCGAAGCGAGTCATCATGCTGCCGATGCAGCACCATTGGTTGCGACCTGGTTTTTTGGCAAAGTCGCAAATGCTTGATGAGATCATCCAATCCTGCTCCCGAGCCGAAGGTCAAGCTAAGACGAATATTTCGATCAATGCCAACGGTGTGGGAGTCTGAACCGGTCTTCAATGCGGTCGCTTTCACCTCCCACCGAACAAAGGCAACGATTTCTGTGGTGCCTCGGTTTTATATGCCTCGCATTAGCCGTCGCGATACTCGGTCTATTCGTTGGACCGACACCAATTGGCATTCAAGATGCGATCGAATCGGTTTTCGAATACGACTACAACAACAACTCTCACTTTGTCATTTGCCAACTGCGACTTCCACGCGTTGTGTTGACTGCAATGATTGGCGCTTGTTTGGCGAGCAGCGGGGCCATGATGCAAGGTGTGACCAGAAATCCATTGGCGGGTCCTTCCATCATGGGCTTAAGTTCCGGCGGAACACTGTGCTTGCTGGTTGGAATCCTGGTGAACCCGCAGCTTCGATATACCGATTCAATTGGTCTTTCGCTTGCAGGTTCCATGTTTGGCTACTTGGCCGTCTGCGCGACACTAATGGTCGCGTCAAAACCCAGCAATGGCGCAACGATGGCATTGGCCGGTGTCATCGTGTCTAGCCTGTTCGGTGCGATTACGCATGGATTGACCATCGTCTATTCACTGCACGATGAGATGCTCTTTTGGACGGTTGGTGGAGTGTCGCATGTGACTTGGACGCAAGTTCTGTTGTTGACCCCGTTGTTCGGAATCGGCCTTTGCTTGGCTATCGTGATTAGCCCATCGGTTACTTTGCTTAGCTTGGGTGAAGAGATTGCTGCTGGCTTGGGCCAAACGGTGCGCAGAACTCGACTCATTTCGACCATCGCGGTTTTGATTCTGACCGGCGGGGCAATCGCGGTTGCCGGGCCTGTCTCCTTTGTCGGTTTGATGGTACCGCATTTATCCAGGTCCCTGATCGGGGCGGATTATCGAAGAATCATCCCGCTATCAATTCCCCTGGGTGCCTGCCTAACAATGTTGGCGGACACCCTAGCGCGTTTCGTTGGCGGGAACCAGGAACTGCCTCTGGGCCTGATGACGACTTTGATCGGCGCACCGTTCTTTGTCTATCTAGCTTCAAGACGTGCCTCCGCTAGTCGCCCCCGCTGCTAGAGGCAACATGACAACGCCACAGAAATTCATCTACCTAGTTGCCGGCTTGATTGCAGTCGTCATCGTTTCCGCTTGTCTCGGAAACCAAACGTACTCACCGATTCGAATCTGGAAGATCATTCAATCCGACGAAAGTCTGACACATCAAACCATTCTTTTGTCTTTCCGGTTTCCAAGGATCGCGCTAGCCTCGGTGGTCGGCCTTACCCTGGCCGTTTCAGGCGTTTTGATTCAAAGCGTTTTGCGAAACGACTTAGCCGCACCTGGGATTTTGGGCGTTTCAAGCGGTTCTAACTTGGGCGTCACCCTGACCATGATCATCGGTGGTTCCCAAATCACATCGCCTTGGATGCTTCCCGCGATGAGCATGTTGTGTGCCAGCCTTACCGTTTTATTGGTCTGCATTTTGGCGTACCATTCAAACACGTTGTCACCGGTTCGGCTGCTTTTAACCGGTGTGTCGGTTAGCTTATCGATCGGTGCATTGACGCTTGTTCTCGCGATGCATCTAGACCGTACTGCTTATGCCCATTCGATCGCATGGATGTCCGGCAGCCTAGCTAAAGCGGATTGGAATTATGTCTTTGCGATTGCTGGACTCGTGACGGTTGCACTTCCTGTCGCTTGGTCGAACCGACACCTGCTCGATGCGATGCGGTTCTCTGATGAGACTGCGAACAGCTTAGGCGTCTCAGTGAACGCGGCGCGTGTTTGTACGCTGCTATTCGCCGTACTGATTGCTTCTGCCGCAATGTCCGTTGTGGGAAGCGTTGCTTTCGTGGGCTTGATCGCACCGCATATCGGTCGGCGTCTGACTGGCCCGAACCATGGTCCCCTAATCGCCTCTGCCAGTTTGGTGGGGGCTGGGCTCCTAGTCGGGTCCGACACAATCGGTCGTGCTGTGTTCCATCCGGTTGAGATGCCCGCCGGTGTGATCGTCAGCGTTGTCGGTGGCGCCTATTTCCTATACCTGCTGGTCACTCACCGAAGCTGAGGGTGCATGACGATGGCTCGACTGGAAGCTGAAAACTTGTCACTTCGATATGATGGCGACGAGGTTGTACGAAACGTTAACCTTCGTGTAACAGACAACCAAATTACTTCATTGATTGGTCCCAACGGATCGGGCAAGTCAACGTTGCTGCGCGGGCTTGCACGTTTGCTACCTCCAAATCGCGGAACGGTAAAACTGGATGGTAAATCGATCGAACGGATGAGGTCTCGTGATGTTGCAAAAACCCTGTCACTCCTTTCTCAAAAAAGTGATGCTCCGGAAGGCCTGACGGTTTCTGAACTAGTCGCATTTGGACGATACCCTCACCGAAGTTGGCTGGGCTACTTTGACCGTAGCGATAGACGTGCCGTTGACGAAGCGATGGAAGTTGTCGGAATTGAAACGCTGGCAAATTTTCACCTAGGTGAATTATCCGGTGGACAGCGACAAATGGCTTGGATTGCGATGAATGTCGCGCAACAGTCCCCAATCATGCTCCTCGACGAACCGACTACGTTTTTGGACCTGTCAAATCAACTCGAAATACTACACCTCTTGCAGACACTGCAGACTGACTTTGGAAAAACGATCGTGATGGTTCTGCACGACATCAACCACGCCGCAAGGTTCTCTCATCAAATGGTGGCTTTGCGGGATGGTGTGATTCTTTACCAAGGCCCGCCTGATGAAGTGCTTACCTGCGAAATGTTGAACAACGTCTTCGACATCGAGGCCGAAATCGCTGACTTCCCTCCGAAGTTGCAATCGACTCACTCTCCAAGCAACTCGATAGGACGCTACTGCATCCCATTGCGTCATCGATCAATGGAGGGCAGACTTTTGAATTCGGCAATGATCTCCGAAGGAAGCACGCTTTGATCTTTCGCTTTTGCCTTTACGGATTCTTAAAAAACCAACGGTACTTCGCACCGTTCTGGATCCTTGCGTTCGTTGACAAAGGCCTCTCCTTTGCAACCATCGGTTCCTTGATTGGGTTTCAGCAAATCTGTGTGACCGTCGGCGAAGTTCCCACCGGCGCGTTGGCGGATGCGCTAGGTCGCAGACAAGCAATGATCTTGTCGCATATCGCCTACGTGATCGCGTTTCTGACGTTTGCCTTTGCAAATTCCGTCCCGTTGCTTTTCGCTGCCATGTTTGCCTTCGCCATCGGTGAAGCGTTTCGGACCGGAACACACAAGGCAATGATCTTTGCTTGGCTAAAGCAGGAAGGCCGTGAGAGCGAGAAAACGGAGATCTATGGTTTGACCCGCAGTTGGTCTCAAAAGGGAAGCGCACTTTCGGCCTTGATTGCTGCCGGACTGGTATTCACAACTCTGAACTACAGCACCATTTTTTGGCTGAGTGTGATTCCGACGTCTTTGAATATTGTTAATTTCTTGGGATACCCAAAGTCGCTCGACGGAATCTCAGGCCGCCCCAGAGATACGAAAACGCTCTTCGGAATATTCTGGAGTTCAATTTGCGAATGTGTTCGCAAAAGCCAACTGAGAAAACCAATCTCGGAATCGATGGGTTTCGAAGGGGTCTACGGAGCGACCAAAGACTACCTGCAGCCAGTCATTCAACAATTGGTCGTCGGCGTACCGCTTTTTGTAGCCCTTTCCGAAACTCGGCGTACCGCGGTTGCCGTCGCGATCATCTACACAACGCTCTACCTACTTTCCAGCTTTGCGTCTCGTCGAGCGGGACGAATCGCAAAGTGGCTGGGAGGTGATTTGGCCGCGGCAAGATCGCTATGGCTGGTCTTTCTAGCAACGATGCTGATGTTGCTTTTGGGAACTTTGGCCCAGTGGCAACTTGTGTCCGTACTGGCATTCATCGCACTCGCCATCCTTCAAAATATCTGGCGTCCAGTTCTCGTTTCTCGGATCGCCGACCAAGTCGATCAGTCCAACATGGCAACGGTGCTCAGTGTTGAATCACAAGCAAAGTCACTTGGCATCGCGTTATTGGCCCCAGTCATCGGTTACTTCATTGACCGCGCACCGGAAGACTACCAATTCTCGGTCATTGCAATCGTCGGCATTGTCGTTTCCGCTATCGCGATCGCTTGTACGAGCAAGAAGAGGCATGAAGCTGCGGTCGCTAGAGATCACGAGAACGGCATTGGTGAATAGCCAATGATTGCGATTTAGACTCGCGCGTTGCCAACGTCCGCGATTGGATTGAATCAGTCCAGTCTGAATCGATATCATCCAGCCATCACGGTTGGTAGCTATGAAAAACGGCATGCCGCCGTGCCGCAAGCGACGATAGATCTTCCCTTGTCTGTCGAATGCTCTCTTGTTTTTCGATGCCCCCAATACTGCAATGCGGAAACTTCTGAAATCGCAGCACACCCAGGCGAAAGGAAACGAAATGAGTCGATCTCAATGTTTTTCAGTCTTAAAATCCGCAGATGAATAGTCAGGCTGTCTATTGGATCGCTGCGTGAAGCCGACCATCTTGTGTCAATAAACTCGCGACACACCAATCGCTACACCGCCGCAACCCAAACTGTGGGGAAAGATCCGGCCCGCTATTTGCGTCCGGAAGCTATACGCTGCTCGATGCAGCTTTGCCGCCGGTGCCGTATCACGCGATTGATTCTCCCGTGGATACGGTTGCTGGCGGCAATCATTCGTCGTAGCGACTGTCTATGCCAAGGCAGCTTCAAAGGCATCAAAATTGATAAAGCTGGTCGTGAACAGGAAGTCGACGTTGATCGCGAACGATCCGTCCTCGTCGTCAGATTCGGCTTCAGTTCCACCTTCCGGTCCGCGAATCGGTGACCATCCCCAAAGGTAACTTCCATCGCTATCGACCGGATCGATCAATCCGCCTCCGGCGAGAATGAAGTCGACATTGACAGTCGAACCGGCGAGATGCGACAGATTAGAAAGCCATTGATCTGGGTTATTGTCGGTGCCCCCATCGGCGTCTGCTTGGCCAACCACTTGGCTGATCATCTCGAGGTAGGCCTGGGCTGCTGGATTCTTCGGATTCATCAAAGACCATCGCAGTGCCGTCCCAGATAGTCGACTGCCTTCATCAATCGGATCGATCTTGCCGCCGTAGTTCTGCGCGGACGCAACCGCTGCCCGAATCATGCCCAACACTTGTTGACCGGCAGGTGAATGGGCATTCATCAAAGCCCATAGCAGCAGGTGCCCCGGAGCGTCAGATTGATTGGGAACAGGCGTTTCGTCGGCTTCGGAATCATCGTTTGAATCATCGGACGATGAACCGTTGTCAGAATCGTCGCTGCTGTCATCGTCCGATCCCGAATCGCCCGTGCCGTCGCTGTCGGAACCAGAGTCAGCGCTGTCATCGCCGCTCTCTGTCGAAACGTAGATTTCGGTCGCCCCATCGTCTCCGGTCGATACCCCATAGGTTCCTTCCGCTGGCACTTGAGATGAATAGCCGCCGTTGCTTCCGGTGAAACCACCGTTTCCGTTGGGGGCGAAGTGTTCTGAAAAGTAGTCGCCGTTTTCGTTGTACCCGCTGATGTCGAAACCGCCGTCAGGCGTGTGCGTGACATTTCCATATGCACCCGGGATATCCGCATTCGGATCGTCAACCCACTCGCCTTCGATGTCTTGCAGATCGTCTGCGTCGATCCACTCGTTTTCATCGATCTCACCACTCGGTGAATCAGGGATCGGTTGCTCTCCATCATCGGACACAGAATCGTCGCCGATAAAGTCATCCAGTGGCGAATTGGTGTAGTCGCCACCGGACCATTGATTCAAGAAATCCTCTTTGGAACCTTTTCCGTTTTGGACGTTATCCAGTCCATCCCAATAATTCCTATCAGTCGCAGCTTGTCCATCGCTAAGCAATTCTGAAAGGCTGATTCCATTGAGCATCCGCTCGCTCGTCATTCCTCCCCACAATTCCTTTGGAACACCGAACTTGGTGCCCAAGGATTTCTTGTAGATGTTATCGACGCCTTTTTCAGGACCTTCGTTCAGTATTTGAATGTATGTCTTGGGGTTGGTCAGTATTTCGCGATCATCGGGTTCGATTTTGGCAAGTGTATCGGCGAACTTCATCAATTCAGACGCCGACAGTCCCGCCTTGGCTGCTTCCTTTGGAAGCGTCATCCCATCAACGACAATCAGCAGAGTCACGTCGTTTGCCGTTTGTCGAACCGCATTGCCCTCGACTGATGCATTTTGGATGGCATCTTTGGCCCGCTGAATGACCGCTTCGTCAGCACCGAACATTTCTCCCAACGCTTCGATCTCCAGTACCGCAACCGCTTTCGGATCATTTCTTTGCGATGTCGTAGCAGACTTTTCCATCGAATCCGACTTCAGTTCATCGCCGGAAATCGCGGCACTTTTGCTGATCGTCTCATCTGTTTTGCTCTCGACGGCAACCTCTGTCTTCGCGTCAAGGTCGCCCGCCATCAGTAGACGTCCGGACAGCGATTGGAGAACTAGCTTTCTGCGTTTCATCGTCGAATTCATTCGGTTTGGCGGCTCTGTCGACTATCGAAAACCCGGTTTTGAAGCTCGCCAGACGCCCACGACACATTGGATGTGAGATCCACATTTTGCAGACTGGCAGTGCATCAAAACCGCTACTAATTGACCGAGCGAAAAGAATGTCGCGGTGTTACCAAAGAAAACCGCCAGCGAATGGCTAGCGTGATGCGTTCGTCCATTCCAACGTTGGCTACAACGATTTGAGCCAAGATTTCAGCAACAAAGATTTTGCGGAGGGAAACCGCTAGCCATCAACTCCCAGACGCACACGAGCCTCGTCAGCCCAAGGTCCATCGGGAGCCAATTCGATCAACCGCTGCCAATGCACCAAAGCCTCGATTTCGCGATCACAGCGATCAAGGGTCTTTGCGAGCGTATAGTGGACGTCGGCATAATCATTGAAGAACGTCAGCGCACCACGAAGCGCCGCGACGGCAAGATCAAACTGGCCCAATTCGGCGAGCACCGCACCAAGGCTGGCACGTGCCTCGACAAAGTCCGGTTCTAGCTCAATGGCTGTGTAGTAGCGTTCCCTTGCCGCCACCAGAAAATTCATGCGATACAACAACTCGCCGATTTGAAAACAGATATCAGCTCGAATCCCGTCCCGTGCCAAGATCGCGTGATAGATATCGATCGCGGTTTCCAAATCGTCTTCATCTTCGGCCGTGTAAGCGTCCACCAACAGCGGATCACTGACGTGCTCGTTCGCTTGGCGAAGCATCGGAGGACGGTCGGCATCGACGAAGGCCAATAATAGTGGCGAATCTTCTTTTTCGGAAACTTGCCGAGCTTCATTGTCGGCGTCATCTGCGGACTTGATATCTTCAAAGTCAAAACGCATCTGCCCACCGGGTTCAACCAAGCCATCGCCCTGACGCAGCAAGACGTCTTTGCCTTGAACCAAGACGCTTAACTGATCCAGTGGCCGTGTGCTGTGCGGAAAGACGCGAACCAATTCGGCGAGTCGCTTTTCGATCGCTTTCCAATCCGCTCCCGCCGCGACCCATCCCGCTAAACGCTTCGCAGTTGCGACCTCGGCAAAATCGAAATAAGGCAATTTGTGAAGCGTGACGATAGGCCGAATTAGCCCACGCCGATGCCATCGCCGAATGACACGCACCGAAACGTCTAGCAAATCGGCAAGCATCGCAGGCGTCCAATACCGTCGGACCGGTTGCTCCAATTCGACAAGGCCTAGGCGTTCCCACAGTTCCGTCTCGTGAATCACCTCGACTTCGCCGCGTCCCGCCGCATCGATTAACGCAGTCGGAAGCAGTTCGGATTCACTTAGCGGCGGCTGCTCGGCACCGATCACGACCCAACTGACAAGCGATTCGTAGTTCGGAGACTTTCCGCGTGGTAGGTCGACGACCTTCGCACCGAAAGATTCGATCACATTGCTGGCTTGGCGGCGATTCATACTGCCAAAGCGTCCAACCAATGCGATTCTCTTTCCGGCCGGCGATTGGGAGTCGCCTGGTTTGTCATCGTTAGCAGATGACTCCAAATCGAGTTCCGCCAATTCATCGATCGCGGAATCATCATCCAGTTCGATCTGACCTGGAACGTCATCCGAGTCAGGTTCGTCCCTCGACTGCAGTGATTCTTGAGAATCATGTTCTGCACCATCTGCAAACCGCCGCATCGCTTCCTCAAATGAAAGCAGCTCAGATCGGTTCACGGATTCTGGATCGGTGGGCACAGGGATCGTATGTGGGGTCGCGTAGCTAAAAGTGAAGAAATGAGGCTTCGATCCATTCAATCAAACGAATCCGAGACCGATTATCCAGTTTTTGGCCCACCTGAGTAGCCATCAATGCCACTGCGATCTCAATGCGGTGTGCGGCTCCCTCCCGCCAGAGGGTTCCTGGCATGCAGAAGGAACGACAAGCCCAGGGTGTCGAACCCGTCTTTCGGTTTGTTTTTGATTTAAAGCGATTGCTGCACAATGGCGTATTCACACACTTTCCGAATGCACATACGCCTTACGCCAATAGATTATGCACCCGGTGTTCACGTTGGAAAAGCAAAATCTGCCACCTAGCCGTCCTTCAAGCCAAGGCTTAAAAGACAAGCCCTAGTCGGACTTGATACAATCGGACGCCGGGTTCAATGAACAACCTTGGCGGATCGTCCACTCACCAGAATCAGCATGCTGCACGTCGAGGCTTTAACGAAACGGTTTGATCTGACCGAAGGTACGTTAACCGCCGTTGATAACGTCTCGTTTACGATCCGTCCTGGTGAAGTTTTTGGCCTGTTGGGCCCTAACGGTGCCGGAAAAACGACGACCATGCGAATGGTCCTGGGCCTGCTCGCACCAGATTCTGGCTGGGCAGAAGTCGACGGGCTGCGGACTTCCGAAGACCCGATGGCGGTAAAAAGTCGGCTCGGATTCGTTTCCGCCAGCGACGGCGTTTATCCGTGGCTGACCGTTCGCGAGATGCTGCACTACTTTGCCGATCTCTATGGGGTCCCACCAGAAGTCGCCGAGCCACGTACGGTCGAACTGGCTCGTCTGTTGGATGTCGAAAAATTGCTCGATCGACGAGCCGGCGAACTGAGCACCGGCCAACGGCAGCGAGTCACCTTGGTACGTGGCTTGATCCACGATCCGCCGGTCATGTTGCTTGACGAGCCCACACGTGGATTGGACGTCGTCGGCGTCCAGACCATTTTCGACTACATTGAGATACTTCGTGACCGTGGAAAGGCGGTTGTTGTTTGCACTCACCGCTTGGATGAAGCCGAACGATTGTGCGATCGATTCGGACTGCTTCATGCCGGGCGTCTGAAATATTGCGGGTCACTTGATGATCTGAAGCAGCAAACCGGGCACGATTCGCTTGTCAACATTTTCGTCGACTTGATCAGGAACTGATTCGAACGTGGCCCCGGAATCATCACAACCTTCGCGCGAGCGCTCGACGACGCAGCGACGGCACTTCAGTACAGGCCGACGACTGGCGCGTCTTTGTCAAAAAGAACTTCGCGAAACACTGCGTGACCGCCGGACCATCGTCACACTGTTGATGATGCCATTGCTGGTCTATCCGCTTCTTAGCATGGCGCTGAACCGCTTTTTGCTTAACGCCGCGCGTGATGCCGAACAGGTGCCATACGCGATCGGTGTGGCAACAGACGAAGAGGGTAGCGCGCTGCTGGCTTGGCTGGAAAGCCCATCAAGCCAACCGCCGGACGCGATCATCGAAGCCAGCCGCGGACGCATCGCGAAATTTAAAGTCGTCAACACCACGAACGATTCGCCGCCGGTTGAGGCACTGAAGTCTGGCAAAGTTGACATCGCTGTTTCGATCAATGATGGGACGCCGCCGGTAATCGAAGTCAAAGCCCTTCGCGGCAACACCGTTAGCGAATCCGCTGCCCGCATCGTCACCGAAAGAATTCACTGGCTGCGTTTGTCCTACGCAGAAGCAACGGCAAGCCAAGTGACACACTACGTCCCACCGCCGTCGATCATTTTGGAGGACGTCGGCAATGCTTCGTCACCATCGATGCTGGGCACGATTGTTCCGCTCGTTTTGGTGTTGATGACCATCACTGGCGCGGTCTATCCGGCGATTGACTTAACAGCAGGTGAACGTGAACGTGGAACGATGGAATCCTTGATGGCATCGCCGGTTCCGCGAACCTACATCTTGTTTTCAAAGTATGTCGCCGTGGTAACGGTGGCGCTATTAACCGCGATAGCCAACCTGTTAGCCATGTTCACAACATTGTGGGCCGGGCGTCTGCTTCCGCTACTAACCGGCGACGACTCCGGTTTCCCTTGGCTCGCAGTCTTGCAAATCCTGCTGCTGTTGGTGCTGTTTAGCGCATTCTTTTCGGCTGTCTTGTTGTCGCTAACCAGCTTCGCGCGGTCATTCAAAGAAGCCCAGGCGTACTTGATCCCCATCATGCTTCTGTCATTGACGCCTGGCATGCTGTCGTTGCTTCCCGGAGTGACACTTTCGGGGCCGCTCGCGATCGCTCCACTGATCAATATCGTTCTTTTGGCTCGCGAGGTTTTGCAGGGAACGGCCGAAGCCGCGCCCGCATTGGTCACCGTTTTGAGTACACTCGGCTATGCCGCTGCTGCTGTCGCGGTTGCTTCGATGTGCTTCGGCAATGATGCCGTTAGCCGCACCAGCGGACAAACCTTCGCTTCGATGCTGCACCGTCCGAAGAAGACTTCCCAGACGCCTTCGCCTCACACTGCCGCGATGACGTTGGCATTGTTGGTGCCCGCCTACTACGTGGTCAGCAATCTGTTGATGGGGATCGTCCCCGGCATGAATCTATACTTCGTGCTCATCCTCAGTGCGGTGACGCTGATTTTGGTATTCGGATTGATTCCGTTTCTAGCAGCGCGAATCACAAAGTCGGAATTGAAGACGACATACCAATTGGGTGCACCGAATGCGACCAGTCTGTTCGGTGCATTCCTGATGGGTTTGGGTGCCTGGATTTTCGCGCACGAGCTATACGTGCTGGCTCAGCAAGTCGGTATCGGCGTCCTTGACGAAGAACGAATCGCGGAAACACAAAAGACCGTCGAAAACTTTAAGTTGGCTCCCGCGTGGCTGCTGCTTTCTTGCTTGGCGTTGACACCGGCGGTGATCGAAGAGTTTTGCTTTCGCGGCTTCCTATTTACATCGCTCCGAAAGATCTTTTCGCCTTGGAAACTGATCGCCACCACAGCCGTCCTTTTCGGCCTTTTTCATGTCATCACTGGCAATACACTTTTGGTCGAACGATTCCTGCCAACCACTTTGCTCGGCATCATCCTCGGTTGGCTCGCCTATCGAACCGGCAGCGTTTGGCCCGGCGTCCTGATGCACTTTACGCACAACGCACTGCTGGAACTTGTAGCGAAATATCAGGATCGACTGACCTTTTTGGGCGGGGACGCCGCCGATCAAGTTCACTTGCCAGTGACCTGGCTCGCTGGCCTGACCGTGATCACTTTGCTTGGCGTCGGGATCGTTTTTTGGGGGACGAAAAAATCCACCAGGACCGAAACCCCGCCACCCGAACAGGATTCCGCACGCCAACCAGCAATCTAACGCGGCAGTTATCAAACACGGCGGCCCAACAACGGGACAATTCGTTTCGCGTTCCCAACGGCCATGGGTGATATTTGAAGGTTCGTGCTATGATAATGCCTGCCCTGCGGTGGTCGATTAAGTTGCCCTTCTAAATTCAGATAGCCAGGTCCAACAAAACGATGGTTGTCTGACGTTTAGCACGACAACGGTGTCAACAGATGAAGGGTTTGAAATATTCCACTTTCGCACTGCCGAACTTTGGGCAGATCGAAGCGTGGCAGTGACCAAGCCACCGCGGGCCCCCACCTTCCACCCCACACGACCTTTGGAGCATGGCGTTGAAACGTTCATTCGCTGCGCTGGCGCTGATCAGCCTTTCGATTTTTTCTGGTTTGCTCTCTTCCGGTGATGCCTTCGCCGAAACACAGAAAGTTGTCCTCGTCGCCGGTAAACCATCGCACCCTGCAGGGATGCACGAATTCAATGCTGGTGTTCAGTTGATGACGAAGTGTTTGCAGGAAAACACTGACATTGACGTCCATTTCGTTTTAAACGGCTGGCCAAAAGACGAAACGATTTTCAACGGAGCCGACGCGGTCGTGTTCTTCATGGATGGTGGCGGACGCCATGAAATCGTCCAGGAAAAGGGCAAGCGTCTGGCAACCATTCAGAAGTGGACCGAACAAGGCGTCGGGCTGGGCTTCATGCATTACGGCGTCGAGGTTGTTGCGGACCAAGCCGGCAAAGAAATGAAACGCTGGATCGGCGGACATTACGAACACATGTTTTCGTGCAATCCAATGTGGGAACCGGTCTTCAATGACTTTCCCAAACACCCGATCACCAATGGCGTTGAACCATTCAAAGTCAAAGACGAATGGTACTTCAACATGCGTTTCCTTTCGGGCATTAACGGCAACGAACCTGCAGAAGTCGAGGGCATGAAGTTCGTCCCCATCTTGGTTGCGTCCCCATCAGACGATGTTCGTGATGGACCGTACGTCTATCCCCCAGGTCCCTACGAACATATCCAAGCATCCAAAGGGCGAGCCGAAGCGATGATGTGGTCGGTCGAACGACCCGATGGTGGTCGAGGATTCGGCTTTACCGGTGGTCATTTCCACAACAACTTTGGCGATGACAACTTCCGCAAAGTCGTGCTCAATGCAGTCATGTGGATTGCGAAGGCTGACGTCCCTGAATCCGGAGTCGAAAGTTCTGTCACTGAAGAAGAACTGAAAGCCAATCTGGATCCTAAGTAGCTGTTTCTGCGTCGTAGATAGACGGTTCAACCAATAAAAACGCCGCCTGGCTGCAAACAATCGGGCGGCGTTTTTTGCATTCAGACTATCAACACCACACTGCGTTATTTGCGGTTCAACAAGCCCATCATAGCCTCGGCGAAACCTTTCCCAATCTGTGTCATGATGGCTGCCGACCCCATGTAGTGATAGTCGCCATTGGAAACACTATCGCGCAGATAGCTCAACTCCGATTCTGAAAACGTGTCTCGATAAAGTTGCTCGATCGCCGCATCGCCATCCTTCTTCGTGCGATCTTTGTTGGCGATTTGTTTTTTGATCTCTTTGATTTGTGGTTGGATTGTTTTTTCGATTCGGCGCAACCGTACGATCTCTTGATCCCAATAGCGTTCGGTTAGAACTGCCGCGACGGTTCCTTCAAATTCTTCCATCTTCGCCGGTTCAGCCATCGCTTGACGAAAATTGTCATGCGTTGATTTGTAGCGTTGCTGGTCTTGTCCGTATTCTTGAGTCGGTCCACCAACGCCCAACACACCGATCACCACTGGCAATGAGGGAGCCTGGAGATCTTTGCGAATGTTGCGAATAAGCTCCGCTAGTAATTCGCTGTATTCAGCGTAGCCATCGGGCTGATCTCGATTGGGATACGTCCCTCGATCCACCATATCGTTCCATCCTTGAAACCAGACGAAACCAGCCAATTCATATCCTGATTCTGGATCATAGCCGGGGTAGACGCGTTCAATATCGCCCAATACATGGTTGATATGCTTGATCATCTGAGCGTAGTACACACCGGTCGCGGCCTTCTTTTCCGCCTGCAACTTGCTGACATCCTTGCCTTGCTTACGGAACAGTTCCAATTGATCAGAACTAAATTGATAGGGCTCAGCACTGGGGGGCCGAAAATCCGTGTTGATACTTTTGCCACCCCAAGCCGTTTTGATGATCAAGATTGGCTCATCAAGATACCGCTCCATGTAAAACCCGAATGTGTACTCAGGACCGATCTTGGGGCCGCCAGCTTTGGCGCCATACCCGATCGTTAGCTGACCCGTTTGCTCAACATCTGCCGAACCGACTGAGCTAATCCAGACGTTGCGACACGTTTTCGGCTCGCCATTTTCGTCCGTCAGATCCTCCAACAGTGGAGCGGCTTGTGCATTCATCCGCGCCGCTGCGAACGTTTTTACTTGCGCGTGCCCTTGCATATTGGATTGCCCGGCAAGCACAAAGACTTTCAGTGGCTTGGACTGCTGTGCGAGGCAAACTTTCTCGCAACTGCCAAAATATAGACAAACGAGAAATAACGCTGCTGTCTTTACCGAGCGATTAAAAACGCTGATGGGCAACTTCGAATGGAGCTTGTTCATGAACGAAAACCTGACGAGAGTCGGAATCGAACAGACCTAATCGGACTGTTCATTTCGTTCAATGATAACTCCGTGCGAAAAGCTCGACACAAACCGTCGTGGTGAGCTTCACAAGATTGCCGAAGACTCGTCTTTTGCTGCCTGCCGGGGCGACCGATGCGCTGGTTAGAAGTTCTGTTCAAAAATGGACTCGAACGAATCCATCTCAAGTGCCGACTGCAACGAAGTTTCAAGATACCGCTGGCGTGCCAGATCCAAAAGCGCACTGGGGTCTGGGGGAGCCTCGGATTGAACGCCGTAGACTTCCATTTCAAGCATCACGTCATCACGACACAGAAGAACCAGCTCGGTGAATCCATCGATGTCAATGTTAAATCGTTCCTCCAACAGCTTGCGGCATTTGCCGACTGATTCACCGTTGGCATCCCAAATTGCACCTGAAACCAAGGCAGCGGCACGAATGATCAGCGACAACGGATCATCCGCGGAATCATCGAGATGATGTCGTACGCTATCAGCGATTTCGCCTGGAAAGTTCCAGTTGCGTAGCAACAAACCGCCAATCTCTGCGTGATCGACGCCGTAGTAGTCACGTTCCGCGGCAGGCAACCCCAGCCCAACGTGCTGTTGATAAAAGGCCAAGTACCATTCACCTTCCGCCTGGGCCAGCAGCAATGTTCCAACATGGGCCAGCAGCCCAGTTGTGTAAGCGTCCTGCGAATCGATTAGTGGATAGCGTTTACTAAGTTGATAGGAAGCCGCAGCGACGGTCAAAGCGCGTCGCCAGAAATCGTTATACAACTCTCGCGCCGAACCGCTGGAAAATGCCTGCGTGATGCTGAATGTCATCGCGATCAAACGCATGCTTCGCTGTCCCAGCAATGCTACCGCTTGGTGCAGGTTCGTAACCGGCGCGTTTAAACCAAATCGCGGCGAATTGACAAGTCGCATAACGCGGCTCGCCATTGCCGGGTCAGTCTTGATGCATTCAACGATCTCATGCGTTGTGCAGTCTTCGTTTTGCGTCAGCTGTAAAAGCGACTGTGCAACTTCCGGAGGTGTATGAAGTAGATCCGGACACTGAATTAGACGTTCAATTCGACGAATCGTTTTTTCGTTGGTCATGCACTTTCCCTGTGTCAAAACTGCACGATCGGCGTTCAGTCGACAGTCGCAGAAGCAGGTTGGCTGTGATGCGGCCCCAACATCACATACAAAACAGTTTCCCAGTTCCGACCTATCTGTCGGACGAAGAGACCGCGGGGTACGGACCAATTTGCCGTCCCTTGGGCTAACTAAACCTACTTCGATTTCCTTGCCTGGACGCATCAACAAGGGAATCCCCCAATCGGTTTCGTTGGAATTCTCGATAGGGAATCCGGCCAACGATGTCGTGAGAAACGCAGGCAAGAAACTTAGACAACGTCCAGTGAATCAATAGACGGAGATCTCTCTAGCCCTCGGACATATTGTTTTCAAATGGGTTCGCAGGAGGCCGCACCCAAATCCAATCCGTGAACTTGGTCCCGCAGCGCATGCAACGCCATCGCAGACGTAGCCTCGGTAGATGGATCAGTTGCTTGAACCAACGAGACCGAAAACACTCCGAAGGACGATTTTGACATCGTGGGCAATGAATCATTGTCGAAAATCCAAAGATACGAAGGACCACCCCAAAGATATACCGGGCCAGCCCCCCATGGAAGTGTTCGCCATACGAAGGAATCTAGTTTCTTGTGACTACCACTCGATGTCGCACCGAGTCGCAAGTCGACGACTGATCTTGCCGTCATCGCCGGTTAACGAATCCAACCACCGCAAAACATTTCCGACATCGATTTGCTGCCCTTCGTGAATCAGCATTGGCGTTGCCTTGCGTGAAATGATGACGGAGACACTCGATTGAATCTCCTCGGGCAATTGGGAAACGAGCTGCTCTCGCTCTGACTGATTTCGGCAAATCAGATAGTGCCTTTGTTTGCCACCACATTCCAACAAAACAGGACGGGCGGCTTCGATCGCGGCTGTCACGCTTAAGACTTCAGGAACGTTGCCTGCGGCCCAAGACTGGGTTTTCGAAATGCCAGTCGAATCGGAACCGCCTCCAGCTAGGCCGTCTCGTATCTTCGTTGTCCCCGCCACCGAGTCATCCACTGGGGACGCGAACGCCGTTGTCGTTTGGTGTTCCAGACTATTGCAATCGCGTGCTTCGTTACTTTCGCACTCCACCAAGAACTCTCGTGTCTTCTCCGTCAACTCGCCAGAGAAGTCAGTCACCCAGCTCCCCAACTGTGCGGCCCTTCCGGGATCGATTAAACGCAGCAGATAATTCGACGCACACCGCTCATGCAGACGGTCAAAAAACTTGTCCTTTTGCGATGACGCATGACTTTCTAAATGAAGCCACGGGTCCACTTCACCCGAGTTGTCATCTGACAATTGAGTTATTCCGAATTCGATCGCTTCGATTGCGGCCTGGATCGTCTCAGAGATTCGTCCCAAACCTTTCTCGATTTTCGACGCGATATCCGAAGCGACTCGAGCGGCGACGGATTCAACGAGCTGCTCTCCTGCCAAGCAGGCCTCTTCAAGTGCAACCAAACGCTTCCTGCTAGCGTTACCTGATTGATCAGTTTGATTGTCGCTTTGTTGCTGCTGACCATGTTGATACAACCGACTTCGGATGTCCGAACAATGCACTTGCAGAGCCTTGACCGCTGACAATGCGGACGAAAGATTCAATCGCTGGTCAAGCAAGTGGATCCGCAGCTCTCGATCAATCTGTTGAATCGCTTGTTCGACAATCACTTGGATCTGATCGAGATCCACAAAAGTAGACAACCATCGAACGAGATGAGCCTCAACCGTACCGCGATCAGATAACACAACGGGTTCAAGATGAACCAATTGCTCTTTCACAAGCTGTCGCAGATCGTTTTTGTCAGACGCGATCCATTTTTCCGGAATCGATCGCAAAACTTCATCCGTTAGGTAGCACCGACGGATGATCCTTCGCGAAAACTCACCCGCTGCCGAGATGCCAGCTGCCGAAATTGACGCCTGATCATCGCCGACCCAGCATCGCAACAGTTGGCGAGCGTTTGCGGGCCCCAACACCATCGCTTGGTGGTCGATAGGCTCGCCGAGCTGAACAACGCCTACCGTCCGGAGACATGTCGCCAACGATGAAATGCTTTCGATGTGGCGACCTTTTTCAAATGATTCGTTTCCGATCGTCGCGTCAGCCCACAGGTAATTGACCGCGGAATCGAGGGCGCGACGTTCGGTCGACCGATCCGATGGAGCGATAATGTATGCGTTATGCAGAGGTGTTCTTGCCGCCGGAACGGAGGGCCAGCCACCGCCGCTGTCGCCGGGATAGCTATTTCCCGGTTTCAAAAAGTAATCGAACTCGGTCAATGCAGACTTGGTCGCATGCAGCGCAAGTGGCTTTGATGGGTCACCTTGAAAACGATTTGTCGTTAGCAATGAAACGATCGCGACGTTCTCTAAAGCTTGTTCGTCCAAAAGGTGCCGCAGGAGATACGCGACATCGAAATACATTCCGCCACCGGTGCCTCCGGTGAGCGAAGCAACAACATAAACCTTGGTTTGTTCGCCCCCCGAAGCCGACTGCTTCAATTCTCGAATCGCAGCTGTCAATTGTTCAACGACTTCGTGACCGTGATCGACGAGTGCCAGACGCCCCAGCGGTCTCATTCCACTGGTCTGGCCATTGCGGGGAACGTTGTAAATCCATCGCCGCGAGATCGAAGCGAAACGTCCGGTACCGGACGCGCGATAGTCATTTGCCGATCGCAAGCGTGCGGGAACAACACGTGTCCGTGCAACCTGATCGGTCGGATCAATCATTTGCGCCGCTTGGGTCCCAACGATATCCGTATCGATCAGAACGCTATGCAGTGTCAGCGGACTTGCGGCACCGAAGTCGAATACTCGGCGACGGACTTGATTTAGGATGTCCGTCCCGGTGCCGCCCAATGCGACCACTAAGGCATGCGTCGTTGGCGCGTCGTGATCGCGAACGACATGCTCGCTCAGCTGTGGAAGATCAATGACTTCGCTACTTTGACCTTCATCGACATCTAGTTTTTCTGTTGGCATTTCGGTCGCCCCATGTGGGTTCGCCAACTTGTCGATAAACGCGGCACAACTTTCGAACCTGCGATCTGGGCTTTTCTCCAATGCGCGAGCAACCGTGGGGCGGTCCGATGCTGGCAACGGCGATAAGTTCGGTGAATTGTGAACGTGCTGCGTTGCAAGTTGCGCAATGGTCCGTCCATTGAATGGCCGAGAATTCGTCAGCATTTCCTGATACATCACGGCCAGTGAATACTGATCGCTATGCAACGTCGGGCGTCCATCAAACAGCTCTGGAGGCGCGTAGATGGGTGTCAATCCGCCAACCATACTGCAATCGATTTCGCCAAGATCCTTCAGCAAGCCGAAGTCTGCGACTTTGACGCGTCCTCCGACGATCAATAAATTGCCGGGTTTAATGTCAAGGTGCTGAAGCTGATAGTGCTGGTGTAGATAGTCCAGTGCATCGGCAGCGTCACGCAAGTATCCAAGAAGCGCCTCACGCGGTATTCCACACGAACCACGTTTGCGATGCTGATTGAACAGATCTTCCAACGTGCCTTCAGCGAGTTCGGTAACGATGACCAACTGGTTGTCGATAAATTCGAACCGTTCGAGCGTCAAAATAAATGGGTGCTGAATCCCACGAATACGTTCCAGTGATTTCAGCTCCTGTGCGGCGTGGCGTTCACCGTGCTTGCCATAGACAAACTTGACAGCCTTCTTCAGCCCACCGGGCGCGGTCGCACGCCAGACTTCGCCAAAACCGCCTTGCCCGATTCGCTCTTCCAGCACATAGCCTTCGATCGGTTCAAAGCCAGGCTCGATTTGAATGTTCTTGACCGCTGCCATCTTGTTGGATCACGAGTTTGTTGGATCACAACGTAGTTGGATCACTGGGGTATGAACTTTATAGGTCGCTGAAATAGCTTCGACATGCGCGTTCGAGATAGTCCGGACGCATCGACAATGGTTGTTGTCGGTAGCGACAAAACGATTCAACTTGCTTTAACAGATCACGTGGGTGACAGCGACGTGGTGAGCGTTTTGTCTTTTGGTAATACGCCAGCATGTAGTCGGATGCTTCTGGTGTCTCAGGAAACCCCATCTGATGCATCACCGCTTTCATCAATTCGCGATATTCAGTTGCATCTGGATCGTCGACAAAGATTTTGTATGGCACGCGTCTTAAGAATGCTTCATCGACAAGATCGCCAGGATCTAGATTGGTCGAAAAGATGAGCAGTTGTTCAAACGGGATTTGAATCTTCTTGCCGGTTGGCAGTGTCAGGAAATCACAACGATTTTCCAGCGGAACAATCCAACGATTCAACAACTCTTCGGGTGCGATTCTCTGGCGTCCGAAATCGTCGATCAGCAAGCAGCCACAATTGCTTTTCATCTGTAGCGGAGCTTCACAGATGTTGCTCCGAGGATCGTGCCTTACTTCGAGGTTTTCCATCGACAACTCACCACCGACCATCACCGTCGGGCGTTGGATTCGCAACCAACGTCGATCCCACTCCTGCGCTTTCAATAAGTTGCCGCAGTTTTCCGGCACTGGCGAAGGGCGATGAAACGCATCGTCTTGCAGTTTGATCAGATTTCCGTCGTCAAGAATGGCGGCAGGAATCCAAATCTCTTGGCCAAGGCATTCTGTCAAACAACGTGCGATCGTCGTCTTTCCGTTTCCAGGCTGGCCAAACAAAAATAAGCCTGTATTGCTGTTGATCGCAGGTCCAAGACAATCCAGCAATTCGCGTCGGTAGGAGATCTTTGAAAGCGCTTTGCCAAGCTGGTTTTCTGTCACAGGTTCTAAACCCGCTGCCTGAGCTTCGACGCTTAATACATAGTCGGATAGCGGGACAGGCGCAGGTCCGACATAGCTGCACTGTTCCATTTGAGCTTGGGCGCGAGTTTGTCCGAGCTCGGTCAACGAGTAGTAATAGTCGTTGAAGGGTGCCGGTCGAACGTGCGCGACGAGCTTTCGCGTTCGCATCGAATCCAAAATCGGATCGATGACTTTGAAAGGCAGCCCGATGAATTCGGCCAGGTGCCGACCACTCATCGTACCGACTGATAGGATTGACTTTAAAATCAATCCCTCGACATACGAATCGCTTAATCCTGTCTCGGCGATCGAACTGGTTTCCGCAGGCCAAAAGGTATCGTCAGTTAGCAGACTACCAAGCAAGCCGAGATCGACGGCGTGCGTGTCGTGGACGGAGACAGACATGGGGGATGGACCGATATTGCGTTCTGGTAGGGTTGGGGCGAGCGAGTCCTACAAAGCAACTCAGTAGAAGGGTAGCTTGCTTTTAGGTTGACTGAATTTCCGACACGATCACGTGACCTATCGCATCCTTTCGATGACACCGTTCGGCCTTGGCATTCAATTTCGTTGCAGAATTCGATGTCCGAATAACCTTGCCTAGAATTACAACCTAGGGTTTGACAATTACCCCCACGGCCGGTGTGGTGTGCACCGGTCCGCCGTGACTTGATTTGTAGTCATCTGACTCATATCGGTAACGGTGAAGACGTTTTCTTCGCTCGCCCCACGATGATCCTCCGCTATGAGCTCGGTCGACAGCTCCGCTCTGGAACGACGAACCCACGATTCCGCCATCAAAGGCGACGTGTGGTTTCTGTCCGGTTCATTGGAGCCCCGAGACACGCTACGCCACCTGCCAATCGATGAAGACGAATTCACGATCGGTCGGAAACCGGGATGCTCACTGAAGCTGCAATTCAATACCGTCAGTGGCAAGCATGCCGTCCTTTCGGTTCGTGATGGCGTTCTATATCTACGTGACCTTGGCAGTACCAACGGGACTTACGTCAATGGTGAACGCCTTCATGGCGAAACCACGATCGAAGAAGAAGACCTGTTGCACTTTGCCGAAGCGCCATTTCGTGTCCTTCGACAATCGCCAACCGGTCAAGCCACTGGCACGATTGCACGCAATGTTTGCGACGAAGCACTGGCACTCGTTCAGTTCGATCGGATGATGAGCGAAAAATTGGTGCGTCCACACTTCCAAGTCATCGTGGAAATGGACAGCCAGAATGTTGTCGGACACGAGATCCTTGGCCGCGGCAAAGTCTTTGGCCTTGAATCAGTCGCGGCAATGTTCAATGCGGCCAGCCAACTGAATCTGGAAGTCGAACTGAGCCAACTGCTTCGCTGGGAAGGCATCCGTGTTGGACGTGACCTACCGCCACGACCCAACCTGTTTGTGAACACCCATCCCAAAGAACTCGAGGACGCAGACAAGCTGATCGATTCGCTTGTGAAAGTCCGTCAGATCGCAGACAACGCTGACTTGGTTCTGGAAATCCACGAAGCCAGCGTGACCAACCGTAAAGTGATGCGCGAGCTATCTGCCGCCGTCAACGATTTGAACATTGAACTTGCCTTTGATGACTTCGGCTCTGGACAGGCGAGACTGGCGGAACTGATCGAATCGAAGCCGGACTATGTTAAGTTCGATATCAGCTTGATCCACGGGATCGATCATGCGGGTGCGGCGCGACGACAAATGCTCGAAACGTTGGTCAAAATGGTTCGCGACTTGGAAATAAAAGCCCTCGCCGAAGGCATCGAAACGTCAAGCGAAGCTCAAACCTGTTCCGACATCGGTTTCGATCTCGCGCAAGGTTACTTCTACGGTCGCCCTACACCGATCTAGAAACGGGCTAGCTAGATCCGGGCTGGCCGACATGCGTTCAACGCATTCGGTGATTAGTTCTTTCGCTTCGTCGACAATTTGATTTCATCTGTCAGAAGCCAGGTTTCTAGTGGTGGCTTCCATCACCCCGGCAGCACCATCGAACACTCTTCCGCCGCCTGAAATAACTGCCCGAAGACCCTCCCATTATCGTTTGCTATCAATCGTTATTCGGGAAGCTTTGCGGGTTGTAACGGATCGATCGATCAAACCAGATTTGGAATGATTCGCATCAATGGTTTTACGGTGCTGACCGTCCCAACCCGTCCGATCATCACAACAGGACCGTTCAGCGGATAGCAATCGCGATTGAAATAGACGCGAAACATCGAGTTTCAGGTTTGAGTTCCTCCCGGAATCCACGCAAACCTATGTCAGGACATGGAAGCCATGAAGTGTAAAAAGCGAAATCGGAGTTCGCTTGCCCGGCGACAGTCAACCTGTCGCCGATGGATCGCATTGTCGCTTGCCTGTTCGTGCGCCGGATCTGTTCTTGCAGGCGATCCGGTTCGAAACTCATTCTATCTGCAACCGGTGTCGTCTCATGGTCGAGCGATTGCCAATGGCAAGACCTCGCTGGAGACAGAGATCGAATCCGCGATTGTGCTTGAAGGCCCCGTCCAGGAAAAGCAATCATCAGCCGAATCGTTGATGCCGCGGCGTCTTCCCAAAACAACTACCGTCCGTCAGCAGTCGAGCACCGGTATTGGGGTTCCTGTCGTTCCGGCATCCAGCGAAACGTTTGCGCAAGACCTACCGCCACAACATGAATGGATCGCTTTAGACCAACCTCCGGCACCTGATTCTCCTTCCGAGATCGCATCTCACGCAGCAGATACCAACGCGGTTTCGAAAGCGGGTTCTTTGGTATCAGAGTCCCATTCGCATGCACCGATCCAGGTTGCCGCGCGACGCCTCGCACAGCTTCGACAAGATCGCTTGTCCGAGTCGTCCGACAGCACCTTGAAAGGCAATACTGATCGGCGTTGGCTTCAATCGGTTACGATCGATTCCTGTTCCGCACGAAGCGAACAACACCTCGCGGATGCCTATCGCGAGTACCGTGTCGGCGCCTGGTCATCTGCAGAGGCATCGGCCTGGAAAGCACTTGAGTTGATCGCGACCGGAATTGACATCGCGGATCGCCAGACGGCAGCCTCCAACACCCAGCCTCGCGCCGCGAAGCAGCTTCGCACCGCAAAAACCGCGATGATCGAGGCTCGCGACTTTCTTTCAGGTGGAGCCGCTATCGACGTCGACCGGATCAACGCGATCGCGACGTCGCATCAGACACCGATCTTCGCTGGTGGTGTCCCCGAGGGCATCACCACTACGGAAGCGGCCGATCGCTACCTCGACTACGCCCGCATGAATCTTGCCCCATTGGCAAAGTATCACGTGATGGCAGCCCAAGCGATGGACTTAGTCGCGGCGATCGAATTGGGACGCAATGACCGAAGTCATCTGCCAGAGGAAACGTCGTTATGTCTTCGTCGTGCGGCGTTACAAGGTCAACCCGAAAACGCTTCGTTGGCCGCGCGCCTTGGAATGCAATTAGCCGAGATGGGATTGGATCGCGAAGCAACTTGGACGCTCAAGCATGCCATGGACTTGCAACCCAATGCGGGTGTGGCAGCGACACTGGCGACGGTGCAGCAGCGACAAGGCGACCGAGAAGCGGCAATGCGATTGACGGCAAGCTTGCGAATGCAAATGCCACAAACCGAAAAGCCAACTCGGACGCCGGAAGTCATCGAGCTATCGCCTTCACAATTCGCCGCCATTTCGCCAGCGTTCAATGTCGGGCAGTCGCAGATAGCAAACCAACCTGCCAATGCTCCCGCGATAGCACAGCCTTACGGATCAAGCACCCATCCGGTTTCAGCAATCAACGCAAGCGTCAAAAACGAGGACGCGACTCCTGCCGTGACCGCGTCCTTCCGCAGGCCAAGGCCTACGCAAACGGCCCCAGAAATCTCGAGGGCGAACAATTCAATCCAAGCTCATACTGCGAGCCAAGCCCAATCTGGAATCAAGGACCAGCCTGCGAGCCAGATTTCGCCGGTGAAGCGGTTCATGACCAAGATGCGTTTTTGGTAACCGTCAGTCCGAAACCCAACTGCAACCGAACAAACTCCACATCATTCGATCCCACGTGGTCGGAAACGTAGCGATGAAACACAGCGATCAAGCTTCCTTCGATCAATCACGTCGAATCACAAAGTCGATGGCTTTGCGACTGGCACTCGTCGTCTTCGCCTGTGTTGTCACGACTTCGGCCAATGCTCAAACTCTCGAAACGGGCTCTTCACAAGCCGTCACGATCGAAGGACGTATCGATAGTGAGCCCGATTGTGGATGTCGTAATGTTCCCGGTGGATACCCATGCAAATCGGGCTGTGCAAAGTGCATGATGGGTGTCGACTGTGCCAATCATTGTGGTGCCGAAGCCCGATGGCGTGACATGTGCCCAATGGATTTTGGAGCCTACGGCCCGGGTGGATATGCCGGGCCATCACGCTACGCACATTTGGGTGTCTATCGCCTTCGTCCTGGTGATCAGTTGCAAGTGTTCTACTTGATCACCCGTCGTCAAAACCAAGGTGAATACCGACTCGCACCTGGCGACGAAGTTTTGATCGAATCGGTGGCTGACGAAGACTTGCAACGCGGCACCCTTGATCGCGGATTAGTAATTCAGCCGGATGGCACCATCACTGTTCGTTTGCTTGGACAGATTCACGCTGCCGGATTAACCGTCAGTCAACTGCGTGATGTGTTGGAGCAGAAATACAAAAAGCTGTATGACGAGCCATCGATCGACGTCACACCCGTTGTTGTCAACAAGCTTGCCGAAGACATCCGCAACGCGGTCGGTGGTGCGAGCGGTCTTCAGCAACAAGCATTGACCGTCACCGTGATGCCCGATGGCAAGATTCGTTTGCCTGGCATTGGCGGGATCTGTGTCCAAGGCTTCTCGTTGCCTGAGCTAAAGAAGGAAATCAACCTTCGCTATCAAGAAATCGTTATCGGTTTGGAAGCCGAGCCGATCCTGACTCAGCAGGCGGCACACTTTGTCTATGTTTTGGGCAACGTCGCGTCACCATCAAGAATTCAGCTGACCACACCGACGACTGTCCTTGGCGCAATTGCACAAGCCGGTGGCAACACACCCGATGGCAATATGCGTCAGGTCGTGATCCTTCGCCGCGCCGAAGATTGGCGTTTGGTTTCGACGATGCTGGATCTACAAGGCGCGATCTATGGCAAACGCCCCAATCCTAGCGACGAGATCTGGCTACGCGATGGTGACGTTGTCATTGTGCCAGCACGTCCGATCGTCCGCTTGGACAATTGGATCGATCAAGTCTTCACTCGCGGACTCTATGGCGTCCTTCCGGTTTCATTCGACGGCGATTGATCGACCGTTTAGATGGCTGACCTTGCAGCAACAATGCTACTCAACAATCTTGCCGTAGTAGCTTGGCTGCCGATCGGCGAATCGATCGATCACATGTTCACCGGGAACCCGCTCGATCCGCTTCTTCCGCGACAGCGTCACATCAACATTCGCATAGATCATTCCTTCTTCGCAATGGTCTAGTTTCCCCAGCACCATGCCGTCGGGACCGCAAATCGAACTTCGTCCGGCGAAGCTCGTTCCGTTCTCGGTACCGACTCGATTTGCCGCTGCGAAGTACAGATGATTTTCGTGACTACGGGCACGTGGAACGATTTCGGCGACCTGTTGACCTTCGACTGGCCAATTGGTCGGTAGTGCGATCAGATCGGCGCCCTCGAGCGCCAAACATCGGATCGGTTCGGAAAAAGATCCGTCGTAACAAATTGCCATCCCCAGTCGGAACGGATCAGCCCCACCAATGCTTGCCTCGACACAATGGTATGGTTGAGTACCACGGTCGGCAAATCGATCGACTCCCAAATGTGGTAAGTGGACTTTTCGATAGCAGGCGATGTTCCCCTCACCACCGACCAATGCGCACGCATTGAAAAACTGGTCATGATGTCGTTCGAGGAACCCGATGACAGCCAAAAGCTTGTGCTGATGACAGACTCTGGCGATCTGACGGAACGCTTCACTGTCGATTGAAATCGATGCCGCGATGGCCGAATCCCGAGTCTCGAAGACGTAGCCGGATAGCATACACTCAGGAAAAACAACCAATTTGGTGTCTTCGCCAGATGCACTTTCGAGCCTTGCGGCTTGCTCCAACCACGTACACACACGTGTAACGTTGTGATCGACGTCCGCGAACGTGACGTCGGATTGGACACAGACGATCAACATCGTAAAACAAGCCTTCGCATACGAGTACTTTTACACCCACTGAATTCAAATGAGCGATTCGGACTTTGATTTTGATCTATTCGTCATCGGGACAGGCCCCGGTGGGGAAGGCGCCGCGATGCAGGCTGGAAAAGGCGGACTGCGGGTTGGCGTCGCGGAGCGATATCGCCAAATCGGGGGTGGCTGCACACACTGGGGGACGATTCCCAGTAAAGCACTTCGGTACACGATCACCAACACGATGAACGTGCTGAAGAACCCAGTTTTCCGTGAGATGGGGATTCATGCCAGCCCCACAATGGAACAGCTTCGCAGGGGCACCACGGAAATCATTGCCAAGCAAGTCACGATGCGGCAATCATTCTATGACCGCAACAGTGTGCCCGTTCACTATGGCCATGCCCGCTTTATCGATGACCATACCATTCTGATCGATGAGACGGAAAAGATTCGCGCCAAATCATTTGTCATCGCGACCGGAGCGCGTCCCTATCATCCGCCAAACGTCGACTTCAACCACCCTCATATTTACGACAGCGATACCATCCTTGGCATGGCTGAAAAGCCCGGCACGATCACCATCTATGGTGCGGGTGTTGTCGGCACCGAATACGCTTCGATGTTTCGTAACCTTGGCGTCAAAGTCAACTTGGTCAACACCCGAAGCCGTTTGCTGGAATTCCTCGATGACGAAATCGTCGACGCCCTCGCGTACCACCTGCGTGACCAAGGCGTCGTGATCCGCAACGATGAAGTCGTCGAGAAGATCGAAGGCATTGGCGACGGCGTGATCCTGCACCTCAAGAGCGGTAAACGCATCAAATCGGATGCGCTGCTCTGGGCCAATGGTCGCAGCGGCAACACTGAAAACCTTGGCCTGGAAAACGTCGGCCTGGAGGTCAATAAACGCGGACAACTGGAAGTCGACCAACAATTCCAAACCTCCCGCGATCACATTTACGCGGTCGGCGACGTGATCGGATATCCGTCCTTGGCAAGCGCCGCCTACACACAAGGCCGCGCCGCCGCGATGCATATTTTGGAACGCAAAGACGGCAACTTGCGACTCGATGACATTCCGACAGGGATTTATACAAGCCCCGAAATTAGCTCCGTCGGGCAGACCGAACGGCAGCTTACCGAAGCATGCGTGCCCTACGAGGTCGGGCAAGCTCAATTCAAAAGCTTGGCTCGCGCCCAAATCATGGGAACGACTGTTGGCATGCTAAAGATTCTTTTCCACCGCGAAACACGAAAGGTGCTCGGTGTTCATTGCTTTGGCGCCAATGCATCGGAAATCATCCACATCGGACAAGCGGTCATGGATTCACATGACCTGAACTTGGAATACTTTTTCGAAACCACGTTCAACTACCCGACGATGGCCGAAGCGTACCGCGTTGCAGCCTTGAATGGATACAACCGGCTGTTCTAGCCAGCGACTTTACCCACTGCGGTAGGCAGCGGGTTCGTCATCGAATTATCACGGTCGATTTCCGGCTCAATGTCATATTCTTTGGGCCAGTTCCGGGGGCGATACTTCATCGCACGATCTTCGAATCGCCGAATAGCCGTTTCATGCAACAGCGGCTTTTGGGCTTGGCGTTTTCCGCGAACGCGCGCGACGACCTGACGACGTCGTGCTAGGTGTGGCCGCGGAATCCGCATCCCAAATGTTTGCTTCGGAAAGAACTCCGCAGCCCACCACTTCCAAGTCAGCGATCGATGTAGATCGTCTGCATAGGTCGACGGTTCTGCACCGGCTAATAGCGATTCGATCCGGTTGGGGTCAAAGAGCACTCCCGCTTGAAACGCCTGCATCACCATCCACTGCATTGTGATCTTTGCTAGACCGCTTTGCGATTCGGGATAGCCGCCTCCGACGTCCGAATGTGACCCTGCGAACCAAACTTCTTTGAAATCCTGATCTTCCCGACGGGTGAAAAGATTCTGAGTGAAAAAGGCACGGTACTCATCAATCGCCACCGCATGACGAACAACGCTAACACTGGGATTGTTCGCCGAATAGGCATAACGCAAATAGTCATACGCCCACGAGATCGAAGACACCGTATCCCACAGCCCTAAAAAAATGTAGGGTTTTTCAGCGAGCGGGCGTGAGAACTGTTTTCGAAACCGCGTCAATCGATCGAAGTTGATTCGCTTGTTTCGGCGACTTTCGATTTCATTAAGGGCATAGGGAACCATATGGCGATTGCCTTGCCACAAGATCCCAACCCCGTGCAACAGTGCCGCAATGATTCGAGCCGTGTAGGCGCCGCGGCTAAATCCAAACAGAAAAATCCGATCGCCCGGGACGAAGTGTTGGACAATAAACCAGTAGGCATGCTCGATCGTTTGCCTATAGCCTGCACCAAAGGCCAAGCCCAACGTTCGACTGAATGCTTGGCCGGGTCGAGTCAACGCCATCGACGGACTGAACGTTCCAACGCCAGGCGAGTAAAAGGCCACCTGATTCTCATCGGTCTGCAATCCATAGTGCAGACGCAACACGTTGGTTTGATCGATTTCGAATTCGTTGCCGGTTCCGTCACAACAGACAACAATATTCTTGCCCATCCCTGCGGCCCTTCTCCGATTGGAAACTCTGAAACGAATGGTTATTGGCTGACGAAGCGTTCCACTGCTAATTCGCTTATGCTGGTTCGCTTCAACTGAACGACAATTCAAGGTGAACCGTTTTTTCAGTCGTCAGATCGCGACGAGCGACTGTTCCGTTAATTGTCGCACGATCTCCTTTGCGGAACCAGTCTCTCTCAGGATCGAACGCTGTCGTTCTGCCCATCCGCCGCTGCTCGCGATCTCTTTTACATACAACAGCTCTGTTTCACAACCAAGATCTTGCGCGACCCCTTGCAATTTATCGACTAGATCGCAAGCGATTTCGGGCACCGATTGCTGAGAATAATCGTAGGTGTTGACCAACATCGCGGTCAGCCCATAGCGTGATGCGCGCCACTTGTTCTGTCGTACCATCATCGGATGACAATCGAACTGATAGGTTCCGTTGTCAATTTCATCGCTGAGGAATTTGACTAAACACTGGATCAATGCTGCCAGTCCACAAACGTGATCCATGTTGCCCGGCATGTCGCACATGCGGACTTCCACCGTTCCGAAATTATGGTGTGGACGGACGTCCCACCAGATCTCACGGATCGTGTTGATGAATCCCGTATCGACCATATGGTTCACCAACCAGACGTACTCACTCCAGTTTCGCATCAACGTGGGCAACCCGGCCGTCGGCAAGCCTTCCATGACTTTGCTGCGGTGCGAATGTAGGCCGGTGTCGCGTCCTTCCCAATAAGGACTGCTGGACGATAGGGCCAGCAAGAGAGGCAGGTGATGCATGATGCGATCGCAGATCATCACGGCCTTGTCGCCGCTGTCAACGCCGACGTGTACGTGCAAGCCAAAAGTGATCAGTCGCCTCGCCATCTCCTGCAACAAACGCATCAAACTCTTGTAGCGTTCATCATCGGTGACGGTCTGATCAAGCCAGTGACTAAAGGGATGTGTCGCTCCCCACCACAATTGAAGCCCCTGACACTCGGCTGCCCGTTGCAAAACGGAGAGCTTCCCAGACAAATCTTCGCGTGCGTCCTGAACACTATCGCTTACACCGCTGATCACTTCCACACAGCACTGCATCAGCTCATGCTTGCAGGAATCTCGATAAGGAGGCTCAACCGCAGCCAGCAATTGATTACTTTGCGATGTCAGCGCGAACGTTTCCGCATCGACGACCCCCAACTCGAGCTCAATCCCAAGACTTGGACGATCGTTGGCACGGAATACGAACTTGCTCATTTTCTTGCCGGGTCAAAGTACCGAATCGCAATCGATGCAAATAGTTTAGCCGCATGCGCGATGGCACGCTCGTCGATGTCGAACGTCGGCGTATGAAGAGGTGCCGTTCCGACTTGCGATCCCGCTACGCCTAGTCGAAACATCGCACCGGGAACGTGTTCGAGGTAGTACGAAAAGTCTTCGCTACCCATGCTCGGTGACTCGATCCAATCGACTGCCGCGGGATTCAGTGTCTGAACAATCGCGTCGTACATCAACGCAACAATCTTACGGTCGTTCACCACCGCAGGCGCGGACGTCCCCAGACGTAACTTGACGGTACAGCCGAACTGAGTCTCGATGGACTCATTAATTGACTCGATCGTTTCGAAAGCTTTCCTGCGCGAAGATGGACTTAGTGTTCGCAGCGTTCCCATCGCGACTGCCGTGTCAGGAATCACATTCGCACTATGGCCTGCCTTGATCATCCCAATCGAAATCACAACGGTTTGGTGCGGATCGATTGCACGATTCACACGACGATAGGCAGCTTCCACCCAAGCGACCAATGCCTCGATTGGATCGATCGCTAAATGTGGCCTCGCGCCATGTCCGCCTTTGCCTTCGATTGTGATTTCAAATTGGTCACAAGCGGCAGTCAAGACGTCGTTTCGAATTCCGATGCATCCGACCTGCCGTGTCGGATCGACGTGAAGAGCGATAATGGCCTCGACGTCCTTGAGCGCGCGATGGTGAATCATGTGGCGTGCCCCTTCGGAATTTTCTTCCGCCGGCTGCAGGACGGCACGCACTGCGACCGGCCAAGGCAACTGCCCGGTACGTTCCAGCTCTTTCAAGATCTGCATTGCCGCTACAACGACTGTGGCGTGGACATCGTGACCACACGCATGCATCACCCCTGGCTTACAGCTTCGGTAGGGCACCGATTTTTCATCCTGGATCGGCAAGCCATCAATGTCGCCTCGGATCGCCAATCTTGGCTCATCAGCCAAGCTAACGTCGGTGATCAAATCGGCCATCACGCCGCGACTTTCACCTGCCATTCGAACTGGCAAGTCCAAAGCACACAGACGCGATTTCAACTCATTGGATGTCCAAGTCTCCTCACCCGATAGTTCTGGATGCTGGTGCAAGTGTCGGCGCAACGAGATCCAGTCGTCGTAATGCTCCTCCGCGATCTTGTCGATCGCAGTCGTTAAAGTCATCGCTGAGTTGTCATTCATCTGTTGCATTGATCCGATACCGGCGTCGTCAGGATTTCCCAGTTTGTCTCACATGAGCGTTCTAAAGCGTGTCAATCAGTCTCGTTGCAACTCGCATTCCACTATTGAGCGCCCCATGAATACTAGGCGTTTCGCGGTAGTCTCCACACACATAAACATGTGACGGACAGCCGTCGGTGATTTCGCAACCACGGACGCTTTTAACGACCGTTTTCAAGTCCATCCGCGGCAACGCATACGGTGTCCGATAGCTCCGAACGTATTGCCATCGATCAACTTGGTCTCCAAACCATGACTTTGCCTGTTTGAGCACCAACTCGCTGAGCAATTCGCATTCCTTATCGCGATCGCTTTCCGAAATACAAACGGAAACCAGGGCGCCGGCTCCGGAAACGTATTCGGGCGCGATATCACTCATCACCGTCAACGTTTGAATAACCCCCGACTCATCACCGCGAAGCATCAACATCTGGCTGTCCTGTGGCGACACCGGCGCCCGAAAATACAGATTGACCGCTTCGTTCCAGTCAGTCTTCAGAGCTTCGATCCCCAACAACCTTGATGCGGCGTCGCTTTCGGTTGCGATGACGAGGCTCTTGGCAACGATGGTTTCACCGTTGGACAGATGAATGTGGCTTGCATCACCCTGATGCTCGATTGACTTTACAGGTTGACGAAGCCGCACCGTTCCACGCGGTAGCGATTCTGCCAACTGCCGTGGGATGGCTGCCATGCCGTCGGCCGGCACCGCGATGTCCCCAGAGGCAAACATTCGAAAGACGAAATCAAACATCCGACGACTTGTCTCAAGCGACTCGTCAAGGAAAACGCCTCCCAAGAATGGCTTGAAAAACTCTGCCACCATCGGCTTGCTCAAACCGACTTCCTGCAAACGTTCGCTCGTCGTCACGTTGGGACGGCTGTAGATGTCATCCAAGCTGCCCTGGCGGCAATCAGACCGCAGCTTGCCAACCTTCAACTTGTCACCTAGCGTTCCGACCGGCGACAAGGCACTCGCGATTGCTTTGGTCGGGCGTCGCCATGGGTCCGCCAGCAGAACAAAACGTCCGTTCTTTCGTACCAACGCTCCAGGCCGAAAAGGTCTCAATCGCAGGTCGTCATAGTTCAACAGTTTTTGGCAACTTGGATACGCTGTCAGCAATACTTGGAAACCGTGGTCCAGTGTCAAACCATCAACATGATCGGTACGCACCCGCCCCCCCACACGGTCACTGGCCTCCAGCACCGTCACGGACTTGCCAGCGTCCGCAAGAGTTTTTGCGCAGGCCAATCCCGCCAAACCCGCCCCGATGATGACGATATCGGACGTTCCCTGTTCTGTGGTGGTCATGGTATATCCAGTCGAATCGATTGAATCAGAATCACCATGCGAAGGATTCTCAGGTCGTTTCGCTGGTGAACAATACATTACAGCCCCGACCGATCACTCTGGGGATCGCCGAGTTTCGTTGCGGTAATATTCAATCAAGTCAACTCATTCGATGTCGGCCGACGGACAGATCCAAGTGGCTCCCCTGATCGGTACGAACTAATAGAAAGTCAACATGCGAGTTATCGTTACAGGTTCAAGTGGATTGATCGGTTCGGCCGCGGTGCGGCATTGGGATGCGGCCGGCGACGAAGTCATCGGAATCGACAATGACATGCGTGCGACCTTCTTCGGCCCCGATGGTAGCACCCGCTGGAACCAATCAAGACTTGAAGACGAAACCAACAACTTTCGAACAGTCGCGATCGATATTCGCGATCGTGAAGCGATCCTTGATCTGTTCAAGAACGAGACACCTGATCTGATCATCCACTGTGCGGCTCAACCGTCACATGACAAAGCCGCCGCGATCCCGTTTCTTGATTTCGAAGTCAACGCGAACGGTACGTTGAACCTGCTCGAAGCGACCCGCCAGCACGCTCCCGAAGCGGTGTTCTGCCACATGAGCACCAACAAGGTTTACGGGGACGCGCCAAACGAACTTCCGCTTCAGGAATTAGATACCCGCTGGGAATACGCTCGCGAAGAAGACTTTGGCGGCATCAACGAATCCTGTCGTATCGACCAAACGATGCATTCGCTTTTCGGGGCCAGCAAGACTGCCGCGGATGTCTTGGCGCAGGAATACGGCAAGTACTTCGGGATCAAAACGGGCATCTTCCGTGGCGGTTGCTTGACCGGTGCCAGTCACAGCGGAGTCGAACTACACGGATTTTTAAGCTACCTGGTCCATGTCGCTGTTACCGGAAAGCCCTACACGATCTTCGGATATAAAGGCAAACAGGTTCGCGACCAAATCGAATGTAGCGACGTCGTAAAGGCCTTCGAAGCATTTTCAAAAAACCCGCGTCCGGGTGAGGTCTACAACATCGGCGGCGGACGTGAGAATGCGGCCAGCGTTCTGGAGTGCATCGCGATGATCGAAGAGATCGGCGGACACAAGATCGACTACACACTCGGCGATGAAAACCGCAAAGGAGATCACATCTGCTACATCAGTGATCTCAGCAAACTGCGCCGCGATTATCCCGAATGGGAAATCCGTGTTTCACTTCGCGACATCCTTACACAGATGATCGCCAGCGAAGAAGCCAAGCACGCCAACGTCTGATCGGTCGCAGCAGTCGTCTCTTAGCGTACTGCTAATGCTTCATTGTCCCCATCCACTCCGTGGATGGCGTTCTTCATTGCCAGCCAGCACTCCGTGGATGGCCTTCTTTATCGCCTCCTATCACTCCATCAAAGCAACGTCTTTCTTCTCAGGCTGACCTTCCCTCACAATTCTAACCGTTGAGGGCCTTCCGCCAGTCCGTTGGCGTTCATCTTTTCCGCAAGTTACGGTTGCTCATCAAAAGATCGTTTTGATCTCAGCAACGGTGGGGGGCGTCATTGATATTCGATGCGTTTACGCCGCTGGTGAAACCCACGCAACTTTGACTCGCAACTCAATCGAATGCCATGAGCACGATCCCGTCTAATCCCCATGTTGATCACCGCCCCCATGTCGATCACCGAACGGAACGCCGCCGTAAAAGTGCCGTCGAAGCGACGCATGCGAGATCAGAATCTTTAGTCGACCCGGTCGAATCACCAGCAGCGGAGCGTCGGCGAGAACCTCGCATTCCCCGTTCGCTCGAAATCATGGTGCAACCGGTCGAACAGAACGGATCACCCCTTGGAGACTCCTTTTTCGCGATCACTCGCGACATCAGCAAAGGCGGTCTGTCATACCTCAGCATGCGACAAGCCGACTTTCGATTCGCCGAGATCACCCTCACCGACGCCGTAACCCCCAAAATCATGTGCCGGGTTTGCAACACCGCGACCATCGACTGCGAAGGCCCCCAGCAGTTCTGCCTGACCAACATGCAGTTCCTTAACGAAACCAACGTATAGACAGCGATAAACGCAATCTGCCGAGCAGCCTCTCAATCCGCCCAGGCTCTTCCGAGAAGCCAAAATTTGTCTTCGGGGCGGACCGATTGGCGACTCATCGGACTCGGCATTGTGGGTTACAATGGTCGGCTTAGACGGCCGATCGCTGCACCGGAACCGAACAGCTGATGCGAATCAAAACCGGCCTGACGTCCGTCGAAATCGCCGCCTCGCGGATTCCCTTCAGCCTGCTCCCTCCGACCTGACGTGACCTCCCCATGCGTACGTTCCGATTTCTCAGCACTCAGCTTTTCTCCACAAGCTGCCTCACCGCACTCACCCTTTGCGGCGGCCTGATCGCCAACCAAGCTAGCGGCGAAGAATCTAAAAAGTCAGAAGCGTTGACCGAATCGGTCATAATCTTTAACGGCAAGGACCTTTCTGGTTGGAGCGGGCGTGAAGACTTGTGGTCGGTCGAAGATGGTCAAATCGTTGGCCGAACAACCTCTGAAAACCCGCTGACTTACAACACGTTTTTGATCTACGACGAACAGCAACCTGCCGACTTTGAATTGACCCTTCAATTCAAAATCAGCAACACCAACAGCGGCATCCAATACCGCAGCAAGGTCTTGGATCGCGAAAAGTTCATCGTCGGTGGCTATCAAGCTGACATCGATTTTGGCAACCGCTACGCCGGCATTCTCTATGAAGAAAAAGGCCGTGGTATCCTTGCCGAACGTGGGCAGTCGGTCACCATCGGCGAAGACGGAAAAAAAGCGGTCAAGAAGTACGCCGACGGCACAGAACTTGGCAACGGCATCCACCCAGGCCAATGGAACGACTACCGCATCGTAGCCAAAGGCAACCACCTGCAACACTTCATCAATGGCACGATGACCGCCGAAGTCATCGACAACCAATCCGAAAAAGCTGCCAAAAACGGTGTGATCGCATTCCAGCTTCACGTCGGTGACGCGATGGAAATGCGATTCAAGAATATCGTTTTGCATCCCGCTAAATAGTCGCTGCCACATACGCAGCGTTACTTGGTCGACCAACCAAAATCTGCGACTCTGCTCTTCGCCTCGATTTCCAGGCGAAGAGCACCAGCCAATCAGCTCTCCCCCATCACAGACCACTTTTCGCCACACTACAGTCTCAGGAAGGAGAGTTGAATGACGAAGTCGATTTGGGCTGGTGACGATCAAACCGAAACACTGCTGGGTGCCGCCAAAGAAGGCGACGCCGACGCGGTGAATCAATTGCTTGAGAAACACCGCGCACCGATCCGTCGACTCGTCGAACTTCGACTCGACCGCAAAGTCCAACAGCGTGTTGATGTCAGTGATGTCGTTCAAGATGTGATGATCGAAGCCAGTGGGCGGCTGGACAAATACCTCTCCGATCCATCGATGGCATTCCACCTCTGGCTCCGTCAGATCGCTTGGGACCGCATCATCGATACCTATCGTCGGCACCGCGTTAGCGCCAAACGAAACATGGATCGCGAGCAGCCGATGGCGGTCGCCTCCAGCCCCGATCAGTCGACATTGGAACTGGCCGTTCAAGTCTGCGACCCGGCACTCACCCCCGCCGCCGCAGCAACACAGCGTGAGATCGCGACCAAGGTCGAAGAAGCGATCACCAAAATGAACGAGCAGGATCAAGAGATCATCGTGATGCGGCACTACGAGCACCTTTCCAATTTGGAAATCGCCGAGGCGCTAGGACTCAACGCAGCCGCCGCCAGCATGCGATACCTTCGCGCCGTTCGGCGGCTCCGCGAGATGCTTCAAACGATCGATGATCCCTCTTCGCAAAACGACGAGCCGATTTCGTGAGCACGTTGTCCGAGCGTGACGAGCAGCGGCTCGCCGACTTGCTCGCCGAGATGACCGACACGATTTGCCGTGGCGAACCGGTCGATTTCGACTCGACTTGCCAACAGCACCCCGACTTGGCCGATGAACTCCGTAAACTTTGGGGCGCCGTCCTGATCACGGACACCGCTGGTGCCAGCTCCGATGAACTCTCGCCGCCAAAACCGGACGGCCAACCGCGTTATGCCCGTTTGCAATTGCCGACGACGATCGGCGATTACGAGTTGCTCGAAGAGATCGGGCGGGGCGGGATGGGGGTGGTCTTCAGGGCTCGGCAGCTAAGCTTAGAACGTGAAGTCGCAGTCAAGATGATCTTGCGCGGTCGCTTGGCGAGTGATGCCGACTTGCAGCGTTTCATGGCCGAAGCGGCCGCGACGGCTAAGCTAGAACACCCGGGCATCGTCCCCGTCTATGACGTCGGCGACTTCGAAGGCCGTCCGTTTTTCAGCATGAAGTACATCGCGGGCGAGACACTTGCCGAGCGTGTTGCGCGTGGTCCCATGCCCCAGCGTGAGGCGGCTGAACTGGTGTCACAAATCGCTCGGGCGGTGCAGTTCGCTCATGAACACGGCGTTGTTCACCGCGATCTCAAACCCAGCAACATTCTGATCTCCAAAGACGGCAGCGTTCTTGTGACCGACTTTGGTTTGGCCAAAGAGGTCCGTGCAAACGTTGACCTTACCCGCAGCGGAATGATGGTCGGAACACCGGCGTACATGTCACCCGAACAAGCCGGTGGTCGACGCGAACTGCTCAGTCCCGCGACCGACATTTACAGCCTCGGCGCGATCCTTTACTACGCTTTGACTGGCCGGCCACCCTTCATTGCCGAGACGCCTGTTGAACTGGTGATGTTGGTCATCGAACAAGACCCCAGCCCACCGCGGGCACTGCGCCCGGGACTCGATCGTGATCTGGAAATGATCGTTGTCCGTTGTTTGCAAAAGCCCGTTGACCTGCGATATGCGAGTGCCGGAGACTTGGCGAGTGACCTTGATGCGTTTCTTGCCGACGAAGTGGTCTCCGCAAGAAGTGGTCGCTTCAACCAAGTCGTCGCACGGATCTTCCGCGAGACTCATCATGCTGCCGTGTTGGAGAACTGGGGCTTGCTGTGGATGTGGCATTCGCTGGTACTGTTTGTTGCCTGCTATTTGACTTGGCAACTGGAGTACTTAGGTGTCGAATCGCGGATGGTCTACATGGGGCTATGGACGATCGGACTGGGCGCATGGGCGAGTGTCTTTTGGAAGCTTCGACAGCGAATGGGGCCAGTCACGTTTATCGAACGTCAGGTCGCCCATGTTTGGGGCAGCAGCATGATTGCGATCGGGGCGTTGTTTCCGATCGAAAGCTTATTGAACTTGCCGGTGTTAAAACTAAGTCCGCTCTTGGGGGTCATTAGCGGAATGGTTTTCGTGGTGAAGGCGGGTATATTGACCGGTCGTTTTTATATCCAAGCGATCGCGTTGTTCACCGCAGCGATTTTGATGTCGATCGCACCGCAGTGGGGTCATTTGTTGTTCGGTGGGATCGCCGGTTTATGTTTCTTCGTTCCCGGCTATCACTTCCACCGCCGCAAGAAAGCGGCCAGCAAACGCTAGCGGCAAGAATCAATAAATCTGTCGTCCGGCATCTTTCCCAGCGATCGACGCACTAGTTAGAATACGGGCGTTGGCAAACAAGCCAGAAACAAACAATCGGGGCGTGGCTCAGCCTGGTAGAGCGCTGCGTTCGGGACGCAGAGGTCGCAAGTTCAAATCTTGTCGCCCCGACTTCTCAAGCTGTAGTGGATCTTGTCAAAGATCCTCCTTCAACTACCTTGTCCATCAGCCGCAGAGCGCTAGCTCGCGGTTATCCATGGGCATGGTTTCTCAACCGTGAGGTTTCTCGACCTCGGACACCAAGGGATGTTTAACAACATCCACTACGTGTCGACGCAAACCCTCTTCTCCATCAGCCGCAGAGCGATAGCTCACGGTTATCCCTGGCCATTGTTTCTCAGCCGAACGATTCCCAGACCATGGGTACGCCTGGGTAACTCGATGTCGCTCTGGCAATCCAGTCCCTCGCATTCGCCGCTAGACCAACTTTCCATAGTCGCCTTCCGTCATGCCTCAATCGGTTTGCGTTTCCATTTTCAGACAGCGGCACGAAACAGGTGCGAGCCCATAGTCATTCCTGGCTCGACACCAGCACAGCGGCAATATTGAAATTGAAGAATCAGCGATAGCCAATCGTATCGGACCGACAGGTCAACATCGCCAAGACTATGCACTGTGTTCGGTGTATCAGCATAGCGGGGCTGCTTGTGAACTTCGGCGCAGCAACGCTCCAGGTTAAGAAATACTTGATGACCGTCAGCGAGTATGGAAGCTAATGTTTTTTTGTGGCTTTTCGTGTTTTTTGTGGCAGCCAAAATTCGCTTCGGCCCCCGAAGTGGACCGACAAGTAGAGTTCGCCAGGCCCGGACACTCTGTGCAGGCATCCAAGTTGAATGAATCTACTTTGCATGATCCACTGCAATGCTCTGGTAGCTAACTCAGGATATCCGCTCGCCGCGCTCCGCTTATCTTGTTTTCAGCAGTTCACAGCTGAGCATTGCTCCGCATCTGAACGAATCACTCCGATTGCTTTTGGTGCGTCGCTGGAATTCAATAGCGAACCTGGACATCGCTTGCCACAAAAAGCACAAAAGGGCACAAAAAAATGAAGTGGGATCACATCAACCAGCTTTGCGACGTCGTGAGAGAAACAAGTTTTGCGATCCATAAGTACCATCGAAATGGGCATCTAGAAAAGGTCTACGAGAATGCCTTGGCGCATCGCCTCAGGAAGCTGGATTTTGATGTCAAACAACAGCATCCACTGACCGTATACGATGAAGATGGAACCATACTCGGAGAATACTTCGCGGATTTGCTTGTTGAAGGATGCTTGATTGTCGAGCTGAAGGCGTGCAAATCGGTCGCGGACGAACACATTGCACAACTTCTTGGATATCTAAAATCATCACGAATTGAAACAGGGCTGCTTGTGAACTTCGGCGCAGCGAAGCTCCAAGTCAAGAAATACTTGATGACCGTAAGCGAGCCTGGAAGCTGATCTATTTTTGCGGCTTTTCGTGTTTTTTGTGGCATCCAAAGTTCGCTTCGGCTCCGAAGTGAACCGACCAGTAGACTTCGACAAGCCCGGATACTCTGTGCTGGCTTCCAAGCTCAACGAATCTACATTGCATGATCCGCTGCACTGCTCTGGTAGCCAACTCAGGATATCCGCTCACCGCGGTCCGCTTATATTGCTTTCACCAGTTCACAGCTGAGCATTGTTCCGCATCTCAGCGTATCACTCCGATTGCTTTCGGTGCGTCCCTGGAATTCAATAGCGAACCTGGACATCGCTTGCCACAAAAAGCACAAAAGGGCACAAAAAATGAAGTGGGATCACATCAACCAGCTTTGCGACGTCGTGAGAGACACAAGTTTTGCGATCCATAAGTACCATCGAAATGGGCATCTGGAAAAGGTCTACGAGAATGCCTTGGCGCATCGACTCAGGAAACTGGAGCTTGATGTCAAACAACAGCATCCACTGACCGTATACGATGAGGATTGTCCATGCTCGGAGAATACTTCGCGGATTTGCTTGTTGAAGGATGCTTGATTGTCGAGCTGAAGGCGTGCGAATCGGTAGCGGACGAACACATTGCACAACTTCTTGGATATCTAAAATCATCACGCATCGAAACGGGGCTGCTTGTGAATTTCGACGCAGCAACGCTCCAGGTCAAGAAATACTTGATGACCGTCAGCGAGTATGGAAGCTAATGTGTTTTTGTGGCTTTTCGTGTTTTTTGTGGCAGCCAAAGTTCGCTTGGCACTGAAGTGGACCGACCAGTAGACTTCGCAGGCCGATGCAACCGACCTATGTTCAAGCTCTTCGTTTTCCGTTCGGTATCATTACGCTGCATGCACGTGACTGGAACATCGTCCGATCACTACTGGTGTATCATGTGATCGCGGCACCGGTAAATTTCCTCCTAGTCACCGAGCGCACATCGCCCATTTTTCAGCACGACAATATCAATGAACGACTCCAAGCATGCTGATTTCATTTCTGATATTCGCGTTCGATTCGAGAAAGGCGATGATGCTGTCGAAGGCAAATTGGCTGAACGCCGCAATACGGAATTGGTGCAAGCGATCTATTGTGCAATTTCGACCGGAGACATCGAGGCTTTTCGCAATGCACTTTCAACTGAAATCGAGTTTGAGATTATCGGTCCTACTGCAATCCCATTTTCCGGCAAAGCGAAAGGTCCAAATGATGTTGTCGCGCTAGTCGGCAAGAACTTTGGCCAAATCGAATCTCAACTTCCGGAGGTGCAGGATGTTGTGGCTCAAGGAGATACTGTCGTTGTGAATGCTCGCGAGCATGGTCGCCTACGTGATGCGGCAAGCGACTACGTTATCGATTGGGTGCAGCGGTTTCGATTTAGCGACGAGAAGCTAGTGTTCTTCAAACAGGTCTATTCGAGAGCCAATTCTCCAGACGGCTAGGCTCGCCGGTCGATGATTAAGCAGGCGTATCGGCATGGGTTTGCTCGCACCGCTCAGAACATTCCGTCTTGGCGATACCCGCTGCGATGCCTGTTCAACAATCAGATGCCGGCCAGCTCAACGATTCGCCAACGGGCTGTGTGTGGTACCGACCATGGCGTCTGTCGGTTTCGACCATGAAGTGAAATCGTTGTGTCGAAATCGCGTGGGCGGGCACAGGCGGTCAAGATTGCGATCGAGGGATGGGAATAGTTCGCTGCTGCGGGCTTCGATGACTCAACGATTCGAACGGAGGCGATACGTGGCTGGAACATGCCAATACAGCGGTGGGCCAATAGTTTGTCGCGACTGGACAAAATCGGCATTCCATCGCGGCCACGCAAAGAGATTGACGGCGATGCGGAGCACAGCGCAGTCCTTCCACCTCTCACGGCGGCGAGCCAATTTAGGAGCTTCCAGAGTTGGCGACGCATGTCGCATGTTTGCGTAGTGGATCTTGTTAAAGATCCTCGGGTATGAAGAGCCGACACTGAAGGGATCTTTAACAAGATCCACTACGGTTCGAACTGATCCAACTTCTTATCAGCCGCAGAGCGTTAGCTCCCGGTTATCTTCTGGGATGACATATGATCGCTTAGCAGATGGTGGAACTGTGCTGAGCTACTTCAAACAAGATCCACGACGGCAAGTGCATTCGTCTATACTCTGATCTCCTTATCTGCTTCGCGTGGGAGAAGACGAATGTATTGCCGGAAATTATTGGTTGCCAGCGTGCTGCTTCTCGGCTGGGCATGTAGCTATTCAGATCTGCAAGCCGCATCACCAGTGACACTTGCCGTTGACGCGGTTGACTGGGCCGTCCATGAAAAAACTGGCCGCGTGTTTGCAACCCTGAAGGATCAAAACAAAGTCTTTGAGTATTCACCACAGGCTGAACAAGTCCGTGAGTTTCCCGTCGGGACGAATCCAACCGAACTGATCATCAAGCGAAACCTGCTGGTCGTGGGATGCACCAAGTCGCCGTCTCTGCATCTAATCGACCTCGATACGAACAAAACACTCGGGTCAGTCGCTTTGCAAGGCAATGGACCGTACGCGTTGTTTTGTTCGCAAAATGATAATTCCTATGTCTATGCGATCTGCAACACCGGATCAGCGTGGTGGGACGGTGAGGTTTTCCAAATCGACACCCAGTCGCTACAGATCCGTAATCGCGTGAAAGTTCAACGCTGGGGACAATCGCACCCGACCCACGTCGCGATGAGTCCCGATGGACATTGGATCGTCCCCGACGCTCGTGGAAAATCGTCGCCCAGTGGTGCCGACTTAATGAAGGTCGACGAAGAAAAATGCACGTTCACACAGGTGCGTGACTATCACAAGAGCTATGGCCAAGTCACTGCCGGCCCGTTGAACCGCTACTGGACCCTGGGCAACCTACTTTACACACTCGACCTGACCAAGCAGGTACGCTCCTTTCGCGGCAGCCCAGCCAAGATTCACCCGTCGTTCGACCTTGTCGCTTCGTTCAAAAGCGACCATCTTTATCTCGATCGTTTCAGCGATGCGTCCCCAATCGCATCGATTGCGCTCGACAAATCGCAACAGAGTAAAGGAACTTCGTTAACCATCGGCTTTGACCTGAAGAATGATTTGGTTTTTCTCGGTACAAGTGAATCGGCAAACTGGATCGATCTTGGCGACCACTCTGATGTGCTGCAGCCATTGCGAATGCTTCGCCTCCCAAGCAGCGTGACTTGCTTGGTCGATCAACCGATGCAGGTCGATGTCACGCTGTCCAATTCGAAATCCGATTCGGCAACTAATATCAACATTGCCGATGGCCCTGAAACGGCAAGATTCGAGACTGGAACGATACGCTGGACTCCAACGGCCGACGATGTCGGTGTCAAATCGATTCGTGTCGAGGCCAAGCAAGCCGATGGCAAACTGATTGATGCGGCCAGCATTGAAGTTCGCGTGACGCTACCGACGCTTGAGCTTGGGTGTACGGCAAAATCAATGGAATTGTCGCCAGACGGAAAGCACTTGATTGTGTGGGGACCGACTGCGGGTCAGCCCAACCGCCATCCATTGCAACCTGGGCCTGACGAACTAACCGTCATCGATGTGGAAAACCTCGTCACGGTTGTCAATAAAACGCTTCCTCAAGGCATTCGCTGTGCAACGATCGATGATCAATGGGTTTACCTTTCGCCCAACTCTGGAAATCTGTTTTATCGGCTAAGTCATGAACTGAAGGCTAGCAAACGACAGTTTCTAAAGTCGACGCCCAAGCAATTGACCAAGATCGCTCCCGAGCGGATCGCAGTCATAGGCGAACAGCTTGAGGTGTTCCAAACAGATCCGCTGCAACTAGTGAAGTGGCCTTCACCCCCTGGCCCATTCCAGCGCCTTCAACCACCGATTGCCTTGACTAGCGCTGACACGATCCAAGTTGGTGATCGTGTGATTGACTTCGAATCTGGGACGCTTGTCCGATGCCTGGGAAGCTCGCTACCGAGTATCGCCGCAAACTCCAATCAATCATTTAGACTCATGCAAGCTCGAAACCAGGGCATCAAACGGTGGGGGCGAATGATTCAGGGCAATGCGTTGGTGAACAACGCTGGCAGCCGAATCTCACAGTGGCAAACTCAGCGATACACCACATTGTCAGAACAGCTTCCAGCTGTCGTCTCCATCCGAGCGGAACAAAACAAAGTCGATCGAACCATCGAGACCTGGCTTGAACTGAGCAGCTTGATTGATGGGACGGTCGTCCATTCCGCGATGATTTCCGCGAAGCCAGTTCAATCGGGCAACCCAAATTTCTACGGACAGCAAAACCGTTTGATAGTCCAACCCGATCGCATCTTCATATTGCTGGACAACGAACTGATTGTTGCGAAGCTAGCGAAGTCCACCACCGAAAAGCTGATTGCACCGATCCACTTTAGCGAACGCCAACCGACCGAAATTTCCGTCGGTGGCAATCGAAAGGTTCAACTTGGAGTCGGCAACCCCGGCAACGAGGGAACCTTTAGCCTGATTACCGAATTCGAAGGCATCGACATCGATCCCAAGAACGGTGAGCTATCAATTCAAACCACCACGATCTGGGACAACCTCGTTGCGAAGCTCGCCACCGCCCCGGTGAGGCCGACAGGTCCCAACAACAACGATCCGCTCGATGCATCCGTAAATGCCGCTGAATACAAGCGTTTGACAGGGAAATCGTTGCCAGCGGGACAGCTCGCAGCTCAGCTGCCCATTTCCGCTGTCGTCAGAGATTCCGAAGGACAGGAAGATGCGACGCAGTTTTCATTGATCGTCCTTGGACCTCGCAAACCGCTCGATGATCAACGACAGCAGCTAGTTGCTCAAGCCGCTGCGCGTAAAGAAGAAGCACAGCGACAACAAGCTCTGCGAATGGCAGAAGCTCAAATGGCACAAGCTCAATCGCGAGCTGCAAAAACGGAGACAAAGCCAACGGACGAACGTCTCGATCAGCTCGAAACTCGCCTTCGCCGAATTGAAGCCGCTCTCGATTCGATCCTAAAGCGACTAGACAAAGAAGACTAGATGTCTGTCGTTCCGCTCTTGCGTAGTAGATCTTGTTAAAGATCCTTGGGTATGAAGAGTCGACACTGAAGGGATCTTTAACAAGATCCAAAACGACTCCTTTTCCATGTGGATGCATTGGAGCCGCATGGCGATGGAACGGATACGAGGAAGCGGGATTTTACTGCCCGCGACTCCTCGGTTCTCATATCTTTGGTGTTCTATTGCTTCCGCTCAGTTGCTGAGCACTGGAACTAGCAGGATCGGCTTGGAAGATATCGCTGTGTAGGGACCGCGTTCAACCTCAGCGTATCCGAATATGATCGGAAGATCATTGGCGGGATCAGAATCCGACCCAACATCAATGCGGTCAGTAATCGATCGAAATTCGGTCGTTGTTTCGGCAGCCTCCCAATTAATTTCGGGGGCACTGGTGAAGTCGATAGAATCAACGATATCGATATAGGAATCGCTCCCGTCGATGCTCAAGACTTCTCGCCCGTTGAATATTAGATTGGCGAAGTAGTCGAGCTGATTATTTAGTTTGCTTGGATACTGCAACCCCAACGAATCGGCCTGCACTTGGTTTGTAAATTTGAAGAACGATTCTTGGACCACTGTTGTAGTTCGCTTTCCCTTGGTCGTTGTCGTCGTTGCGATCTGACGTCCCAGGAACTCACCATAGGAATTGGTCCCACTGAAGGGCCCGACAAACCGGTAGTCTGTGCCTGCTTCACTGTATTCTGACAGAACAACTTCGCCAGCGCCGGGATTGATCAGGTTCACTCGAACGGGATACGACAACAAATTTCTGGTCGTTGCGTCGGCAGCGTTTCCGACAACAAACAAATCGCCGCCTGCGAGGCGATCAGATATTCCGACTCCGCGGAATCCAGATAGCGGATCGATGGCCTCAAGCGACCAAGTCGAGTTCGCCTCGTCAAAGAAAGCCACATAGGTAGTCCATTCGCGGATACCATTCTCGATCTGCCTTGAAACGATCAACAGGTCATTCGAATTGTTAATTCCCATTGGTTCGGCGTATTCATCCGTTTCGTCGTAGACGACCGATGGCAGGGGGACCAAGCTGAATTCAAACCCCGCACTCGTATTCACTACTCCTGTCAGCACCTCGTTTGCAGGGTCGGAGAATCGAAGACTTGGATCACTGACACATACAACCGCAATGTTACCCAACTCATTGATCCCGTTGGCGGCACGAATGGCGAAGCCATCTGGGACGTTCTGGGTGATCACGTTCAGGTCGATCGAATGGCTCGCGTCAACTTGCGGATCGTAGAAAAATGCCGAGTGAGCGCCGGCTGAAGTTGTGTAGCTTCCGGCAATTTGTAGTCGATTGTTGATAACGCCCCCATAGCTGTTCGCTGGCCCCGCATACCCCAGCGGATCGGGAAGCGAGAACGTTATTGGCTGGAACATGACAGTTGGAGATGTGTCTCCGCTGCCACCATCGCCTTTTCCCTTTCCGTTTTTGCCAGCATGAAGCTGCTGTACCGTAAGAAGCCCCGCAACGAAAACTGAGTGAATAGCGATTTGTTTTAGTACATTTGTCAGGTCAAGCATCTCAGCCTCGATATTTAGACAGGAGCTGGGGTAAATACAGGGAAAACGATTGCTTGGCACTTGCGCAAGGATTCAAGTCGTCCTCGACCCGGCCTTTGGCGTTAGTGCGTCGCCGATGAGCATAATGACGGTCGAATAACCACTTCCTTGTTCGCCAGTCAATGCATGCCGAAAGTACATGCGAGACTTCTCCGAGCGTTTTCCAGACGATGTTGACATTTTTAGCAAACTCGTTTTTCGGAAGAGCAGGCCGGATGCTGGCGGTGCATTCTGATGCAGCTTGGGCTTTGCACTTGGGCGAGAAAGCTCCATGGACTAGCGACACTTCGTCTGATGCTGATACTGCTTGAAGACCGGTGTAGACTGCTAGACTACATCCAGTCTGAACCGATGAACTTGTTAATTCTTTGTGGTACTACAACTTCACCTGGGATTCCAGGAGACCCGATGAGCGCTGACGAGATTACGCAGATTCTTGAGAAAGCTTCTGACCAAAACGAAAACGTCCTCGATCAACTATTTCCGCTGGTCTACGAAGAACTGCGCCACGTGGCGCAGAATATGATGCGGCGTGAGCGACCGGGACACTCACTTCAAGCGACCGCTTTGGTCCACGAAACATTCATGCGGTTGATGAGTCAGAAGAACACTGCCACTTGGGAAGGCAGACGCCATTTTTTTGCGGCGGCGGCGGAGTCCATGCGGCGCATACTGATAGAGAATGCCAGGCAAAAGGCGGGCAAGAAGCGGGGTGGGCATTTAAAACGCGAAGAGTTTGAACTGACGATCGAGAACTCGACAACAGGTGCGGCTATGGACCCCGCATGGCTGATCGAGTTTGACGATTCGTTGAGTTCTCTTGAGAAAGTAGATTCGACATCAGCTCAACTGATCAAGATGAAGGTCTTTGCTGGTCTCTCTGTCACCGAAACTGCTGAGCTTGTAGGCATCTCCAAATCCAAAGCTTACGCTCACTGGGCCTTCGCCCGCGCGATGGTCGCGGACGCCTTCGATATTGATAAAGGCGAATAGTCGAGCAACTTTCAGAAAAGTCACTGGGAATTTGGATTTGTTGGAAAAAGCAGCAACATCTCTCGCATGTACTAAAGTGCAAAACTGTCTCCGCTCAGCTTGGATGTTCGAATCGACTGAGCGAGGCGAGAATGGTGCGTCTTTCGTCCCCTCGAAAACTGCTCCGCTACCAAAACGCTGAAACCGAGTTGATAGCAGACACAAACATACGAGAGTTGCTCAATTGTTGCCTAGCAATACCGACTTGGACTCCATCCGTGAAGCATTTCTCGATATTTATGACTTGCCTAAAGACGGGCGCGACACAGCATTGGAGCAACTGAAACGCCAGCGTTCAGACCTTTTTGAAATCGTCAAACAATTGCTGGATGCTGTTGAGACTAATCCCAATGCGGCAAGAATAGATGCATTTAATTTAGTGTTCAATGCGTCTGCAGAAACCGAGCCAAGCATCGCTTCAGACACTCAAATAAGTGTCGGATTGCCAGGCGTTCTTAAGAGGCGAGGCAATCTATCAAACGAACTTCCTCGCGTACGTCTGCAACGAAGCCGAAGCCTACCTGACTTTTCGAATCGAGCGAAGGAAGGTCGCTACTTGATTCTTGAAGAGATCGCGCGCGGTGGAATGGGTGCGGTGTTTAGAGCTTTCGATACTGACCTCGGAAGGGAAGTTGGGATCAAAGTAATGTTGCCGCAACATCTAAAATCGATGTCTGTATTCAAGCGATTTGTTGAGGAAGCACAAATCGGAGGGCAATTACAGCACCCGGGAATTGCGCCCATTTATGACGCTGGCATGTGGGAAAATGATTGCCCCTATTTTGCGATGAAATTTGTCAACGGAGGCACTCTTGGTGAACTGCTAGACCACAGCGATGGCAGAAATGATCGTTCTCAGTTGCTCAATACATTTCTGCATGTTTGTCAGGCTGTCGGTTATGCCCACCAACAAGGCGTAATCCATCGAGACTTGAAGCCGGCAAACATCATGGTCGGAGAATTCGGAGAAGTGCTGGTGATGGACTGGGGTTTGGCAAAGGTGCTATCTGACAACGCTAAATCCGAAGCAATCGTCCGGGATGTAGATTTGCAATCACTTTCCTTGACGGAAGAAACTTGTGGTAATGAAAACACGATTCCGTTGGCCGACTTCGACTCCCGGGATGCAACTGAAGAGCTTGACACCAGACTTGGAAGTCTGTTGGGAACTCCCGGCTACATCTCACCGGAACAGGCGCAAGGGCGAATCAACGATCTTGGGCCAACGAGCGATGTCTTCTCACTAGGCGCGATTCTATTCAAGATCCTTACCGGCCAATCTCTCTACCAAGGCGAGAGCCAATTTACCATCATCAGTGACTCTCAGCAGTGTCAAATCGCTCGCTCGCTCAGTTTGCTTAACGAGACTGTTGGTGATCCTGTGCTACGAGACTTGGTTCGATCCTGCCTGGCTAAGGAACAAGATGATCGACCTCGTGATGCTGGAGACGTTGGACGGAGGCTTGAACAATACCTGACGTCTGTCGAAGAGCGTTTTCGAAATTCAGAATTAGAACTCGCTCGGTCCAAGGCTCGACTGATAGAAGAGAAGAAACGTCGCGTCTTTCAATTCGGCTTTGCTGCTTCCGTCATTTTTGCCCTAGCGTCATTAGCAGTTGGAATTTGGTGGGCAGAACACAAACAGGCTGCCTACGACGCATCTCAAGCCCTGCAAAAGGAGCAAACGATGCAACAAATCCAAGAAGACTTGACCCTTGCGGCAGCCTATGCCAGTCTGCAGGCTGATGAATTCCCGGATGAATCTGATCTGGAAGCTGCGAGGTCAGCACTTTCACGCGTCGAAAAAACATCGCTTTCACCTGCATTGGATTCTGATTTACTTCGACGCGCGAATAACATTAAAAGTCTCGTCGATGGTCGACTTCAGGAGCTGCACTTAGTGCAAGATCTTCAGTCAGCCTATGAGCGAGAGATGGAATTTCGAGCCTCTCAACGACGTCAACAACAACAGGCGAACCAGTCATCTGACTTCGATTGGTCGACGAGCCGTTCCGAAGATGGATCAAGTGAAGAACCTCCCGAGCCGATGCTTCGTGTCGAACCATTTGTTGATCCTGTAGAACGATTTTCTAGCGCATTTAAAAGATGGGAACTCTCACCGGAAAGCGACGTCTCTGAGACGCTGAAACTTCTGGAAAGCCTCCACAACAAACACCGAAATTTTGTAGTTGCCTGCCTCGATCGTTGGCGAGTCTTACTTGAAGAGAAGATTCCATTTTATCGTTGGCAACAATGTGAGTGGTCGAACCTGCAGCCGATCGTTCTTCAATCACGAGGTGGCGATAAACTTACCCCACTTGGCGATGGTTCAATTCTGGTCAGCGGTGAAAACGCTTGGGCCGGCTATGACCTGATCTTTGAATCGGATACGACACAGATATCTGCATTTCGAATCGAAGCTCTGCTACACGATTCACTTCCAAACCACGGACCGGGACGACAAGAGGGCTCCGGAGTAGGGACACTGGAAGGACTTAACATCGAGATTGCTCCAATCGGCAATTTTGAAAACAGACAGAAGGCGAGTGTCTCTTACGCCGTTTCGGATTACTCATGGCCGAAAGATCCGATTCGCAAAGATACCTGGCACTTAGGTTATAGCGGAGGCCGTCCGCACGCAGCCGTCTTTGTGCTCGACACGCCAATAGCCAGCGACAGCGGATTTCGAGTTTGGATCTCCAATAGAGATCGCAATCGAGATTTCCAATTTTCTGACGAATCACTCGGAAGATTCCGTTGGTCATGCACACATGATCCATTGGCAACAGAACGCATCTCGGCAGCGAAGCGTTTATGGAAGATTGTCGATCATTTCGACAAAGACCCTTGGCGAAAGCAAATTCGCTTGGGAGTCAACGAAACAAACATCGATCATGTCATCGAGTTGGGCTCCAAGGGTGTTACAGAAGCCACACCAATTGCTTCACTTGTCCAACTGGCAGATTGGATCGCCACAATCGACGATCAAACTCGGACCAAGTATTTGGCTGATTCGGTCGCATGGCAAAATCTAGCTGATCCAAAGCTGACCGCAAAAAATGGGACAAAGCTGCAGCGATTGCCGGATGGCTCCATTCTTGCAAGTGGTCCCAACCCGAATGACGAAGTCATCGAAATCGAAGCAAGTCTCGACAAGGACATGGGGGCGTTGCGACTACAAGCCATTCCCCACGATGTCGAGACAAAAGTGGATGGAAAATGGCAAACCTGGTCTCGATCGGGAAAGGAAGCGATTGGCGATGTCGGTTTACACGATGTGGCTTGTGAATTGATAGACGCAGACGGCAATTCCACGCCACTGAAAATTCGACCTATCGCCAACAACCTGTTTGGCGAATGGGGTTTGAATGATCAGATCTCCGATGGCAAAGGAGAAACATTTGCCCATCTTTGGACACATCAAAATGAGTTGAATATCTATTTTGCCCTGGAAGAAGTCGTCGAACTAAGCGACGAACGTAATTTGCGTCTGGTCGTTCGAATTTCCACTGGAATGGGTCAGGGCAATAACTTTGGACGCCTGCGTATCCAAACGGGATCTCAAAAGCCAAACAGCGAACGACTATTAATTGTTGCGGCGAATCTTCTCAGGAAAGCTGTTGAGCTCCAGCCTGATAGTTATTGGGCTCGCATGTCATTGTTATCTACGCTGTTTAGCTTGGACCAACCAGATCTCGACGAATGTCGAATCCATTCTGCCGCCGCAGTCGCCCTCAGGCCGACCCGTCTCGGTAGTCAAGTGATGGCACTTGAAACAGCACTCGCAGAAATCGAACAGGCTGAACTTGGTGAGCTCATCTCTGTCTCGAGATTGATCGATAGATTCGCCATCCATTTTCCGAATAGCCCGCTTACGAAGTCTTCGATCGAAAGACGAAGACAACGCCTACTGAAATTGGCTGAAAAATCACCGGAGCAGTTTGCTGAACATGAAAACCTGACTTTTGAAGCGTTCAAAGACGATGCAAGGCTGCTCAACTGGATGGCGATGCGATTGGAGTCGCAGTTTCCTGATCTGGCCGACAAGTTCTACCAGCGGTCTGCCGAGTTGGATCCGCAACCATATATTTTTTACAACATTGGAATGTTGGAAGGCGTACGCCGGAACCGTTTTGCTGAAGCTGAAGTTTATTTTCGCCAAGCCCTTGAACTAGATCCGAATTTTACAGAAGGACTTACCTCTTTGGCTGAGGTGCTTAGGCGACAAAACAAAGCTGGTGAAGCACTTGGCTTTGCCAAAAAATCAGTTCACATCGATCCGAACCGTCCGTTTGCACAAAATACTCTTGCACGTGTATTGTCCGAGCATGGTGAGCAAAGAGCAGCGGCCAATGCATTCATTGCTTCGGATGCGTTGGAACCCGGAAATATCTTTAAACTTTCAACGATTTCACGCGAGTATGCTTGGATTCATGAATTGGGTCTAGCACGGCAATACTACAAAAAAGCACTTGAGTTCGCACCCAACAATACGACCTTTATTGCTTTGGCCGCGGAGATGACCGCCAGGCTGGGAAATCCGGAGACCGCAATCATTGAGCTCAGCAAAGCCATTGAACAGCACCCAAACGATGGCGTCCTGCTCGCTGCGCGCGGAAAGATTTTCACATGGCTTGGAAACAGAGTCCGTGCGGAAGAAGATATTACCAAGGGATATGAGCTGAGTCCGAACGAAAATTTCCCTCGCGACACACTCATTAAGTGGCGGATCACGACAGATACATTTGACAAATTATTTGTCGGAAACCGAGAGCAGAAGTTCCGCATGCCGAATCTCCCAAATCCACTTTATTGGCATCTTGCCTATCTGCAGAAAACGCCCGATACGTTGCTGAAAAAAACTGAAAACTGGATCACCGAGAATCTTTCAGCGCTTCCCCGGTTTGAGACGCTTCGATCGCAGTCTGTCAGGGGGGCTATCCACTATCGCCTTGGTGAAATCGAAGAATCGATTGCACTGCTGCAAGAGAGCATCGAACTTCGCGGCGAGGCGGCTGGCAAAGAGCGTTTCGTATTGCCGATGGCGCTTCAAGCGGCAGGTCGAAAAGAGGAAGCAACAGAAGCATTCGAATCGGCCGAAAAGTGGCGAAAGAAAGTCGTGCCATTCGATCCATCCTTCTCGGCCATTCGTGAGGAAGCAGCAAGCTGCCTTGAAATAAAAGTGGAGCCTATTTCGACCAGCGAGTAGATCGATGTCACTCGCTTGGTCTTCTGAAGCTCCATCGCAATCGTGTATCGAGCTACCTTATCGGTGTCCGGATCGAATACACTGGCGGCAGTCAATCCGATCGTCGCGAACTCCTCGATCGGTGCTGAGAAACTGCCTCTCGATTCACTTCATAGGTCCAGGACCATGTCTCGTTTTCTAGACAACTTGCTATCGCTTCTTGCTGTTGTGATTGCGCTGACGTCAGGTACTGTCCTGGCGCAACAAAAAAAGCAAACTCCTCCGACGCGGTTGTTCGATGCTCCCGGTGCACCCTCGTTTAGTCGACTCGACGACAAATCCGGGCCCAATCCACCGCTCGATGTTTCCGGAAACTTTGTGATCGGTCCCGACTATCAGCCGGCGTCCGAACTCGATCCCGTTGAAGGGGTTCCTCAAGGCAAGGTTGAACAATTCACGATCGACTCCAGGCAAACGAAACTGTTCAATCCGGGAATCGCACGAAACGAGTTCGGAACGGTTGATCCTAACAACCCACGCACGTTAATCGTGGACACTCACCCGATCGACTACGAACGGAAGATCACGGTTTATATCCCTTCGCAATATGAACCGGGCACAGAAGCTCCTTTCATGGTGATTCACGACGGTCCAAAAGGGAAACCGAATATGATGATCCCACGGATTCTCGACAATCTGATTCACCAAAAGCGTGTTCCTGCGATGATCGCGATCTTTGTGGCCAATGGCGGCGGTGATGCGCAAGGACACGAGCGGGGAAAAGAATACGACACGATGTCAGGGGCCTATGCCGAGTACATCGAAACGGAAGTCCTACCACGCATACAAGAAAATTATGGTGTCCGATTGACGCCTGATCCCGACGGGCGAGCTGCCATGGGTAGTAGTTCAGGAGGCTCCGCAGCATTGGCGATGGCATGGTATCGGACCGACCTCTACCACCGAGTCCTGACCACATCGGGAACGTTCGTCAATCAACAGTGGCCATTCAATCCCGCGACACCGGGAGGCGCATGGGACTTTCATGAAACGATCATCCCCAACAGTCCCGAGAAGCCACTTCGAATCTTTCTGGCCGTTGGAGATCGGGACAACCTCAACCCGAACGTGATGCGTGACGGAATGCATGACTGGGTCGAGGCCAATCACCGTATGGCAAAAGTTCTAAAGACCAAGGGTTACGAATACCAATACCTGTTCTGCCAGAATTCTGGACACGGTGTTCGCAACGCCAAAGAACAATTTCTGCCTCACGCGATCGAATGGGTTTGGTTCGGATACAAAGCGAAGTAGGAGAAGGAATTTCCGATCCGTTGCAGATTACTGTAGTGGATCTTGTTAAAGATCCTTGATGGCTAGGTTTTGCTCACGGGATCTTTGACAAGATCCACTACGATTCGTTGTTTCGAATATCGAGATACCTCATGCGTTTGCTGATTATTGCCTTGGGTCTTGCCCTATTGAGTGGACATACTTCTGCTCAGCAGGTTGCTCGGTATCAAATCACACCGACGGCTGCGAATGTGTCTTATGGTTCGCATGAACGTCAGGTGCTCGATTTCTGGCAAGCGAGCGAATCTTCCCCGTCGCCGCTTGTTATCCATATCCATGGCGGCGGATTCGTGGGCGGCGACAAAACCAAGCTAAGCCAGAAAGTTCTGAAATCACTACTCGATTCCGGAATCTCTGTCGCGACCATCAACTACCGCTTCTTAGCTCATTCACCGCTACCTGCGGCTCACGATGATGCCGCAAAGGCGATTCAGTTTCTTCGCAGTAAAGCTGATCAATGGAAGATCGACAAAAACCGAGTGGGTGCGGTCGGTGGTTCTGCCGGAGCACAACTGGTGATGTACCTCGCATTCCACGACGACTTTGCCGATCCCAGCAGCGATGATCCGATCGAGCGACAATCCACTCGCCTCACTTGCGTCGCATCGAATGCTGGCCAAGTCACGATGGCGATGAAGTGGTGGGACGCGAACGTTCCCGGCTATAAAGACCGCTCAAGTAAGAAAGGGGAGACCGCCAGATATTTTGGAACATCCAGTGATTCTGAAGTCCAACGGATCAATCAAGAAATCGCTGCCCTCTCGCTGATCAGCTCAGATGATCCGCCTGTCTATATGACCTACGCGATGGATCCTGCAGATCCCGCCCCCAAGGAACCGCGACTGCGAAACGGATGGATGATCCATCATGTCAATCATGGCCTCGCTCTCAAAGAACGATGCGATGAACTGGGCGTCGAGTCCTATCTCAACTATCCGGGCACCAACCCCGAGTATAGAAACGCGACTGAGTTTTTGCGGGCGAAGCTACAAGCTGAGGTAGTGGATTTCGTTAGAGATCCTTGAGTGCTAGGCGGTTTCCGACGGGATCTTTGACAAGATCCACTACGATCCGGGCTTGCCAACGCGTTTGCACCCGAGAAGAAATCGGCACGCAGTCGGCATTCAAAGAAATTGCCACAGACGTACGGCTTCGGTTCTCACACTACAGGGGCGAATTGGCGATCGACAATGGGATGGCACCGATTTATTACCAAGCCGCCGCCCCAGACACCCCGTACGATTCGATACAGTAAGTCGGTGATTTTCACTCTCAACATGGACCACCGCTCGAGGAAGGAACGACAATCTTGATTCGCGGCTTCCGAGACAACGCTCGCTCCAGCGTTTCAGACTATTGCGTGAAATTGCTGGTCGAGGAACTTACTCCGGTGAATTGATACGCCACCCATCACGCTTGCGGTGAATCCGTGCAGATCGTCGAAACATGCGTTTCAATTTCCTAAAGACGCATAGCGTTGGTGTTGACTGAGACGCCGCGAAGGATTTTTACTAGCCGGCCGTCAGCTCGGCGTCCTCGGTCCAACGCATTGTTCTGGCTCGGCTCGAACGTACTCGTACTGAGCCGTAGCCCAGTGCTGTTGGTGACTCGGCAACGACGTCACGGCTCGCAATCAAACGGGTCAACACCGAAACGATCCGATGCAGTATCCAGTTCAACTCGGCGTGACGATTGTGGTTACAGATTGGTTCAATTGTTGATGCCGCGATTTGAGTACGAGTTCCGCGAGGCTGAGTACGAGTACGATGTTTTCAATGCGAAAACAAACCGACTTTCGTTTTTAAACCTACGTTTCGTCTCTTTCCCACGGGCTCGATTCGTCTTTTCGTTCGGCGTTTGCGCCAATGCGGAGGTCAGCGAGTTTGGCGACGGATGGGTGGTCTTCGACGATTTGTTCTAAACCGACGATTCGGCAGTCTTTCGGATCATCGGTGGTTCCGCAAAGGAACTGCCAATCGCCATCTTCGTCATGACTGACATACAGTACCGGATGGTCTTCCTCGATGACTTGGCGAGTCGTGTAAACGGCCGCATTCTTGGCTTCTAGAAATGGCCACGATGATTGCGTTGCCAAGACTGGCTGTGATTGGAGTAACTGAGACTCAAAGCCATCTTCCCATGGAAAGTATCCGTTGCGGTCCGGCCAAACGCATTGCAGCATCGGGAAGTCGTCGCCTTCGTAGAACCACCTGCCGTACCCGAAATATTCTCGGTAGTGCTCGTCTCCGACCTTTCGAAAGACGCAAACGTATTCGTCGAGCACCTCATCGCTTGATCGCCAATCGTCAAACTGATGCCCATCATTTATCAGTTCGGCAACCGTATTGACGATCTGGCCCATTAAATCAGTGTCATTCAAACCGAGGATGCAGATCTCCGGATGTCCGAAAGTATGAAATAGCCCGACGGTGAAGACATAAGCCGGCCCCGACTCATCCTCGCTGATTCCGACGAGGTGCCAACCGTGGCTTTCGATGTTGCGAAGCAAAACGCGGTCGTCATCATCATCGGGTTTTGTTCTGACCATTGAAGGCTCTCGGGGCACAGTACAAGTATTCGTTCGGACAAACCTCGATTGTAGGCGATCGACGATCGATCGGTCGACGAGATGCAATGTTGACCGGTCCGCCGAACAACTCCACGCAACCGAATCCCCTGGACAAATGCAATTTCAACGGCGATTGAAATAGATTTCTTTCCCTCGGAACGCCTCGCGTTGCCCCACAAAATTGACGTTGTTCCCTCATCCGCTGCTGTGACCGCATAACCAGTAGAAAACCGAACGTCGCTTTATTCGACAGGTATCCTCCTGCATTTCGACCATTCGGTCGCCCGTGCGTGTAATCGGTTTCCAATGGCATCACAAATTTCTATGGCGTTTGACAGCTGTTCAAACGCTTTGAATTGAATTGTCTCGAGAACATGACCGCTGAGTTTAAGAATGCAAGGAACCACATCTGAACCGGTAAGCGAAGCCCTGGAAGGTACCGAAAGGCTGCAAAACATTGAAAGCCAAATCGAATCCCTGCAACAACAGCTCGAGCAACTCAACGAATCAAAAGCCGACACCAACCAGTTGAATTTGGTCGTATTCGAAGGCTACAAAGATCGCTTGTTGGCAGCCTTTGTGATCGCAACGGGCGCAGCGGCGTGCGGCATGGACGTGCGAATGTTTTTCACTTTCTGGGCAACTCCAGCCTTGCGTCGTGGCGGGGTCACCGCTGGTAAAAAGTCGCTGGTAGAAAAAGCATTTGGATGGATGCTGCCCGGTTCGCCCAAACAGACCAAGCTTTCGCAAATGGATTTCTGCGGCGTCGGCCGAGCCATGATGCACCGAGAAATGCAGCGTAAAAACGTTGCGGACCTCGACACACTTATCAGCACGGCTGCCGACCTGGGCGTTCATATCCAAGTCTGTGAAATGTCCATGCGTCTAATGGGAATCGATCGATCAGAAATCATCGAGTACCCGAACTTGGATTACTGCGGTGTGGCGACTTTCGTCGGTCAAGCTTCCCAAGCCAACACAACTCTATTCATCTAGGCTATCTCCAAAAGCGTCGGAAACGTGTAGCCATGATGGTCAACGCCAAAGTCAACAATCAACCCACCGCCTCGGTAAGCGAACCGACAGAGCTGCTTGAACAAATCGACCGTTGGTTGGACGAAGTCGCAGATAAGCCAGCAGACCAAAACTGCGAAACGATCGATAGTACACCGGCAGAACTGCTGAACTCACTTGGTCAACTCCGCGAACTACTATCGCAAAAAGACGCCGAACTGGACCGTTTGACGCGTCAGTCAGATTCGCTTGCTGCGGCACAAGCCGAAGCGATCGTTCGCTCGGCTGAAATCATCGACGAGCTGGAACAAACTAAAAAGCAACTGTCCGATGCGCGTTCTGCAGCTGAGCAGTCTGCCAACGATACGAAGCGGCTCGCCGATACGATTTTCGAACGTACAAGCGATTCCGTCTTGGTCTTTGATCGCCAGGGCTGTTCGGCTTGCAACGACAATGCCACCGAAATGTTCGGCATTAAACGTTCGGCGATGCTGCGGTCGGGCTGTGACTTTTTCAGAACGTTAAAACTGGAAGATGGATCCGACGCCAGTTCGACGTTGAAGTCCAGCATCAGGCAAACGGACCAGGTTAATTCCCAACGTTTCGAAGCTCAGGTCACCCGGCACGACGGAACTTCGTTTTGGGCCGAGTTCACGTTTAGCCCTTTTGTAATCTCAGGCGGCGACCAAGTCCTGGCGATCGTTCGTGACATCACAGCGAGAAAACAATTTGAAGCCGAACTACGCCGACATCGAGATTTCCTAAATCGAATCGTCAGTGCGGTTCCGGATCAACTAAGCGTCCGCGCGTCCGATCACCGAATCGTTGTGGCTAACCGAGCGTTCTTAAACGCCCATGGCGTCACCGAAGAAGACATCGTTGGCAAGCTTCCCGATCAGATTGACGTCCCATGCCTTCGTGAATTTGATCCACAAATCGATGCTTGTTTTGCAGGTGACGTTCCACAATCGACGTGCGTGGATAGCTGGGTTGATGATGAAGGCAATCAACACTATTCCGCCAAACGTTATTCGGCCTTCACAGACGAATCGACATCGGATCGTTTTGTTATCGCGACATCGCGTGACATCACCGACGACCGTCAGCGTGAACACCGCCTGCGTCTCCTTGCCAGCGTGTTTGAGGAGTCTGCCGAAGGCGTCGCGATTTTGGACACCGCCGGGAAAATTCTCGAAGCCAATCCCGCATTCGCAAGGATGACCAACATCGGCACAGGAAACGCCGTGATCGGACAACGATTCGCGGATTTGATCCATGTCGAGGCGGACAGTGTGCTGCGACATGTTGCCGAAGCCGCCAATGGTCAATCGTGGTCAGGAAAAATCCGCTTGGCGAGTGAATCAGAAGTTTCCGAGCACATGCAACGAACCTTCTGGGTCTCACTTAGTCCCAGCGATGGAAATGTCGATCGACAGATCATCGCGTTGACGTCCGATATCACGGAGCTTGAAAACAGCCAGGCCCAGTTGCATCACCGGGCGATGCACGACAGCTTGACGGGATGTCCAAACCGAGCTTTCTTTCGCGAAATGATCGTCAATCTGGTCAATCGCAAGGCATCCAATGCGTCACAGTCGAATGCCTTTTCGATTTGCTTCTTGGACTTGGATGACTTCAAGCATGTAAATGATTCCGTCGGTCATGCCGGTGGCGATCAGCTTTTGCAATTCGTCGCCGACCGAATCATCGAAGTGGTTGGAGGCGACGCATTTGTCGCTCGTTTTGGCGGTGATGAATTCGCGATCCTCTTTCGTGATGCCCACTATGATTTGGCAACTCAGCAAAACTTGCTGTCCGCATTGATCGATGAATTCAATCGCCCATTTGCCTTGACCGAATCCGAAGCTCATGTCGGATTAAGCATCGGCGTGACTCGGTTCCCAAAAGATTCTAGCGATACCGAAACGCTGATGAGCTATGCGGACACCGCGATGTACGCGGCCAAACAATCAGGCAAGAACGCGGTCGCGTTTTTTGAACCGTCGATGCAGTACCAAGTCGACATGCGGCAGCAGGTTCAAACGAAACTGCGTGGAGCGATCAATAACGGTGACGTTGAATTGTATTTTCAGCCGAAGGTCAGGGCTTCGACCAGAGAACTGGTATCTTGCGAGGCTTTGATCCGATGGCGAGATAGTGAAGGGCAGTTCGTCCCACCAAATACATTCATCCCAATCGCCGAAAACTCTGGGTTGATCAACGCACTGGGCGAATACGTCTTCGAAACTGCCGCAAAGCAAGCTCGCATTTGGCATGATCAAGGAAACCCGCTAAGGATTGCGGTAAATGTTTCACCAATTCAACTCCGTAGCGCCGACTACGCCCAATCACTGGTGCGAATCTTAGAACGAACCGGTGCGAAGGCTGAATGGCTGGAATTGGAAATTACCGAGAATGCGATCATGAGCAATGTCGAGTATTCGACGATGGTGATCGAGAAGCTCTCCGAAGCTGGCTTTCGGATAGCGATCGATGATTTCGGCACCGGACATTCCTCGCTTAGCTATCTGAAGACATTTAATGTTCACACGCTAAAGATCGATTTGTCCTTCATACGCGACGTCATCCACGACCGATTTTCGCGTTCTATCGTTCAGTCCATCATCTCGCTCGGACGAGGTTTGGGATTGACGGTCGTTGCCGAAGGGGTCGAAGTCATCGAACAGGTGGAGTACCTAGCGAAACTTCGTTGCGACGAGTTGCAGGGATACTACTTCGGACGACCGATGCCGGCCCAAGAATTTGAGATATGGCGTAGTAAGTACACTCCAATGAAAGCCGAAGATAACGCCGCGACACCGGTGCGTTGTTTCGATTGGTGATGTAAAAATGAATCGCGATGCTCTAGAACGACATCGTGGTTCCGCCGATCGCAAGATCGAGCACCGCAGTGAATCCTCCGATCTCGATGCCTGGAAGCTTTTCGATCTCGAGTTTGCCCCCCGGTGGTCCGACGCTGCAAGTGGTATGGCAGACCGAACAAAGCATGATCTCACCACCGGCATCGACGTATTGCTCGATCAGCTCAGAAAGCGGCGGGAATCCTTGAACGGCGATCCCCGACGAACTGCCTTGGTAGCCCCAGACGGCACCGTCGCTGGTTAAAAAAACTGTTGTCGGCCGACCGATGGCGATCGAAGCCAGCCCGCAAGAAAATGCCATCGTGGCATTCTTTCCGTTGTCTGACTTTCCTGAAGTCAGAACAATGACGACCCGTTCATTCGTTTTTGACATACGGCATCTGCTTTCAGTAAGGCAACATCGGATCGTTTAGGAATTGCAGATCCTTGCCTGAAGGTGGTTGATTACGCCAAGATGATTACGGCCAGTTGCTCATCATCATTCTGTTCAAAGCTCTCGATGGTATGTCCCATCCGCCTGGCCCATGCTTCGACATCGGGCTTGAAAGCTAGATCCGTCGCGGTCACTTCGATTTTGTCTCCCGACTCGGCCGCGCGCGCGGCCTTGGTCAGTTCCACGATCGGCATTGGGCAATTCAGCCCACGACAGTTGAGGGTATGAGTTTTCATGCAAACTCCATCGACGGGCACATGGGATAACTTTTCTGATTCTGTGCACTTCTCAGTCGTGGAACGACAACCGACGTCCAACCGCCTGCATTGACTCGTCTGGTGCGAATGGGTTGAACATGCGGTTTTGCTCGTTTACAGCGAATCGAATATCTGGTCTCGGATTCAACCCATCGCGATTCCACATCGCCCCAAGCTAGTGCTTCGTTCCAAACTCGATATTAGGATTTGCCGTATGGCGTTTGCCACGGTTTCAGTGCAATCACCGGGGCTGCCAACGCCCGTCGGCTAATGCCCCGAACCCGTATTTTCATATGGAACGAGGCACAAACGCTGCGATGACAAAGCCGAACTGCCCCACCGCGACAGAAAGACCTGCACGGATGCTGGGTCAACCGTTCGACAAAACTTGGTTCCTGAATACGCGATGTGGAACAAGAATCCAATTTGCGATTCACCGCGATGGTCATCCCTCAATGAATGAAAGCCTCATCGGAACTGGCGATGAAGCACAGTAGGTTTGTGGGAATTTCACCCACAAGCCAAACCCCCAAGGGTCCCACAAAGATCTTTCCGACGTTTTTCGCGATCGATAAGGAGAACGCGATGGCTACCAAGCGGCCAACCATACTTATTGTTCAGCGTTGTACTTCGGATGCAGAATCAATACGCGACCTATTGCCGGAGTCGTTTCCTCGAAATGTTCATCTCTTCTGTGACGGGGGCGATTCGATTGCTGTCGACCAGCTACGGACACAAAAGATCGATTGCGTCATCCTTGATCCAAAGATTTCAGATGGCAGTGGCTGGCGTCTACTGGATCAGGTAAGAAGCCGCGTCGTTGACCTGCCAGTCATTGCGATGTCCGATCGAGGTTGCGAACGCGAAGTGGCGCAGTCAATCAAAAGAGGCGCCCATGACTACTTGGTGCTCGGAAAAACATCGAGTCAACAATTGCGGACTGCAATCGAATCGGCCATCGCCGCGGTCAAAAGGGAACAAAAAAAGGAAGCTCGAAATCGAGAGCTAGAAGAATTTGCGCAAGTCGCAGCGCATGATTTAAAAGGACCGCTAACAACAATTCAAACCTGGATCGAAATCTTGGCTGATGGCGTCATCGGACAAGTCGACGAAGAAGCCCGTTCGCTACTGCACAAAGTGAATTCGAACACGATGCAGATGAGTGAGCTACTGGATTCGCTGTTGGCCTACGCACAAACTGGCCGGACAAAGACTGCTTTCAAACAAGTCAACCTTGGCGATATTGTTGACGAGGTAATTGACAGCCTTGACTCGACAATCAAAGAAAAACAAGCATTGATCGAACGATCGCCGTTGCCCACCGTCCTTGGTGATCCGATCGCGATACGTCAGCTTTTTCAAAACCTAGTCGCCAATGCACTGAAATTCTGTCGCAACCGCCAGCCAGTCGTCAACATTGTCGCCAGCGATCGCGGCACCTGTTGGCGTGTCTCAGTCGTCGACAATGGAATCGGAATCGCAGAGGAAGACGTCGACACTATCTTTAGGCCCTTTCACCGGCTTCATTCGCAATCAGAGTTCGAGGGAACAGGACTTGGTCTGGCGACTTGCCAAAGAATCATTTCTCAGCATTCCGGTCACATCGACGTCGAATCAAGACTCGGCGCAGGCACCACATTCCATTGTGCGTTTCCAAAGATCCATCCGAACAGAAAATACGGTTTGCGAGGTCCCCGAGGGCTTGATCGAAACCTTTACAGACTTCGCACAAGACGGAGACTACAATCGAGCTCAAGAAGTATCTGAGTTCTCACGAGCAGGATCATGCCTTTCCCAACTGGTGCTTTACGCACATTCCTTCGACGACTGACCATCGTCGTTTTTTGTTGGCTGTTCATCGCCCCAAATGTCAGTTGTGCGCAGTCTGATCATCAGCTGCGAAAAAGCCCCTCGACGTCAGTGCTGGTCCACTACATGCCGTGGTTCAAAGCGGAACCAGAGGACGGCCGGTGGGGATGGCACTGGACGATGAACCACTTTGACCCGAACGTTACTGTTCAAGAGCGGCGTCAAATTGCTGCGAATCATTATCCATTGATCGGGCCCTATGATTCGGGCGATGAGGATGTGCTGGAATTCCATTTGTTGACAATGAAGCTAGCCGGCATCGACGGAGTCATCGTCGATTGGTATGGCCTAAGCAACTATCGAGACTATGCAATCCTACACCGAAATACGACACGACTTCTTCAGCAATGTGAACGTCTGAAGATGAAGTTCGTGATCTGCTATGAAGATCAAACGATCCCAGCCTTGGTCGATGCGAAAAAGATTCCTCCCGACGGAGCCGTTGATCATGCCAGTGAAGAAATCAATTGGCTTTCACAGTATTGGTTCAAATCGGGAGCCTACGTCAAGTTAGACGGTAAGCCGGTCCTCCTATCATTCGGCCATTCTGGATTGACAGATGACCAATGGAAAGCGTGCCTGGATCGGCTAAAAAGTCCTGTCCTTTACTTCAGCCAAGACTATCGTCGAGATGGTGCCGCGGGTGCGTTCGGTTGGCCTGCACCAAAAGTCGGCCTATCTCAGGTTGACCGTTTCATTTCTGAATCGAAGTCGTGGGAGCGATCGATCCCGGTGGCCTTTCCGCGATTCAATGACATCTATAAAAAGGCTGGAATCAACGAGGGATATCCTGTCTTACCCGATAACAAAGGTCAGACTTTCAAATCGACCTTCACGAAGGCGATTGGTTCCAAAGCTGCAATCGTTCAAATCGCGACATGGAATGATTGGGGAGAAGGAACGCAGATCGAGCCGAGTGTCGAATTTGGTTACCGGGACTTGAACTTTATCCGATCAGTCTGTGTTCCAAGTCCGAACAGTTCGCCTCCGGATGAATTGGAACTGCTGCGAATCCCGCTACGTCTGTACGAGCTAAGACGTTCCACTTCGCGTGATTCTTTGCAGCCAGCTCTGGATGAGCTGGTTACAAAAATCATCGCCGGTGACACACCCTTCGTGCTAAAACGACTCGAAGAACTTGAAAAGCTAACACCCAGACCGTAGCCGGTCACACTACCATTTCAAGACAACCAGCGAGACGCCTTGTCTTGGTAAAACAAAGGAGAGACTTGCATTGCCTTGCTGGACGTCAACATCGGCAGGTGATCCCTGAAGGCGAGTTAGCATTGAAGCAGTCTGCAGTTGGTTGTACTGACGGCTATTGGGTGCAACGGGCGATCCCATCTTCCTCCACTCCGCATAGGAATTGCTGTGATCTTCATCGACGCGGTAATGTGAAAGCGCCGCGTTCTCGATCGACATCGGAAGTCCAGAAACTTGGAGGGTTACAGCCGCGTCTGCACCGTCAATGTCATCGTCGTGGTAATGCCATACCATGATCGATAGTTGTTGCCGCTGCTGGTCGAGACTGGCGATGGTTCCAACATCCGCCTTTCCACGGACGCCTGATGACATGATCTCGTCCAGCGATAACTGATGGTTGCTGGTCGCCTTCACCCGCTGCTCTCCCATCTGGCTAAACATTCGCATGACATTGAAAACCGGCAATGCCAATCCGTTGCTAGCCATCTGGCGAAAGCCTGCAAAATATGGCTGGTCTTCAAAGGTGAAAGACCACGACAGGGCGCCTTCCAAATTGACACCGTGCCGATCCGCTAGGTCATGCTTCCGCGCAAAACTGGCGGCGGTATAGCTGGAATAGACCGTTCCATTGCGATAGGAAAACATCGGTCCTTGGCATGCGGCGCAGCCTTCCGGGTCGGACTCACCAATCACAATCGGCGTCGAACGCAATTGTGGGAATGATGCGACGATCTGAAAACCATCGTCAATCGTCCTCAATTGATTCGAAATCCCCATACGAATGTGACCGTCGACAAACTGGGGCGCCCCCTTGGCGTGAAACGAGACGAAATCGAGTGGCGTCCCGACTTCACCGCTCGCGTAGTTGGTGCCGCTCAAACAGTGCTCAAAGAATTCTCGAGTCCATCGCCCACCGCTTCCAGCAGAATCCGGACCTCCCACGCGCGCGGTTGGAAGAGCGCGTCGTACTCCCGCGATCGCATAGTCGTGCAGTTTGTGGAACTCTTCGTTACTGCCGGTGAAATACCCTGGCCGATTCGGAGCCCCAATGTTGGCTTCGTTCCAAGTCTGCCAATACCATGATTCGACTTCTTCGCGACCATAGCGTTCGACGCAGTGTTTCACCCACTGGTAAACTAGCTCGCTCCATTTGTCATAGTCTTTCGGCGGGTAACTCCACCCGGTAAAAACCTGTTCGTATGGCATCCCTGGACGCCATTCGTGTCGATAGGGTTCTGGTTTCGAAGAAAGCTCTCGTGGCATAAAGCCAATCTGCGCATAGGGACGAACACCACGCTGCAGATACGAGTCAAAAATGCCGTCGACGATTTTCCAGTTGTATTGCGGCTGCCCGTCTTCGGTTTCGCTGTACACATCCGTCGATCCCCATTTCAAAGCTGGGGTCCCGTCACCTGATGTCAACAAGTTATGAGCACGAAAGAATACTTCTTGGGGACGAAGCAAACCGATGTCTGAAAGCAGCTTTTGACCGTCTTTCATTGTCGCATAGTTCGGTTCGTCAGCACCAAAAAACCGCCAGATCGGCTTCAATTGTCCTGTGGACTCTCCGGCATCGACGAGGACATCAACCTCGAACGGATCCGCCGCAGGCAAATAGGACCCCAGGGACAGATAGAGCGTAAACGTACAAAGCAAGAATCGCGTTGCAGACATCAGTGGCGTAAAATTGGGAGGAGAATAGATCGCTTTGCAATTTGGCTGATTGCACGAGGCGTCCAATGCAACGCCTCAGAATTCGATCGCCCCATTGTATCCGACCACGACGCCAAACGCCGATCGACGCAAAACTAATTTGATGTCTGTACTGCGATTGCCTGTGTCCGAGAAACCGTTGTCTCAGGAAACAGTTTATTTGTTCAAGAACTTGTCGCGATAGCCTTGAATCGACTCGTTGATCACTTGATGGGCAACGCTGGCTGGTGAGAAACCTTCGACTTCGACATCTTTGTTTTCAAGCGTCTTGTAGTCCATAAAAAAACGGCGGACCATATCCAACCGATGATGCGGGAGGTCATCAAGTTCGCGAAAGTCGCAATACTCCGCGTCCTTTGTCGCAACCGCGATCACCTTGTGGTCACGCCTACCTTCATCGATCATCGTCATCAGCCCGATCGGCCGCACTTGCATCAAAGCCAGCGGAACCACGGGTTCCTGGCACAGCACCATCACATCAAGCGGATCATCATCGTCAGCAAAAGTTCCTGGGATGAATCCGTAGTTCGCCGGATAATGAACTGCCGAAAACAACACTCGGTCAACTTTCAGCAAACCCGATGCTTTGTCCAATTCATATTTGATGTTTCCGCCCAGCGGAATTTCAACAATCACGTTGACAATTTCAGGAGCTTCGTCGCCCGGTGAAACGCCGTGCCATGGATGGACGATGGTTGTTGAGCGTAGCGTCATCGTTTGTTATCCAACGGTTCTAAAAAGGAATGATCAGAAACCTGAAAACACACAGATCAAAAACGTCTGCCTTACGTGAAATGCGGACTTTCATCATGCGGTGGATCTATCGCAGGAACAAATGATAAACCGGATTTGCCGTTTCATCCGTGTATCGATAACCCAACTGATCCAAGAACTCTTGAAACGGTTTCAGGTCATCGTCGGGGATCTGGATGCCAACCAAAATACGGCCATAGTCGGCGCCATGATTTCGGTAGTGAAACAGGCTGATGTTCCAATCCGAATGCATGCGCGATAGAAACAACATCAGAGCACCGGGACGTTCGGGAAATTCGAATCGATACAACCGTTCGGCCCCACCCCGGTGGCTTCGCCCGCCGACCATGTAGCGCAAGTGCTCTTTCGATAGGTCATCATCTGCGAGGCTGAGCGTGGCGAAATCTTGCTCGGCGAGAGCCTGACAGATCGTATCGACTTCAGCACGATTCTTGATCGACAATCCGACCAGCACATGAGCTTCGGATTCATCGGAGATACGATAGCTAAACTCCGTCACATTCCTTTCGCTGATCGTCTTGCAAAGCCGTTTCAGGCTACCGCGTTGCTCGGGAATGGTGACGGCGAACAATGCTTCGCGTTCTTCCCCCGCTTCGGCGCGGTCGGCCACGAAGCGTAGACGATCGAAATTCATGTTCGCGCCACAGGTGATCGCGATCAGCGTTTCGTCGTGTAGTTCATGCCGTGCGGCGTACTGCTTCAATCCTGCGATCCCCATCGCGCCGGCAGGCTCTAAAATGCTGCGTGTGTCCTCGAATGCGTCTTTGATCGCCGCGCAAACGGCATCGGTATCGACCACGACATAGTCATCGACCAGCTCGGAAGCCATTTGCAAAGTCTCTTCACCGACCGCTTTGACCGCCGTCCCATCGGAAAACAATCCGACATCGGTTAGCACGACTTTTTGGCCCGCTTTGACAGATTGAACCATCGCATCGGAGTCTGACATCTGCACCCCAATGACTTTAATTTCGGGCCGCACGGCTTTGATGTAGGCGGCGACTCCGGATATCAGACCGCCACCACCAATTGCAACGAACACCGCGTGAATCGGGTGCTGGTGCTGGCGAAGGATCTCCATCCCGATGGTCCCTTGCCCCGCGATAACATCAGGATCATCGAACGGGTGGACAAACAAATAGCCATGCTCTTTTTGTAGCTCGATGGCATGGGCGAATGCCTCGCTGTAGCTATCGCCAAACAAAACGACTTGCCCACCGAGGTCGCGGACGGCATCTGACTTCAGCTTCGGTGTCGTCACCGGCATCACAATGTGGGCCTCACACCCAAGCCGCTGGGCACTCATCGCGACCCCTTGGGCGTGGTTCCCGGCGGACGAACAGATCACCCCATTGGCGAGCTGCTGCGGAGTGAGATGTGCCATCTTGTTATAGGCACCACGCAATTTGAAACTGTGAACCGGCTGAGTGTCCTCTCGTTTTAGCCAAACATGATTGCCCAGGCGGGCAGATAACTTCGTGGCGCGATCGAGAGCTGATTCAATCGCGATGTCATAGACCCGAGCGTTAAGGATGCGTTGTAAATAGTCGAGAAGCCGCGGGTTCATCGTCGAAGCCTGTGGTTGAATGTTGATTGTTCGAGAAAACTAACGTCCTATGAATCGACTGCAAACCTCTGTCATCCACGAAGCCACTATCATCCTCCCGCGGTGACCAGCATCGCCCTAAAACCGCACGAAGTATTTGTCCAGCAGATTGTTCGTCCGGCGACCGCTGCCGAACTTAGCCTGTCAGAGGCGACTTTTGACAAACCACCTACCTCGCCAAGACCTCCTATTCCCGCTTGAGGGTGTGGTTGATCTGGTGAATGAAAACCCGCACGTGGTTTTTACCGCGTCGTTTCCTTATCTGCTCGCCAGCGATAGATTTAGCAACATGAAAAACGCGACCAGATGATCCAAGTCGGCGGATGTCACCGGCGGTGCGATGTTGACACACCGGGACTATCTTTTCTAACTTCCCCCGGATGAAGTACGCGATCACTGTTCTTGCTCGCGAATCAGCTGCCTTTCACGGACGAAACAATGGCAACACGACAATTGGAAATTGTCATTCCGGTCTACAACGAAATCGAGATTATTGAGCTGCTACACACTCGTGTGGACGCGGCTTGTCAGTCGACAGGACTGACCTACCAGATCATCTACGTGGACGACGGCAGCCGTGATGGTACAGCGGATTGGATTGTCGAAAACGCGATCCACTCCAATGACGAAGCCTCTTTGGGCGCCGTTCGCCTTTTGTCTCTGTCGCGGAACTTTGGACAACCCGCCGCAATCACAGCCGGATTGCAGGCGACCGACGCCGAATGTGTCGTCTTAATGGACGGCGATCTACAAGACCCGCCCGAGCTGATTCCACAGCTGATCGAAAAATACAACGATGGCGCGGGCATCGTTATCGCCCAGCGTTCGTCCCGAAAAGAAACAGCGTTTCGAGGCTTCTGTTTCGCGGCGTTTCACCGATTGTTTCAGATTCTATCGGAGTCGAATGTCCCCGAAAACACTGGGACGTTCTGCTTGATGAATCGCCACGCCGTGGAAGCGGTTTGCCAGCTTGATGAAGCCCATCGATTCTTCCCAGCTCTACGAGCCTGGGTCGGCTTCAAGATGGCGATCGTGCGATTCGAAAGGCAAGAACGTGCCGGTGGTGAACCCAAGCAGACATTTACACGCCTGCTCCGCTATGCACTTGACGCAATCTTCGGAAACTCTCTGAAGCCACTGCGTCTGTTGACAGCAACGGGTGTGACGCTCTGCATGCTGTCGATCGCGGCGGCCGGGTGGTTCGTCGTCAAACGAGTTGCCGGACTTGAAACTGCAGAACTCGGCTTCACGACTCTGTTGTGCTCCATCTTAGGACTGGGTGGGTTTCAGCTCGTCGCCGCTGGCGTCTTGGGTGAATACATCGGTCGGATCTACGACGAGTGTCGCAAACGACCTGCTTATGTCTTGGCCATGGACCTATCGAGCGACAACCAATCTGACGCAGTCTTGCGATCATTCCCAAGGCAAAGCAATCAAAGTCCATTGGAGCCTAGCTCGGCACTCACAATGGCGCGAAAGGCTTCTGCGTAGTCAACAACAAACCAGAACAAGATGAACACAACCACCCCCTCCAGCAACGATGATTCACGCCCGCGCCCTTTGTGGATGTGTCTCTTACCGATAGCGATCGCTTGTTCCATCTTGGCAATCTATTGTTGCCAATTAAATCTGGAGCTCTACAAGCACACGAACCCTTTCTACGACTCGCTCAGTTACAACCAGCAGATGCATGATGCTGTCATTGCAACTCAGCAGGACGGAATCACGGCGGGATTCTCCAAAGTATGGAACAGCGGCGCGACGGTACTGATGCCTTATGTCTTCGGGATTGTCATCGGGTTATTTGCTGAGCCATCACGGATGATCGGAGTTTGGATCCAAGCGATCTATCTTTTTGGATTTCTGAGCTGTGTCTTTTGGTATCTATCGCGAATCCGAAAAATCTCCGACGGCGTTTCGCTGACCGCATGCTTAAGCTTTCTGACGGCAGCTTGCTTATACGCGTCCAACGGAGGAGTGTCAGACTTCCGCGTTGACCTTTTGTTGTGCCTCTCATTCGGTTGCACCTCGGTGCTAATGCTCGGCGCATACGAGCAGCCTTCAGTCAAAAATTATGCGTTGGTGGGAATCGCCGCCGCGATTGCCTGTCTGTCACGGGCAACCGCGCCTGTTTATCTAGTGTTTGCCTTGTCGCCGATTGCTGGACTTGCGCTGCTAACGAAACCCAATCGATTTGAACACCTTAAAGGTCAAGCCATCGCAGTTGTCGCTGCGAGTGTTCTCGCTGGCTGGTTCTTCGTGCTTCAGTTTGACACGTTGTACTACTACTATTTCGTTTGGAATACCGACGCCAACGCCAGCCTGACACTGATGGAATCGGCGAAGCACTTTGAATTTGCTGGTCGCGGGATTGGTGTCACAATCGGTTATCTCGCAGCCGCCTGGGCGATCGGATGGCTATACTTTGCGTTTCGAGAACAAGCCTTCCGCAAGGCATTGGCAACGATCACTAGCCTCCGAGGCGTTGTGCCAGTTCTAATTTGGATTGGAGTTAGCCCAGTGCTTATGTTGGTGCTCCGAGGTGCCGGCTTGAACCCGTTCGTCAGCTTGCCAGCTGTTGTCGGATTGGTTTTGGCACTGATGCTTCCGCTGGCCCATCTTTTGGATTCGGTCAAAAGTCGGCAATCGATCGCCTATGCGTCGATCTGTCTGGTCGTCGCACTGGGGTGGATGTCGAAACAGGGCTGGGAAAACCATCAGCCATCGGGCTTCAACGAAATGACATCGCTTCAGCGAATTGTTGATGTCATGTTGACCGACAGTCGCAATCACGGTGTCAAGGAAATGCGATATGGCGTCGCTCAGCTGACGTCCATGTGTACCGGCTGCGTGTATTCCACGGCAATGTTTGACCGAGACAATGTGCAAAGTACTCTGGACTACCTCGTTTGTGATGGTATCCGATTCGAGTCTAGCAATACGTTCGATATCGCTGCCGAAGCAACCTGGAGCGAGGTCGAAGGTGAAACGGACGATGAGAAACTAGGAAACCTGTTGGCCAAAGGCGACGAAGATATCGACTACCTTATCCTGCCGGATGACAAAACAGCGGGATACATTGCAGAGACTTTTGCTCACAACGTCATCAACCGGCATCAAGTCAAACTTCGTCAAGCGATTTTGGATCGCAACTGGACTCCTATCTCAGAGCCGATCGCGACCAACGAGAATGAAACGGTGATCGTCTACCGGTCCAAGCGAATGGATAACACCATCGCGGCACTGCAAGCTGCCGAATCGAAGCTTCGATAAAACAGCGTTTTCGCTATCCGCGTTGGCAGAAGCTTGGCAACAGTCAAGCTTCGCAAAAGTCAGCGAGCACCTTTCCAGTGCGACTGTCTGGATTTTGCTTTAGCTGGTCCGGTGTTCCCTGGGCGACGATTTGACCACCGTCCCGTCCCGCCCCGGGCCCCATATCGATGATGTAGTCAGCCGACAACATCAGCAACGGGTTATGCTCGACAACCAACAGCGAGTGACCATCGGCGATCAACGCGTCGAAACAATCCACCAGACGCACAAGGTCGTCAAAGTGCAATCCGGTGGTCGGTTCATCCATGATGAACAGCGTTCGCTTGCGACTTGCGGAGGCCAAGAACGCGGCCAGCTTTAACCGCTGGCCTTCGCCACTGGATAAAGTCGTCGCGGATTGTCCCAGCGGCAGGTAGCCGATCCCGACATCGATCATCCGTTTCAGCTTTGCCTGCACTTTTGCGGCACCGCGGAAGAACTCGTAGGCCTCCTGTGCGGTCATCGCCAATACGTCTGCAATCGTGCGATCGCGGTACCGGACTTTCAATATATCGTCGCGGAACCGAGTCCCACGGCATTCTTGACACTGCATTGCAACGTCAGCAAGGAACTGCATGTCAATTTGCTGGACACCGGCTCCTTCACATGTTGGGCATTGCCCTTTGCTGCTGTTGAATGTGAAGTGACTGGCCGTCAAACCACGTGCCTTGGCTTCGGGACAGTCGGCGAAAACCTTCCGGATCGGATCGAACGCTTTTAAGAACGTCACCGGACAGCTTCGTGGCGATCGGCTGATCGGTGATTGATCAACCGCAACGCAGTCCTGGATCTGGCCCATTCCGGTGATCGACCCCAGTGGCAAAGGCTTTGCCGCTTGCCCCAGCTTGCGTTGCTGGATCGCGGCGAGCAATGTGTCCTGAACCAATGAACTTTTGCCGCTTCCAGAGACGCCGGTGACTACACACAGAATTCCCAACGGGAATTCGACAGTGACGTCTTGCAAGTTGTGCCCCGATGCACCGCGAAGAGCGATCGTACCCTTCGGTTCTCGAGGCTTGTGAGACCGAAGCGTCGCTCCGCGTTCACCACGCAAGTACAGTCCAGTCAGACTGTCTTTGCTCTTTAAAAGCTGCTTTGCCGAACCCTGAAATACCACGTTCCCGCCTTGTGCACCGGCGCCGGGCCCAATCTCGACCACGTGGTCCGCTTTCTGAATCATGATCTCGTTGTGCTCAACAACGATCACTGTGTTGCCTCGGTCACAGAGCTGCCGCACACAGTTCACCAAAGCTTGCACATCGACCGGATGCAGCCCTGCTGTTGGCTCATCCAATACATACAACATGTTGACGAGGTCGCCACCGAGAGCACTCGTCAACGCGATTCGTTGTGTTTCCCCACCAGAAAGTGTTCGCAGCGGTCGGTCCAATTCCAAGTATCCCAATCCGACCGAACGAAGATAGCCGATGCGATCATCGATTTGCCGCATCGGTTCCTTAGCAATCTCCTGTTGCTTCTTCGGCAAAGGAGTTTCGTGGAAATAGGCCGCCACATCAGACGCACACATCGCCAACATATCCGCGACCGATTTATCGCCGATCCGATATGCCAAAGCCGCTGGCTTAAAGCGTTTCCCATCACACTGATCGCATGTGCGATAACTTCGATAGCGTGATGCAAACACTCGCACGTGCATCTTGTACTTCTTCCGTTCAAGCCACGCGAAGAAGCCATTCAATCCACCAAACTTGCGTTCAGGCACTCCTTCGGTGATCAACCGCAACTGCTTCTTCGTTAACAGCGAAAACGGCACATCCGTTGGCAAATCGTAGTCGCCAGCGAGTGCAAGCAACTCGTGAAGTTCGTGTTCGTAAGCCGGTGTATTCCACGGGGCTATCGCACCATCAGCAATTGAAACGGACTTGTCCGGAACGACCAAATCCATATCGAAGTCAACCAACTCGCCAAAGCCTTCGCACTTTTCACAAGCGCCCAGCGGATTGTTGAAGTTGAACAATCGTGGTACAGGATCGGGATAGTCCAAGTCGCAGTCATCGCAACGACGACTATCGCTGACGATTGACTTTTCAAAAGAACGTGCGTCGACACTTACGAACTTGCCGGCGGCGACTGGATTCTCACGCACGACATCGCCGTCGATTTCGAGCTCAGTCAAGATCACGGCCTTGCCATGGCCTTCATTCATCGCCGTTTCAACAGATTCAGTCAGGCGACTGAGATCGCTATCAGCGGAAACGCGATCGACGACCACGATGATCTCGATGCCTTTTTTGGGAATCTTCTTGGCGAGCTGAGCCCGATCGGAGTCGGAGAGATGGAACGACTCACCGCCGACAATGATCCGCACGAAACCGTCCTGTTGTAAACCCAACAGGATTTCACCGCCTGACTGGCGATCCGGCAACCAAATCGGAAATCCGATCATCGCTCGCTTGCCACTGGTATGAAGCGATTCGGCCGTGCTGGTGGGATCGTCCGCGGTAACCGGCTTGCCACAGCCAACGCAATGCAGGGTTGCACATTTGGCAAATAACAGCCGTAGATGGTCAGCAATTTCAGTGGCCGTTGCGACGGTACTTCGATTGTTTTTTGATCCGCTCGCCCGCGTGACAGCTACCGCCGGTGGTATACCGCTGATTAAATCGCAGTCGGGTTTATCAAGCCGCTGTAAGAACTGACGCGTGTAGGCCGAAAAGCTTTCGATGTAGCAACGTTGCCCTTCGGCGTACAAAGTATCGAGGGCCAAAGATGTCTTGCCGCTTCCCGATAAACCACAAAAGGCAATCAGCTTTCCTCGCGGTAGATCTAGATCGATATCTTTTAGGTTGTGAACTCGGCAGCCACGAAGCGAGATACTCGAATCAGCTTTTGTCGATTTGCGTTTTGTTTTCGGACGTGTTTGAGATTGCATTTACATTGCTCTCCTAGGCGTTGGAGAGTCGAAATCGAGCTTGCGAGTTTCATCGAGCCTATCGGACGCGGTCAGACTGCTTCTGACCTTGCTGTTCAGCCAATCTTCGATAGCTTTGCCCGTCTATTTGACCGCCAGCATACGTTCGAGCGCAACCAAGCTCCATTTGGAAACCTCTTCGTCAACTTCGATCGTGTTGACCGGAGTTCCATCGCGAAGGTTTTCTAAGGACCAGCACAGGTGTGGCAAGTCGATTCGATACATCGTCGCACACATACAAACGACGGGACTCAAGAAGTGGATTTCCTGCTCGGGATGTTCCGCTTTCAATCGATTGACCAAGTGCAATTCGGTACCGATTGCCCACTTGGTTCCGGGTGCTGCTTCACGGACAGCCTTGATGATGTAGCCAGTGCTTCCTGACAGGTCCGCAATGTCATTGACGTTGCGAGGACATTCGGGGTGCACCAAGATCTTGATTCCGGGATGTTGCTTTCGGAACATCTCGACGTGCTCGGGGCGGAACATCTGGTGAACGCTGCAGTGTCCTTTCCAGAGGATCACACGGCTGTTCTCAATCGCCGCCTCGTCGTTCCCGCCAAGTTCTAGTTCGTATGGATCCCAAACGGGCATTTGATCTTCGGTGATACCCATCTTCAAGGATGTGTTCCGTCCCAAATGCTGATCGGGAAAGAAGAACACTCGATCGCCACGCTCAAATGCCCATTCCAAAACGGCCTGTGCATTGCTGCTGGTACAAACGATTCCGCCATTGCGTCCACAGAACGCCTTCAAGCTTGCGGCACTGTTGATGTATGTGACGGGGATGACACGTTCTGTATCAATGATCTCGGACATGTCTTGCCAAGCCGCTTCGACTTGGTTGATCGCTGCCATATCCGCCATCGAACATCCCGCTGCCATGTCCGGCAGGATCACTCGGACTCGCTCGCCTCGCTCGGTCAGTTTCTCGGGACGATTCGCCAGGATATCTGCGGTCTCGGCCATGAAGTGAACGCCGCAGAAAACGATCGTGCGACACGCATCACTTTCGGCAGCCATCTGCGACAGTTGATAGCTGTCACCACGTAAGTCCGTGTGCTCAACGACTTCGTCTTGCTGGTAGTGATGGCCAAGAATCAATAAAGAATCGCCATACGATTCCCGTACCGCCGTGATCCGCGCGACCAGCTCGTCACTGGTCATGGATTTGTAATCAGCCAACGCATGCTTCGCGTGCTCGTTGGGATCCTTTGTCGCGGTCGGCAGAGATGACAAATTCACGGAGGTGTCCTAAAGAAGGGGTGGTTTGTGACGCACATTGTACCGCCTGGCATCAATAATCAAGAACCGCCCTACGGTAGGCTGGTTCGCGAATTGACTTGCTTTCGGTTGGGCCAAGCATGCGTCGCCCAGACGCGGTAGGGGAACTGATTTTCACACCCGAACTGCCCAACAGTACCGCCCAAAAAAAATCCCGCTCGCATCGATGACACGAACGGGATTGTATGTTGATCGGCAAGACTAGTTCAGAAGAACTATTCGCCGATTGGTGGGAAATCGCTTCCGCCGATCGTTGGCGGTTGCTCACCGGTGTCGGCCAAGGTCGGATTCGCTCCACCCATCAAGCGTGTCGCGTCCTGATCCATTTGACTTGGACTATCCATTGGGCTCGCTCCCAGTGCCGCGTCACCGTCGTTCAGCAGCGGGAAGTCCTCAACCAAGTTGGTTGCTCCGGCACCGAAGTCCTCGGGAATGACGTCAGGGCGATAGTTGACTTCCGACTCCTGGAAGACACGGAAACCGGTACCCGCAGGAATCAAGTGACCAAGGATCACGTTCTCTTTCAGACCGACCAACTTGTCGACCTTTCCGGCCAATGCAGCCTCGGTAAGAACCTTGGTGGTTTCTTGGAACGACGCGGCCGAGATGAACGAGTTCGACTGAACGGCCGCCTTGGTAATACCCAGCAACTGAGTACTTGCGGTTGCCTTCTTCGGACGTTTGCCCTTCATCGGTGAGCCGCCTTGGGCTTCGATCTTGGCATTCGTCTCTTCGAACAATTCCTTCGGAATGATGACGCCTTCGGTGTAATCACTGTCACCAGCATCAGCCACCTTCATGCACTTGGTCAATTCCTGGTTGGCATGACGGAACTGGAACCGGTCGATCACCAAGCCTGGAAGCAAGTTGGTATCGCCGGGCGATTCAACTTTCACCTTACGCAACATGCGGGCGATGATGATTTCGCAGTGCTTATCGTTGATCTCTACCTTCTGAGCTTGATAGACCTGCTGGATTTCGTGCAAGAGGTACTGCTGTACGGCTTCTTCACCCGAAACACGCAAGATATCGTGAGGAACCAGCGGTCCGTCAACCAACGACTGACCTGCACGGACGATGTCGCCGGTGTGCACCAAGAAGTGCTTACCGGTTGGAATCATGTGCTCACGCTCGATGCCCGATTCGCTGCGGACCAACAAGGTGGTCTTACCACGTTTCTTCTCAGGCAGGATTTCGACTTCACCGTCGATCTCCGCGATGATCGCAGGATCCTTTGGCTTACGAGCTTCAAAGATCTCGGTCACCCGAGGCAGACCACCGGTGATATCCGAAACACCACCGCTGTCACGTGGGATTTCAGCGAGGACGGTACCAGGAACAATCTCTTGGCCGTCGGTAACCGAAATGGTCGCACGCTCTGGTAGGAACTGGACGTTCAGAGCCTTTCCGGTGTTGTCTTCGACAACGATCTGTGGGTGCAAATCACCCTTGTGATCGACAACGACCAAGCGGTTTTTACCGGACGCTTCACGCTCACTTCGAACGGTTTCGCCTTCGACGATGTCTTCGAAGCGCACCTTACCGGAAACTTCCGAAAGGATCGGCACCGAGTAGGGGTTCCACTCGCAAAGGGTTTCGCCTGGATTCACCTTTTGGCCGTCGGAGACCAATAGGATCGAACCGGTCGGAATTGGATAGCTTTCGAATTCACGGCCGCGATCATCGACCAACGCAATTTCGCCGTTACGGGTAAGAACGACCAAGCGTCCGTCTTTATTCTCAACCGCACGGATCCGCGTCAGACGAACCTCACCCGACTTCTTACTCTTGATGTCGGACTGCTGCATTTCCTTACTTACCGAACCACCGATGTGGAAGGTACGCATGGTTAGCTGAGTACCGGGTTCACCGATCGACTGTGCCGCGATGATACCGACAGCCATGCCTTCTTCGACCATTGCACCGGTCGACATGTCCATCCCGTAGCAACGTCGGCAAACACCAAGCGGAGCGTCGCAGGTCATCGGCGAACGGACTTGCAGTTTTTCCAAGCCCATTTGTTCAATCTTACGAGCGATCTCTGGAGTGATCATCTCGTTTTCGCTGACGATGACTTCGTCGGTGACCGGGTTAACGATCGACTTACGACTGACACGACCATTGATCGAATCGGCCAAGCGGACTTCGACCTTTTCACCGCGATAAACAACACCCTTGGTGATGCCCTGCGTGGTGTTACAGTCGTCCATCGTGATCACAACGTTCTGCGCAACGTCGGCAAGCTTACGTGTTAGGTAGCCACTGTCCGCCGTCTTCAATGCGGTATCGGCCAGACCCTTACGAGCACCGTGCGTCGAACTGAAGTATTCCAGTACCGAGAGGCCTTCTCGGAAGTTCGCCTTAATCGGGGTCTCAATGATTTCACCGGTTGGCTTCGCCATCAGACCACGCATCCCGGCCAACTGACGAATCTGAGCGATACCACCCCGAGCACCAGAGTGACTCATCAAGAAGACGGGGTTGATATACCAGTCGCCTTTACGGGTATCGCTTTCCATCGCGGCCATCATGTCGGTCGTGATCAATTCACGAGCCTTGGTCCATTCGTCAAGAACCATTTGGTAACGTTCGTCGTTACCCATCAGACCACGGTCATAGTCTTTCTTCAGACGCATGACTTCTTTTTCGGCATCCTTGATGAAGCCGGTTTTCGAGTCCGGCGTCACCAAGTCATCGGTACCGAACGACAGACCACTGCGAGTCGATTCGCGGAAGCCCATCTGCATCATGTCGTCAAGCAAGTGAATCGTTTGACGGCGTCCCAATCGCTGGTAGCAGTCACTAATCACACTTGCCAAGTCACCACTTCGCATCGCTCGGTTGTAGAAATCCATCCCGTCGGGAAGCATTTCGTTGAAGCGAACGCGACCGGGCGTTGTTTCGATGACTTCGCCGTATTTGCCGTCGCCGTTTTCCGTCTTGAGACGCTGGTGACGTGGCAAACGCATCTTGATGCGTGCGTGCAAATCGACGGTGCCTTGTGCATACGCGAACTCGACTTCGTCGTATCCACTGAAGGTCATGCCTTCACCCTTTCGGCCAGGTAAATCGCACGTCATATAGTAGCAACCCATCACGATGTCCTGCGAAGGACTCATAATCGGCTTACCATTGGACGGCGCGAAGACGTTGTTGGTACTCATCATCAACGTGTGAGCTTCGACCTGAGCTTCGATCGAAAGCGGCAAGTGAACCGCCATCTGGTCGCCGTCGAAGTCAGCGTTGAAACCTTTACAAACCAGCGGGTGCAGGTTGATCGCGTTGCCTTCGACCAAGGTCGGTTCGAAAGCTTGAATCCCCATCCGGTGCAACGTCGGAGCACGGTTCAACAGAACTGGGTGATTGGTGATAACCTGTTCCAGGATATCCCAGACTTCCTCGTCCTTTCGCTCCAGCATCTTCTTGGCCGACTTGATCGTGTCAGCGTGGCCGAGCTCTTTGAGCCGACGAATGATGAAGGGCTGATACAGTTCCAAAGCGATCTTCTTTGGCAGACCACATTGGTGCAGCTTCAAACGTGGACCGACAACGATGACCGAACGTGCCGAGTAATCGACGCGTTTACCGAGTAGGTTTTCACGGAATCGACCCTGCTTACCTTTGATCATGTCCGTCAGCGATTTCAGCGGACGGTTGGAGGATCCAAGGACAGGACGTTTACAACGGTTGTTGTCAAACAGAGCGTCGACCGACTGTTGCAACATCCGCTTTTCGTTTCGGATGATGACTTCGGGAGCGTTCAAGTCGACTAGCTTACGCAGTCGGTTGTTCCGGTTGATGATCCGGCGATAAAGGTCATTCAGATCGCTGGTCGCGAAGTTTCCGCTGTCGAGCAGAACCAGAGGACGCAAGTCGGGAGGAATGACAGGGATGACGTCAAGAACCATCCACTCGGGACGATTGTCGCTGTCACGGATCGACTCGACGATTTTCAGACGGTTCGTCAGGTCTTTCTTTTTCTGCTTGCTACCGGTTTCATCCAGTTCGACACGCAACTGTTCAGACAACTGGACCAGGTCCAATTGGTTGAGCAGCTTGCGAACGGCTTCAGCACCCATGTCGGCTTCAAAGGAGCCAACACCGTACTGCGCACGTGCGGCGCGGAATTCTTCTTCGGTCAGCAGTTGCTGGTGTTCCAGATCCGTCTGACCTGGATCGATCACGACGTAGTCTTGGAAGTAGATGACCTTTTCTAGCGAACTGGTCTTCATGTTCAGCAGGTTACCAAGCCGTGATGGCATGGCCTTGAAGAACCAGATGTGAACGACCGGTGCGGCCAGATCGATGTGCCCCATGCGTTTACGACGAACGCGGCTGTGAGTGACTTTCACACCACAGCGGTCACAGATCATGCCTTTGTATTTCATGCCGCGATATTTACCGCAGGCACATTCCCAGTCTTTTTCTGGGCCAAAGATACGTTCACAGAACAGACCGTCTTTTTCAGGACGGTAGGTCCGGTAGTTAATGGTTTCGGGCTTCTTGACTTCGCCGAACGACCAACTCTTGATGTCCTGCGGCCGCGCCAACGAAATCCGTACCGAAGCGTAGTCGTTGATGCGATCGTAGTTGCTGGTTTCGCCAATCGACATGATATGTGAGCCTTTAGCAGTAAGCGGTTTAGCTATTGGTTTTCGGTTGAAATGAAGCTCGCAAGTCAGTTCCGTAATCGGCTTGCGGGCATCGGGTTTGTCGTGGAACCGTTCTGGGGTCCCGGGTCGCAATCGTGATCGATTGCGACCGCTATTTTTTGATCGCCTATGGCCGATTACCGGCGGCGATCATCGACGTGGTGCGACTAGATCGGCCGCTTCTCCAGTTGCATGTTCAACGCGAGTCCTCGGATCTCGTTGGTCAAAACGTCGAAGCTGGCTGGCGTGCCTGCCTCGAGGGTGTTTTCTCCCTTGACCATCGATTCGTAGATCTTGGTACGGCCTTCGACGTCGTCGCTCTTGACGGTCAAAAGCTCTTGCAAGATGTACGCGGCACCGTAGGCCTCCAGAGCCCAAACTTCCATTTCCCCGAAACGCTGACCACCGAATCGAGCCTTTCCGCCAAGCGGTTGCTGCGTGATCAACGAGTACGGCCCGGTGCTTCGGGCGTGTACCTTGTCGTCAACCAAGTGGTGTAGTTTCAGCATGTAGATGTATCCGACGGTCGTTTCCTGCTCCATCGGTTCACCGGTTCGTCCATCGATCAGACGAACCTTACCGTGGCGTGGCAGTCCCGCTTCGTCGAGTGCTTCATTGATGTCTTCTTCGTTTGCACCGTTGAAGACAGGCGTGATCGACTGGAAGCCAAGCTTCGCACCGGCCCAACCGAGGTGAGTTTCCAAAATCTGCCCCACGTTCATCCGGCTAGGTACCCCTAGCGGGTTCAACAGGATTTGCAGAGGCGTTCCGTCGGGAAGGAAAGGCATATCCGCAATCGGGAGGATCTTGGAGATCACACCCTTGTTACCGTGACGGCCAGCCATCTTGTCACCGACACTGATGACTCGCTTCGTCGCGATGTAGACCTTGGCCATTTGCAGAACGCCACTGCGAAGCTCATCACCGCGTTTCATGCTATTGAGCTTACGATCGCGCTGATCGATCGCCGATTCAACGTTTCGCCATTGGGCCTTAAAGACCTTCTCGACAGCCGCGATGTTGTCTTCACCCTTCACTTGACCGAGGACGTGATCCAATCGGAAAGCGATCGCGCGTTCGGCGACGAACTTCGGATCTTGCCCGTCCGCCAAAGGCGTTCCGGTCGAATCCTTCAGTTTTGTGCCGGCAGCTTCTTCCAAGTCACGGACCAAAGATTCGAAGGTGCTAGCGATTTCGCCATTGCCAACCGCTTCGACCTCTTTCAGTTCGCGTTCGAATTCCTTTCGCTCGTCTTCGCTCAAGCTCATACGACGAGAGAATTTGTGGGTATCGATGACGATGCCTTCGATGCCCGATGGGACTTCTAGCGAATCGTTTTTGACGTCTTCACCGGCACGACCGAAGATCGCGTGCAACAGTTTTTCTTCTGGTGTCAGTTCGGTCTTGCTCTTGGGGCTGACCTTACCGACCAAGATGTCGCCTGGCTTGACGTAAGTACCGACTCGGACGATCCCGCTTTCATCCAAGTTGCGAAGTGCTTTTTCGCTAACGTTCGGAATGTCACGAGTGAACTCTTCGCGGCCGAGCTTGGTTTCACGGATTTCGACATCAAAGTCCTCGATGTGAATCGAGGTATAGGTGTCGTTCCGCACCAACTCTTCGCTGATGATGATCGCGTCTTCGTAGTTAAATCCGTCGAATGACATGAATCCGACCAAGACGTTTCGGCCCAGTGCCAATTCACCATCGCGTGTTGCCGCACCGTCAGCGATGATCTGACCTTCTTGAACTTCTTCGCCAAGTCGGACCAGTGGCTTTTGGTTTTGGCAAGTACGCTCGTTAAGTCCCTGGTACTTTTTCAGCTCGTAGTGGTCGCTACCGATTTCGATTCGGCAGGAGTCAACATAGGTGACTTTGCCGGCACGACGTGCTCGAACGACCATCGCGCTGTTTCGCGCAACTTCGCGTTCCATCCCGGTTCCGACGATTGGAGGCTCGGCAACCAATAGCGGCACGGCTTGCCGCTGCATGTTCGACCCCATCAACGCACGGTTCGCATCGTCGTGCTCCAAGAAGGGGATCAAGCCCGCGGAGACGCCGACCATCTGGCTCGGCGCGACGTCCATGTAGTTCACCTGAGTCGGCAGAACGATCTGGAAGTCACTGCGGAAACGAGCGATCATGTTCGGACCAGAAACGAGCGCCCGGTCACTCAGCTCGGTATCGGCCGGTGCGATGTACGCTTCGTTTTCTTCGTCGGCACGTAACCAAACGACTTCGTCGGTCACGATACCTTCTTTCACGCAGCGGTATGGCGTGATCAAGAAGCCGTAATCATCGACGCCGGCGTAGATCGCCAACGAACTGATCAGACCAATGTTCGTACCTTCAGGAGTCTCAATCGGGCAAATACGGCCGTAGTGAGAAATGTGAACGTCACGAACTTCGAAGCCCGCACGTTTACGGTTCAGACCACCAGGACCGAGAGCCGAAAGTCGACGTTCGTGGGTCAACTGGCTAAGCGGGTTTGTCTGGTCGACAACCTGTGAAAGTTCGCCACGACCGAAGAAGAAATCGATCGCCGCCGAAACGCTCTTTGGATTGATCAGCGAACGAGGGGTCATGTCTTGAGCATCTTTGACGCTCATCCGTTCTTGAACGGTACGACGCAGCTTCAAGAAACCTTTGCGTAGTTCTTCACAAGCAAGTTCGTCGATCGTGCGTAGACGTCGGTTACCCAAGTGGTCGATGTCGTCGATCTCGGCGTTGCTGTCTGGATCGAACAGGTCAATCAGGTAGCGGATCGATTCGATGATGTCTTCCGGACGCAGCGTCATGACTTCTTCGCTGACGCCCAAATCCAGTTTACGGTTCAAGCGGAAACGACCGACCTTACCCAAACGGTAGCGGTTGTCGTCGTAGAACTTTTCTTCGAACAACACACGCGCTTTTTCCAATTGCGGCGGGTTACCCGGACGCAAACGCTGGTAGATACGCAGCAACGCTTCTTCGTGGCTGGCAGTGTTGTCTTCCATCAGGGTATTGAAGATCACGGGCACCTTTGGCGCATCCATGATTTCGGCACTGGTCACACCTGCGGTGCAAATCGTCTCCGCGACTTCTTTGGAAATCCGGTGAGCCGCTTCGATGATGATTTCGCCAGCTCGCTCGCTTTCGGATGGGTAAACGACGTCATCGACGGCGATCTTACCCTCAAGGGCGACGGCGCTTTCGATACCGCTGAGCGTTTCGGTTCGGGTTGGGTAGAACGCCTGCAAGATATCCGCATCGGTGGAATACTTGGGGTCCATCGCACGCAGCAGAGTCGTTGCTGCAAACTTACCACTCTGGTCAATCCGGACGGTCAACGAGTCCTTCTTGGTCACGTTAAACTCGACCCAGCTACCACGCTCGGGAATCACCCGGCACGAGGGGAGCTTTCGGTCGGTTGTGGTGTCAGTGTCCCAAACAAAGTCGACACCGGGCGAACGGTGAAGCTGGCTAACGACAACACGCTCGGCACCGTTGATGATGAATTCACCACCGCCCATCATGATCGGCATGTCGCCGAGATAGACTTCTTCCTCGTGTGGCTCTTCACGATTCAAACGCAGCCAGATACGCAGTGGCATGCCGTAGGTCAGACGCAACTGACGGCATTCTTGGCTGGTGTAACGTGGCTTACCGAGCTCGTACCGAAGGTAATCGAGCGTAATGTTTCCGTCATAGCTTGAGATCGGGAAGATCTCGCGCAGCACGCTCTCCAAACCCTTGTCGACACGCTCTCCTTGGCCGACGCCTTCCTGCAAAAATTCTTTGTAGGAAGCCGTTTGCAAAGCGGTCAAATCGGGAAGTTCAAATTCACCTTGATCGCTTCCAAAGTAACGGATGCTAGTTGGAATTAGACGACGCTTGGACGTAACTGCCATCGGTAGAGAAAGCTCCTGCTGGACTTGAGATGCGTGATCTCGGACGGCTATTAGGAAAGGACTGCTGAACGACGGCAACGACTCGCCGACAGATCAGATTCAACCCAATCGTGGATTCGGGCGGATGCAACGGAGGCAAAGACTCGACAACTTTCCAATTGACATGACCTACCTTGTTTCAAGAGACTCCATGTGCGGAAAGCAATCTTGTCGATTGATTTGATCAGCGAGGTGCCAGACAGCGCGCGCAGCATAGCTCGGCGACTTGCAACGGCAGCAGCATTCACAACGCGACCATTGAATCCGTCGCGGGAATGTGCACACAAGGATGTGAAAGACGTAATCGTCAAAACTAACGTGACCAAATACATGTCCTCTTCGCCGGTCATGTCCGAGCGATCTTCACACCTGCAAGTGTTGCCCGGTTATCATGGGCGATGAAGATTCTCGGGATCGTCGCGGCAAATCGGTACGGCTGGAACCTCGGCTCAATAGGGAGAATATCAAACTCCGGTGCCTTGGAAAACCCCAACGAAAAAAACTGGCCCGAATTGTGCTGTACGCAGATCCGGCGTCTTAAACCACTTCTGATAAAGAACTTAACGGCAATCCCAAGCCTTCTAGGCCATTCCCACTCGCCGGCGGCATGCCCGCGACGACAAATTTTCGGGAATTTATCGGCAACTTTCGCCCTCTGTGCCATCTCCGCGCATCCGCGGCACCCCCAGTCACAGCGGACAACCGCCCCCTTAAAAGACCAGCGCATCCAGACGGAGCAGCACAGCTAGTTGATCGGTGGCTCCGCAATATTCGCTAGCGAAATTGAGAACTGTGATCACGGCCCTGGTATAACTGGTGCTCCACTCCGCCCCAGAGGCACCATCCGCGTTCCGTCTTCTCAACCAGCCCCAATGATAGGTTCCATGTCGCTGCGTTTTCTTCCATCGGGCTTTCATCGGTCAGCCAGTCTGCCCGCACTGGCAATCCTAGCCGTCCTGACCTGCTTTAACGACGCTCGGATACTGCACGCCCAAGAGCGAGACCCGAATATCATCGTGATCATGGCGGACGACCTGGGATATGGCGACGTCAGCTGCTACGGCGCGACAGAACTGGAAACACCCAATATCGACAAACTCGCCAATGGAGGAATGCGATTCACTCAAGGGTATTGCAATGCGTCGACCTGCACCCCGACTCGATTTTCCTTCCTGACTGGCAAGTACGCTTTCCGTCAGCCTGGCGCTGGGATCGCGCCACCGAATGCGACTAGCCTGATCCAACCCGGCACCGACACGGTCGCCTCGCTGCTAAAGAACGCCGGCTACAAAACGGGTGTCGTCGGAAAATGGCACCTCGGGCTCGGTGAAGGTGACGCGCCCGATTGGAACGGAGCACTAAAACCGGGCCCCTTGGAAATCGGCTTTGACTACTGCTACCTGCTGCCAACGACAAACGACCGTGTCCCCAGCGTCTATGTGGAAAATCACCATGTCGTAAACCTGGATCCGGCCGACCCACTTTGGGTTGGCAATAAAAGTCCCAGCGACGACCACCCGCTCGGCAGTGATCCCGAAGTCCGAAAAACGCTGAAAATGGATTGGAGCCACGGGCACAACCAAACTGTCCACAACGGCATCGGCCGCATCGGTTTCTACACAGGAGGTCACCAGGCCCGATGGAGAGACGAAGACTTGGCGGATGCTTGGGTCGAAAAGTCGGTCGCCTTTATTGAAAAGCACCAAGCGGAACCGTTCTTCCTATTCTTTGCATCGCATGACCTGCACGTCCCTCGAATGCCGCACGAAAGGTTCCAAGGCAAGACCAAGCTTGGTTTCCGAGGCGACTCGATTGTCCAGCTCGATTGGTGCGTCGGGGAACTGACCAAAACACTCGAAAAACTTGGCATCGATCAGAACACGATGATCGTCTTTTGCAGTGACAATGGTCCCGTGCTTGACGACGGATACCAAGACGGCGCGATCGAACAGCTACACGAACACCAACCGTCCGGGATCTATCGTGGTGGCAAGTACAGCATCTATGAGGGCGGAACCAGAACTCCGCTGATCACCTACTGGCCGGGCACAATCAAACCCGGCGAATCGGACAAGATCGTGTGCACGGTCGACCTGCCGGCCAGCCTTGCCGCACTTGTTGACCAACCGTTGCCAGCAAACGCTTGCCCCGACAGCTTCAACGTGATCGACGCATTGCTAGGCAAACCAAACGCCGAAGGCCGCGACCACCTTTTACAACAGCCTAACAAGGGCCCAACTTTGGCACTTCGCGTGGGCGACTGGAAGGTCCTGTCCTACGCGACTGCTCAAGCCAAGAAGCACCTGACATACGAAAAGGGTCCCGGCAAATACGAGCTATACAACTTGGCGAATGACCCATCGGAAAAGGACAACTTGGCAGAGTCGCATCCCGAAAAACTGAAGGAGCTTCTCGAGAAACTTGAATCGATCAAGGACGCCGGGCACAGTCGCCCGAATTGGTCGGACGCAGTTTCATCCCGTTAAAAGCCGAGCTTATTGGTGAAAAGAACACCGGCCTTGTGAACAGACGGGCACAAGGCCGCGAACCCACACAGGCAAATTCGCTGGCTAGTTGACGCTGAAAGGTGGAGGGAACTTGATCGCGCGAGTCTCCTCGGAATCGGACTTGGTCTCTTCAGAAGATTCGACCTGCGGAGGCAATTCCACGGCACCGGATTTCAAGAAACCCATCAACTTTTCAGCGCGACGGTCGACATTGTACTCGCCCAACAGCTCCAACTTCATTGCGACAGAAAGCGGCAACGTGTGTGAGATGATATCGGTGATCGGTCCCAACCCCATCGAACCAGTCAGCAACTCACTTATCTCGCGTTTTGCTGATTTGGTGGCCGGGATAACTTGACCGAACGCGTCCAGCAAATCTGACCGCAGTTGGGATCGACCTTGCTTGCCTGTCGGAGGATAAAGGTCGTCGAGCACATTTGATCTTGCGATACGAAAACAACGCTTCGCGTCTACTTCGGCTGCAATTTCCGCACGCTTGATCCCGACGAGCAGAATGTTGTGTCGCTCGTCTTCGCACGGCACATGCGAAACGATTCGTCCAATGCAAACGGTCGATGCGATCGGCGGCTGCCCCACTGAATCCGGAACGCCATCGATAAGTGTCGCCATTGCAATCAGCCCATCCGTCGCCAAAGCCTCGGAAAGCATTTCGCAGTAGCGGGGTTCAAAAATGTGCAGAGGCTGGACCGCGTGGGGAAACAACACGAGAGACGGTAAAGGGAATAGACGCACATCCCCGTCAAAATCGTCTGGCAGTCGAGTTAGGTCTTCCAGGTCGCTCATGGGGCAACATCCAGTCGCGAAGGGTTTCGATAAATCATTGGGGGGCAGCCTCCCCAATACTGTAGCCTTTGGCCAATCTTCCGGGGACAACTGACAGAAGCAAGTGTCCGGCGCGGACAAATTCCGGCTCAGATACGATGCAGAGACCAATTCCCCAAATCACCTCATCTGAATCCGTCCCTTCAAACGCGCTGGCAAGATCTTTTAACATAGCTCGATTTATTCGCCGTACGTCTAGAGCTTCGTTCCATATGAAATTACGGGCGGGTTCGGGTCATCAGCCGAGGGGTGTTGGCCTCGGTTATTGCACTCAAACCGTGGCTAACGCCATACGGCTAATCCAAAATCGATTTGGAACGAGGCATTAGTCTGCGTCCGACCGACTACGTTTCAGCTCCACTGGATCGACAGCACAGTCTCAGCTTCCGTCAATATCTAGCACATCGCATGCACATAGCGGCTCCACCGAACGCCTTCGCTGCGATGTCCGTTTCCCCAATTTGACTTGATTTTCAGCACGCGATGTCGAGCCACGAAGGCGAACTTCGAGCCTGATAGTGTAGGCAAAGTTTCAGTGCGCAACTTCGCTACAACCGCTACCTTTTATCCGCTTTGATCGAACATCCGAGTGATCAACTTGGCCGTTGACTGCGTGCTTTGGCGATATCCACGACACAACGTGCCAGCCGCACTTCGGCCCCACACCTGGCATCCCCAATGGCTATGAAAAAAAGTTTCCTAATTCAATTGATCGATTCTGGCAGGCTCCACCGGTGACGGCATGCAACGCCCATGTGTCACCCAAGTGGACGAAGTCCGCGCCACCGACGACGGGAAAAGAACGCTACCTTCACGGAGCGAAGGGCGACAATAGAAAATTAGTAGGTTAACGAGGCCTGCGTTAAACGAGGCGGGCGTAGGAAGTAACGCACAGGAAGCAACATTGCTTGCCGGGTAAAGCACGCCGAATCGACCTTACCCTGATGGCTCTACACCGATAGCCCTACATCGTTAGAATCCACGCACCGGTACTTCGCGAGTGGACGCCCAATCAGACGCGTGCCCCGCCGCCCAAATCGCCGAATCGAAAACGCCCCACAGAAACCAACTTCAAGATGAGCGACAAGTCAAATCAAGGTTCGACGTACCTGGTCACCGGCAGCGCCGGTTTCATTGCCTCGCGCGTTTGCCGTCTTCTGCTCGACGCCGGCAACCAAGTTGTCGGGATCGATAATCTGAATGACTACTATGACCCGGGTTTAAAACGACATCGCCTTGAAACGCTCGAATCCGATGGCTTTACGTTTCACCAGATTGATATCGAGAACACTTCGCAAGTTGCGGACGTTTTTGCCCAACACCAATTCGATGCGGTGTTTAACTTGGCAGCGCGTGCGGGCGTGCGATACAGCATGGAAAACCCGCACATCTACCTGAAAACGAATTCATTCGGGAACTTGAATCTGATTGATCAGATGCACCGTACCGGTGTTCCCAAATTGGTTCTGGCTTCAACATCATCGTTGTACGCCGGGCAGCCCATGCCGTTTAAGGAATCATTGCCCGTCAACACGCCCATTTCACCTTACGCGGCTAGCAAGAAAGCTGCTGAGGTGATGTCATTCAGCTATCACCACTTATACAAAATCGATGTCTCGGTCTGCCGCTACTTCACTGTGTACGGACCGGCGGGACGCCCAGACATGTCGGTGTTCCGATTCATTCGCTGGATCGACGAAGGAAAAGAGATCGAACTTTTCGGTGACGGTGAACAATCACGCGATTTCACATTTGTTGATGATATCGCACGTGGAACGATCCTCGCATCGAAGCCCGTGGGGTACGAAATCATCAACCTCGGTGGCGGCGGCACCCCGGTTTCGATCAACCAAATCATCGCAATGCTTGAAGACCGCTTGGGCAAGAAGGCCAAAGTGAACTACAAGCCATTCCATCAAGCCGACATGATGACCACCAGTGCCGACATCACGAAAGCAGGCGACCTGCTGGGTTGGACTCCAAAAGTTAGCTTGGAAGAAGGCCTAGATGCATCGGTCCAGTGGTACTTAGAAAACCGTCCCTGGTCGCAACAAATCCCGCTTCCTTAACGCTAGGCCAGCTGCTTCGTGTTTTGCTTCAACAGAAGCGAACCGAATAATTAGCTGACTTGGTGCGCCGCAGTCTTTGTCACTGCATCAACCATGGTATTGCTTCGATAGCAAGACCGTCGTGGAAAAACCTACTCAGCATCGCCGCCGCATCGTCTTTCTCAACAGGTCATACTGGCCGGATATCGAAGCCACCGGCCAACTGTTGACAGACCTTTGCAAAGGACTCGCCAGCCAATACGACGTGCACGTTGTTTGTGGTCAACCGAACTTCCCGGAGCCAAACAGCCGATTCATGCGTTCTGGCGTGGAGGTCCGTTCGGGTGTCACTTTACACCGGTTGAATCATCGCCAAGCGAATAAGAAGAACCCGTTTTCACGTATCGCCAGCATGATTTCATTCTATCGTGCGGTCGATCGATACCTGAAACAAAGTCGTTTGGCTGCGGACATCGTCATCAGCGAAACCGACCCGTTCATGTTGCCACTCGCCGGTGCTCGCCATGCACAACGGATCGGCGCACAACATTGTGTCTACCTTCAGGACATCTATCCCGATGTGGCGGTCGCGATTGGAAAGTTGCGATTACCGTACTCGGCAGAACTGATTCGCAATCGATTAAGGCAGTCGTACGTCCAAGCGTCAAAAATCATCGTGCTCGGACGATGTATGCGTCGGCGCCTGATTGGTCCGACTTGGAACGTTCCGACCGAGAAAATTGAACTGCTTTCCAACTGGGCGGATTGCACCAGCCTGCAACCGGTCGAGCATATTAACAACCCATTTCGTCGACGGCACAATCTGGCCGATGACTTTATTGTGATGCACTCCGGGAATATGGGACTGACACAACGACTGGATGTTCTGATCGAGGCGACACAGGACCCGTCATGGCCCTCCCACGCAAAACTATTGTTGGTTGGAAATGGCGCCTCGCGTGACCGCCTGCTGGAACGTGCCAAACAGGTGGATCCGGGTGGGTATCGGATTCGGTTTGCCGCCTATCAGCCCCGCGAAAAGTTGCGCGAAAGTCTTTCTGCGGCGGATGTGCACATTGTTTCGATGCATGAAAAAGTTGCGGGCTGCCTTTGCCCAAGCAAACTTTACGGGATCATGTCCGTCGGCCGACCTATTATCGCAGTGGCCGACAGCGAAACCGACCTGTGCCAAACGGTGATCGAACGAGATTTGGGCTGGTGCGTCCAACCAGGATCGCCGAAGTTGCTCGCACAAGCCGTCGCGATGGCGGAAGCCCAAGCCAATGGCAGCGTTGAACAAATTTCGATTTCGCTTGAACAACAAAGTCGACTTCGCAAGATCGCTCGGACAGAATTCGATCGGCCCGTGATCATTGAACGCTTTGCTCAACTGCTCGGAAACATCCTGATCGACAAGACGAGCGACGAAGTCCATTCCCCAAGCACTACAGTTCCGGCCCCATTGGGATCGAAGTTTAAAACGACCGCCGCGATCCCCACCACCAATACGCTCCCCACGACGAAATGAAAACAGCACTGCTTACCGGGATCACTGGACAAGACGGATCGTATTTGACGGAATTACTGATTTCCAAAGGCTATTCCGTACACGGCATCGTCCGTCGCAGCAGTACGACCGCGCGAGCCCGCCTGGATCACCTCTTTCATCGCGACGACATTTACAACAAACAGCTGTTTTTGCACTACGCCGACTTGGCTGACACGACGACCATTCGGCGAATCATGCTCAAGTGTGTTCCCGATGAGGTCTACCACTTAGCTGGCCAAAGCCACGTCGGTGCGAGTTTCGAGATCCCCGAAACGACCTGCGAATTCACCGCGATGGGAACCTTGCGACTGTTGGAGATCATTCGCGATCTCGAACGCAAGCCAAAGTTCCTGCACATCAGTAGTAGCGAAATCTTTGGTCGACCTGACGAAGCCCCACAGAATGAACTGACACCGATGCGTCCGGTCACCCCGTACGGCATTGCGAAAGCATTCGCGACGCAGATGGTCACGCTGTATCGTGAGTCGTTCGGTTTGTTTGCGTGCAACGCGATCTGCTACAACCATGAATCGCCACTGCGTGGTGAGTCGTTTGTTACACGAAAGATCACACGTGCTGCGGCAGCGATTTCACGCAAGCAGCAAGAAACCGTGTCACTCGGTTCTCTCGACGGTCGACGCGACTGGGGTTACGCAGCCGAATACGTCGAAGCGATGTGGCGGATGCTCCAGCATGACACCGCGGACGATTTCGTTATCGCTACCGGAACCGACAACAGCGTTAAAGATTTCTTAGCGGCATCGTTCAACGCGGTTGGCCTCAATTGGGAAGACCATGTGACGCAAGACCCGCGTTACATGCGGCCTTCGGAAGGGACACGACTTGTTGGCGACGCCAGCAAAGCGGAACGCGAGCTGGGATGGAAGGCGAAAACGACCCTTCCGAAGCTTGCCGAATTGATGGTGCAAGCGGACTTGGAGCGAACGGACTAGTGCTTCGTTCCAACTCGATTCTAGGATTCGCAGTATGGCGTTAGCCACGGTTTCAGTGCAATAACCGGGGTTAACGCCCGTCGCCTGATGACCCGAACCCGTATTTTCATATGGAACGAAGCACCAGTGTCTAGCTGCCTGCGGTGGTTCGCAGCATTTATCCTAGCGGTGACGCCCATCGTCATGTCATTGGACTTTGGCGGTGTGCTGCACTGGACACAGTATGTTGCGTCGCTCGCTGTGCTGGTTGCAATTGCAGCCGCTTTTGCCAGCACGGCGGTCCGACGAGATAAGACACGTTTAGAACCGTTCCGGCTCGATGCCTATCTCCCGGCTTTGTCGATCTGTCTTTTTGCAGCCTTTTGCACCCTGCAAACCATTCCGGTTCCCAAGACTATGCTTGGCTTGATCAGTCCGGCAAGTTATCAAGCGTATTACGATTGGGCGGCACCATTATCGGACACGATTGGACAACAGTCGTCGCCAATTTCAATTTCACCGCTCGATTCCAAGCACCACATCTGGCTGGTCGTCCTCTCCGCCGCAGCGATGGCAGTCGTTCCGTTGGTGTTTCAAACAAGAGCTCAAATGCTCTGGCTGCTGGTTGCCGCAGGAATCTACGGTTGTGTCGTTTCGATCGTCGGGATTTCACGACAAACGATCCCCCAATGGTCACTTTGGAGTTTCAAAGAAGGCGGTGAAGGCACCCCATTCGGGACCTTCCTCAATCGCAATAACGCGGCGTTCGCGATCAACCTAGCGATCGGCACATCGTTGGCGATCATCCTGTATCGTTGGAAAACGCGACGGCAGGTTGCGAGGAAACGGACATCGCACGCTCGGCGACTCGCGACAATAGCGTTCGATCCGATGTTGGTCACCGCAACTTTGATGCTTGTCGTTTGTATCGTGGGTCTGATAGCGAACGGTTCACGTGGCGGCATCCTCGCAATGCTCGCTGCCATGGTGATTTCGATCGCTGCAACGGCTGATCGAATAGGACGACGACGGTTGCTCGTTGCATCGACATTCTTGTTGATCTTGGTCGCAGTGAGCATCCCGTTGATTGTCTACCGGTACCCAAGTCTTCTACACAATGGCTTGGTCCAACAAACGATAACGCGGATTTCTGACGACTATCGCCTTCAACACTGGCCTGACGCATTACGGGCCAGTCTGCATTTCTTTCCCTTCGGAAGTGGCTTAGGATCCTATGCATTTGCCTACCTGCCATGGCAACAGTCCAGTCCATGGCGATGGTTCACGCATGCGGACAACCTCTGGCTGGAATTGCTGGTCGAAACCTCGGTTGTTGGACTAGTCGTTGCCGTCACAATCTTTGCAATGTTTCGGAATTGCAGATGCAAGCTAGGTCGTTCGAAAAGCCCCATCGATAGCGGTCTAAAGTTCGGCTGCATGTTCATTGGCTGGAACATTGCGATCAGCCAATGCTTCGATTTTGGATTGATGATCCCCTCCAACTTGCTTTTCGCCGCGATACTATTCGCGGCATTCTGGTCTTGGGCGACGCAACTAACTTTTGCCGCCAATCCTGCGGCGACTCAAGAAGCGGAGACACCGCGAAGTACTGTTGGGCGTTCACTTGCTCGATTGGTTCCGGCCGTTTTGCGACCGATAACGCTCGCAAACCGGTGCAGGCGTAGACTCGGCCACATACAGCGAACCACTCCTTTATTTGTCCGTCATGTTATACCAGCGACGCTTTCGATGACTATCGCTGGGATCGCCGTTGGTCACCTCCGATTCGATGGACGGGCGGAATATGCGACCGGGCTGATCCGCAACCGGCTGTGCGATCAACAGACCGGACTGGCAGATTTATTGAGTCTGGAACAACGATACGCTCCTTTAAAAAGCCAACACCCCACTGCGGACCTAATCGATGCATTTGTCGACCTGAATTACGAAATCGCAAGGCTTCAAGAGCTTCAAACCCATAGCGATTCGCGGTTGCCGAAACTACATCGCGATGCCCTTTATGCTCAGACATCAAAATTGGTCCGGCGATTGGCGTGGCGTAGAAACAGCTCCGATGCTGTGGTGACTCGTGGTGGCTTGTTCGTGGAACCGCTACAAGTCGGACACTCTGACTGCTGTTCAGTATCGTCCTATACGAAGTCATTGCGTTTGACTGATGAATCACTAGCGGTTCGACCGCTATCGATTAAGTCACGATTCAATCTGGTCGCACTCGAATTCGCGCATCAAGACTCGGACCGCACAGTCCTTGCCTTGCGGCAGTCGGCACAGCTGTTTCACCGCTCTCCTGACGTTCAATTAAGGGTGGGGACTTCGTTTGCTGACCACGCCGATTTCGATCGCGCAACAGCAGCCTTTCGTCGAGCCGCAGCACTATCGCCGGAGAAGATTGCGTTAGTTTTCGGCAAAGCTAAACGCTATGCAGGAATTCACCTGGATCAAATCATCCCGGAAGACTCGCGAGCCAAACTGGCAGCTGAAACATATTTGAATCAACATGACCTGAATTAGGTCCAACGTATCCTCCCCCTCGCTCAAAATTTCATAGTCGTGAAAATACTTTCCGTCGTCGGCGCCCGCCCCAACTTCATGAAAATCGCTCCGATCATTCGTGCGATTTCAGCCAAGAACCCCGACGTTGAACAGATCCTTGTCCATACCGGACAGCACTTCGACGAGAAGATGTCGGATGTGTTTTTCCGCGAACTAGAACTCCCCAAACCGGACGAACATCTTGGAATCTCCGGAGGATCTCATGCGGCACAAACCGCAAAGATCATGATGGAGTTTGAACCGGTGCTGTTGCGACACAATCCGGACTGGCTTGTCGTCGTCGGTGACGTGAATTCAACTGTCGCATGCGCCCTGGTTGCGTCCAAGCTCGGAATTCCGATTGCACACGTTGAAGCCGGCTTGCGTTCACGCGACCGCGGGATGCCTGAAGAGATCAACCGATTGGTTACCGATGCGATCGCCGACTTGCTTTTGACGCCTTCTCCTGATGGTGATGAAAACCTGCTTTCCGAAGGTGTCCCGGCAGAGAAGATCGCTTGTGTCGGAAACGTAATGATCGATTCGTTAGTCCGCGCTCTGCCAAAGATCGAACAAAGTGACATCCTCACACGGATGGACTTGCCAAAGGGCGAATACGTCCTAGCAACGCTCCACCGCCCAAGTAATGTTGATGAACCTAAGATGCTGGCTGAGCTGATCGCGGCATTGAACATCGTATCGGAAACACTGCCTGTCATCTTCCCTGTGCATCCGCGGACGCGAGCGCGACTAAAAGACAACAACATCGAAGTCGCTGAAGGGATCCGGATGGTCGATCCGCTCGGATACTTTGACTTCATGGGACTGATGAAATCAGCCAAGGTTGTCATGACGGACAGCGGCGGCGTACAAGAGGAAACGACCTACCTTGGCGTGACCTGCCTGACTGTGCGGCCAAACACCGAACGCCCGATCACAATCGATGAAGGCACCAATCGATTGGTCCAACCCGGCAAAGAAACATTGTTGGAGGCATGGAACGACATCCAAGCGAATCCGCCCCAGCCACGTTGCCCAAAACTTTGGGACGGCAAAGCTGCTGAAAGAATTGCGGATTGCTTGCTAAATCGTTGATACGCAAATGCGATTGTTAGTCAACACACTATCGATCGGCTCGATGAGCGGCAGACACGTGGTCTATGGTTTCCTTCAACCATTCTGCGAATCGATTTTGCCATCACACGAACTCGTTTTGTTGCACTACCAGTCGGATCCGCCACCAAAGTCTCTGCGACAGACCGGAATGGTGCTGGTGCCTGTCGCAGAGCGTTTTAGGCACTGGGCCAAACGCACGGCATGGGAGACGCTTCGGATACCAAAGCTGATTCGCGATCTTGGTATCGATGTCGCACTCACGGTGTCGGGACACCTAATGCCGCGATGTCCTGTCCCACAAGCGGTTCTCTGCCAAAACCCTTGGTGCTACCGCCCCAATGCCCATCAAAGCATTCAGGATCGAATCAAGGCGAAACTGCAGCGACTTGGATATGGCCGAGCGTTTAAACACGCAGACCTAATGATCTATATCTCCAATCATCTGCGAAGCCTTTACCAGAGTGATAACCGTTCTGCCCACGAACGCAACCAAGCAGTCGCCTACGTGGGTCTGGACAGCGACACCTTCAAGATCGCTTCAACGTACCAGTCGCTTCAGCGAAAGCCGTATTCGGTTCTTGCGGTTTCCGCGATGGCCAACTGGAAAGGCATCCATACACTCGTCGATGCGATTTCGCTCGTACGTGGACGCAACATTCCGGCAACGCTTCGCTTGGTCGGGCCATGGCCGGATCCGGCCTACGAAAACCGAATCCGAAGCCAGATCGCAAGGTTGCATCTGAACGACGCAGTTAAAATCCTGGGTCGAATCAGCGACGAGGATCTGCACCGCGAATATGCGACATCGCAAGTGTTCGCACTACCGAGCCAATGTGAATCGTTCGGTATCCCCGCAGCGGAAGCGATGGTGTTTGGGACTCCGGTTGTCAGCACTGATTGTTGTGCGATTTCAGAGATCTGTGAATCTGCAGGCAAATTCGGCCCAGCTGAAAACCCCAATTGGACAGCCGACGCGATCGAACAACTGCTGGTCGATCGACACTTGTGGAACCACCTCAGCACGGCCGCTAGGACTCGGGCATCGGAACTGACTTGGGATCGATGCGTCCAGCCGCTGTTGCAGATCGAGTCACTCGCGAGCTAGTAAAAGAAAGTGACGAAAACGATACTTATCACCGGGATCTGCGGTTTCGTCGGAAGCCAAATCGCGACAGCGTTCCGGCAGCACTATTCCGCTAACGAGTTTAGCATTCGCGGTGTTGATAACCTTTCGCGGCGTGGGAGCTGGCTCAATTGCGAACGCCTAGCCGAGCTAGACATCGACGTCCAACATGCGGACATCCGCTGCCAAAGTGATGTCGCCGCGATTGGGCAAGTGGATTGGATCATCGACGCGGCAGCCAACCCAAGTGTCGTCGCTGGTATCGGGACCGAACACGGCAGTCGCCAACTCCTTGAATCGAATTTGACAGGGACCGTCAACCTGCTGGAACACTGCAAACGTCATCGGGCTGGCTTTATCCACCTGAGCACGAGCCGCGTCTATTCGATTCCCGCGCTTGCCGATCTATCTGTCGAAGTCGAATCGGATGCTTTCCGTCCGACCAACGATAGCTGTCCGGCCGGTGTAACCGAAAACGGCATCTCAGAACAATATTCAACCGCTGCACCGATCTCGCTGTACGGGGCAACGAAACTGGCATCGGAACAGCTCGCGTTGGAATACGGCTATGCCTTTGGATTTCCTGTTTGGATCAATCGCTGTGGAGTCATGGCGGGAGCGGGACAATTTGGAAAGGCGGATCAAGGCATCTTTGCATTTTGGCTTCACAGCTGGAAAGAGAACCAGCCGCTTCGATACATAGGCTTTGATGGCCGTGGACACCAAGTACGCGACTGCCTGCACCCGCGCGACTTATCTCGATTGTTGTTTAAACAGATCAAAACGTTGCCGAACAAACAACCGCGAATCATCAATGTCTCCGGCGGCGTGCAATCGGCTCGGTCGCTACGGCAATTAAGCCACTGGTGTGAAGACCGCTGGGGCGTGCACCTGGTCGCAGTTGATCCCGTTCCACGACAGTTCGATCTGCCCTGGATGGTGCTCGACCACAGCTTGGCTAGCACCACATGGGATTGGCAACCCGAAATCACTGCCGACCAAATTCTCGACGAAATCGGTGACTTTGCAGAGACGCAAAGCGACTGGATTAAGACGTCTCGATGAGTATCGGAAACCCTGCGACGCGTCAGTCTGAAGTGTCAGTTTTGTCACGGCAACTGGAAACCGTAACGATTTGCCCGCCCAGCCGATGGCAAGCGTTCGATTCTAAGGAACTTTGGCGTTACCGTGACTTGCTTTGGCTTTTGATTCGGCGAGACATCTCAACCCGATTCCGCCAAAGTGTCATTGGATATGGATGGGCCATCTTGCGCCCCGCTCTGACCGCAGCGATTTTCACACTCGTTTTCAGTGTCTTCGTCAAAATCAACACCGACATTCCTTACCCACTATTCGCATTTGCCGGACTGATGCCCTGGCTGTACTTTTCGACTTCGCTGTCGGGAATCACGCAAAGCGTTGTCGGCGGATCGTCACTGATTACCAAAGTTTACTTTCCCAGACTGGTTCTGCCCTTGGCAAAAGTCGGTGTAGGACTTGTTGAATTCGGCATTCAATTCATCGTCCTGCTTGCGCTGATGGCAATCTACAACCATCAGCCCGCATGGACGATCACCACGGTTCCATTATTTGTCGCGATCACCGTGTTGACCGCATTGGCCTTTGGAATCTGGCTGGCCGCGATCAACGTACGCTTTCGCGATGCGTCGATGGCAGTTCCATTTCTTTTGCAGGTTTGGATGTACCTTTGCCCAATTGTGTATCCGATCTCGACGGTCCCACAAGATTACCGAACGCTCTACGCGTTGAACCCAATGGTTGGTGTGGTTGAGGGATTCCGTTGGAGTCTATTCGCAATGGGAACACCAGACTGGACGATGATTGCAACGTCGCTTTGCTCGACCGTGGTTATCTTGGTCTCAGGCCTGTATTACTTTCGCCGCGTCGAATGCACGTTCGCCGACGTCATCTAGCGACGAAGTTATCACCATGACAATTTCGATCAAGATCGACGACTTGTCCAAACGGTACGACCTAGGACTAACGCACGCAAACAGCCTGCGTGACCTAGCCAACACCAGCTTGGAACGGATGCTCCGGTGGCGTTCAAGAACGAAACATCAACAGACAGATCCGAAAAAGTTCTGGGCTTTGCGCAACATCAATCTTCGCATTGACCAGGGCGAAGTCGTCGGGCTGATCGGAAAGAACGGAGCAGGTAAAAGCACACTACTGAAAATCCTCAGTCGGATTACCTATCCCACTTCAGGACAGGCTGAACTGACAGGACGGGTTGCGAGCTTGCTGGAAGTCGGGACAGGGTTCCACCCAGAATTGACCGGCCGAGAGAACATTTTTCTCAACGGAACCATTCTGGGCATGACTCGGCGAGAGATCCAAACGCAGTTGGACGACATCGTCGACTTTGCTGGTGTAGCCAAATTTCTTGACACGCCGGTCAAACGATACAGCAGCGGCATGAAAGTTCGTCTGGGCTTTGCGGTCGCGGCACATTTGGATCCCGAAATATTGATCGTCGATGAAGTCCTTGCGGTCGGTGATATCGCTTTCCAAAAGCAGTGTCTTTCGAAGATGCGTCGTGTTGCCGACTCTGGCCGAACGGTATTGTTCGTGAGCCACAACCTTGCCTCGATTCGATCGTTGACCAAACGTTGTATTGTCCTATCGGAAGGAAGTGTGCTTTTCGATGGCAAGACAAGCGACGCCGTCGAAGTTTACTTCAAGGATTCCTTGGTCGAATCGAACGACGTGAAAACGACCAGAAGAGACTATCCCAACTTGACCAAAGATTTGGAGTTTGTCCGACTGAGGATACATCCCACCGAATCTTCAGAGTCAATCGCGTTGGGGGCTCCTTGGGAATTCGAAGCTACCATTCGCTCGAACAAGTCAGTGCAGCAGTTTGTCATTGGATTAACCATCTACGATCGGAACGACTCAGCCGTCGGAAGCACGTTCTCAGCCAAAACACCTGCAGCGGCTGCGAACGAAACCGCAACTTATCGCTGGTCAATGCCGTTAAGCCTGGCACCAGGGCAATACCATTGTTCGATTTCGATTATGGATTTCGATACGCACCGAAGCAGAATTCATGATTCCTTGTCGAATACATTGCCCTTTACCGTTGAGCTTCCACTGTCAGATTCCCAAGGCTGGCAACTTGGCTGGGGCTCTATTCGACTTCCCGAACTGACAATTGCAAACCCGAAATGGATCGCACCATCAGCGTGACGTCCATTTTTACTAGACGATTCTTGGATTTCGCTTCGCTTGCCTGAATCTGGCGAAACGATCGCGATGATGATTGCTCCGCAAAATCTTACTGCGACTGCCAACTCAATCGACGCATCAGTACGATGCAACCAATGTGGTTCGAATTTGAATTCCTTGGTCGGAACATGCACGGTGCCGATCGAGCACCGAGAGGGTCATCAAAAACTTGCGATCGACGCGGATGGTAGCTCGAGCGACTCCCTTTTTGAATGCGATTGCTGCGGACTCCTGTACAGAGTTTCGCAAATAGCCCCGAGATTGTTGGAAGAATTCTACGCGAGCGTGCCCGCGAGTTCATGGGACTACAACGCTGACCAAGTCGGCTCGTGGAACTCCGCCAAGACTCTACTGCGATCAAAGTTTGATTTCGATCGCCAATTCAGCATCGTTGATATCGGGGCTTTTGACGGAAGGTTCCTTGAAACGCTACCAAAACACTGGCGGAAGGCGGCTATTGAACCTTGTGCCAACGTTCGTCAATCACTTTTAAATCGCCAAATTGAATGGTTGGCAGACTATGCCGAGAACGTGTCGGCAGATCATCACCTGCAGTACGACGTCGCTACGATGTTCGATGTCTTTGAACACCTCGCCGACCCGACCACAACAGTCCGAAACATCGTTTCGCTACTTCGTCCCGGTGGATTTTTGATTCTCTCGACAGGCGACGCATCCCATTGGACATGGAAACTGCTAGGTGGACACCACTGGTACCTCCATACTGCGCAGCACCTCTGTTTTGCGACGCCGAAAAGCATTCGTTGGCTAGCGAACCAAACTGGATTGGTGTTGCGGTCGATGACTCGTCATCCACACCAAAACCGTAGCCGTCGAACACGACTTCGACATGTGTTGGAAACACTTCACTGGCACGGGCGAATTGCCACTGGAAATCGCCGCCGAATTGCGGGGCTTATCCAGAGGATCCCCAGACAGCGTCATCTTATTCATCGTGATCGGCCACCGATGGCGGTTTCGCTATGCGATCACATGCTGGTCTGTTTTCAAAAAGCAGAAGATTGAAATGAACTACTGCGTAGAAATCCCTGCGGCCGTCGCCAAAACCAATACCACGTGTCTTTTCGCTGCATCCGTCCCGGGAAGCGATGGCGTCGATGCGATATTGTTAGACGAAATGCTCCGTGCGGCAGGTCTCGATTCAATCGTCCTTGCCGCGGTAGTCAATGAACGTCGATTCTCCGCTGCCAAACTTGAGACATTCAAGTCTGCCATCTCCATCTCGCCGCCGAACGAATGGTACACCGACCAACCACATTCACCATACTCATTCCCAAAACGCTTTGCGAGACACCGCTGGCCCTATGCGAAACAAGTCAACCGTTGTGTTGAAAAAGCGAAAGCTTTACTGAAATCAGAACAACCGGAACAGTTGTGGATCATCCTAAACAGCATCGCGATGATCGACGCCGCCACCGAAATTTCTAAACTGTACCCAGGCCCGATCGTGACCCAGGTTTGGGATGACGTTGTGCATCTCTGCAATCAACGGAAACTGGATCGTTTCCACCGACAACGAACACAGCAACGATTTGCGGCATTGCTTCGACGCTCGGAGCGGTTGGGTGTCATCTGCGAGGAGGCGGCCCAAGCCTACAGCATGCACACCGACGCCTCCATCGAGATCGTCCGCCACGGGTTATGTTGTGAACCCACGCTTCCCAAGCTCGATACAGCAAGAACGGATGAGTTTCGTATCGGCTTCGCTGGATCCGTTTACGCTACCGATGCATGGAACTCGCTTCAACAAGCATTGGACTCGGTCGAGTGGAGAATCGATGGTCGTCAAGTTGTGCTTGCCGTTGCCGGTTCTCGTGTGAACTTAGAGTCCAATAGCCAAGCAAACACAATTTTCTACGGTTGGCGGGAGCCTATTGAATTGCAGCGGCTACTATCGAATTGCGACTGCCTTTATTTACCACAGTCTTTCGCTTCGAGCGATGCAAACCTGACCCGGCTATCGTTTCCTACAAAGTTGAGCTCCTACGTCTCTACAGGACGCCCGATTCTGGTGCATTCGCCTACCTATGGTTCGGTCCACCGCTTCTGTAAAGAGCACGCATTGGGAACCTTCTGCGCAACTCTGGCCCCCGATGATCTGATCTCCTGCCTGATGAAGCTGGCGATCAGTCGTGACTACTACCGTGCACAAGCACATGCGAGCTCACGAATTGCAAACAACGTGTTGACCCATCAAGCGTTTAAACAGTCAGTTCGCAGGATGCTGGGCTCAGAAGCAGCTTCATAATGGCTTCAATGCGAATCCTAGCCTTCATGGGGACATCCTCCCCAGTCGGAGGCGTCTCGACCTGGCTGGATCATTTTTCCGACGCTTGCGAGACTTGCCAAATCCCGATGACGGTCGCGTTGGTCAAAGGAGATTTTGAACATGATCCGGATCAATTTCGCGAATATCATCCGAACCTTAACAGCATCATCGTTGACGGTCGTGGCTTGACTGAAGAATCGCGAATCCGAGCATGCCAACGCATCATTCGCAAAACAAACCCTACGATGGTATTGCCACTGGGTGTGATGGATGCCAACGCTGCGACGGTTCGCGAAAAACGGCGACGGGCGCTGCATTTGGTCAGCTGTGCACACGGAAATCTCCCCCCGATGCTAGCCGACCTGGAAGACCTACGTGATGCCATTGACCATGTTGTATGCGTCGGCGCATTGACGCGTCGTTACCTCATCGAACATGGTAATTTTTTGCCGCAGCGCGTTTCACATATTCCCAACGGCTCCCGTGAACCGATCGTGCCTTGGATGCCAACATCGATCGATTCGCCAATACGCCTAGGCTATATCGGTCGGCTGACAAAAGGCGACAAGCGTGTTCTCGACATCCCTGTCCTATGCGACCGACTACAAGATCTTGGCGCACGATATCACCTAAGCATCGTTGGTAGCGGACCGGCCGAAGCGGAACTCAGGTCTCAAGTCAAACGCTTCGGAAACAGCGTCACGATGCATGGGCCGATGACTTCCGATCAAGTCTATCGCGATGTGTTCCCCAACCTTGACTTGCTGCTGCTGTTTTCATCTTCGGAAAGTTTCGGCATCGTTCTAGCAGAGGCGATGATAAACCGGGTCGTGCCTGTAACGGCAAGATATGTCGGCTACCACAGCGAAGGACTCGTCGTCGACAACATCCATGGTCGCTCTTTTGAAATCGGAGACATGGATCAAGCCGCGAAAATCATCATCGATTTGGCAAAGGAACCGGCCAAGCGAAATCAACTCGCCTCGCGAGCACAGCAACACGCAATTCAGAAGTACCGATGGCCTGCGTGTATGGACGACTGGATGTCATTGATTTCAGAAATCCATCAAACAGATGCGATTCGACCTTCAGTCAGTCTCTGCCGTCCACGCCAGATCAATAACGGACGACTTGATCGAATGGGAGTTCCGACCGTGGTGTCCGATCAATTACGTCGAATTCGACGCAAGTTTCATAGAGTTCAAGCTTCTGTCGGCCAAGAATGGCCACTGTTTCGTCGTGACCACCCGCAACAACGTCTTGCAAAAATTCATGTCCGCACCCAACAGGTCGATGAGCGATCGCAATGCCAAGATTGCTAATCGTATCTAGATGCAGTAATCCTCGCGGAGGCGCCGACCAAATCATCGCCGATTTGTGTCGACACCTACCGAGCTTTGATTGGGATGTGCAGCTGGCGCTCACACAGGGGAAGACCTACAACAACCCGTTGCTCTATCGAGAAGTTCACAAGGACCTTCCGATCATCACAGTTGATGGGTCATTGGGAATTCGACGTGCACGTGTGAACGCATTGGTCGAAACGATCGACCAGGAACAGCCAGATATCGTATTGGTCATGCGTGTCTTCGACGCGATGCGTGCCATCGTGAAATCAAAAACTCAGCCGCGCCTCGCACTTGGCGTGCGCAGCTTCGAGGCCGGATACATGAGCGATGTTCGACGATATCGCGAAGCGATCGATTGCTGCATCACATCCGGCAAATTGATTGCGAAAGCATGTGTGCATTGGGCCGGGATGGATCCGTCTCGCGTGCATAGTATCGCAGGTGGTGTCCGCCCACCAATTCAATCGCCTGCAATTCGCGTGCAGCCGTCCACGCCGATTCGATTGCTTTATGCCGGACGAATTGAACGCAACCAAAAACGTTGTCACGACATTGTCCCGTTCGTCAATCGTCTCGTTTCGCGAGGCATCTCATTCCACTTTGACATCGTCGGTACTGGCGAATACGAGCCTGAACTACGCAGCGAACTTCGGTCTTTGACCGAAAAGGGGAAAATAGCGTTTCACGGGTGGGTTGATCGAGAAAGACTTTATCGAGAGTTCTATCCGGCGGCAGACGTTTTTGTCCACTTTGCAGCTTGGGAAGGAGTCACGATCGCACCTCGCGAAGCCATGGCTCACGGCGTTGTCCCAATCATTTCACGCTTCGATGGCTTGGTTGAAGAAGGACAGTTTGTTGACCAACTCAATTCAATGACGTTTCCAATAGGGCACATTGATCGAGCAGTTGATTCGCTGGAGACCGTCTGCACCGATCCAGCTCTGTTCCAGCGTCTGTCGCGCAATGCTGCTGAATCGCAACACGGTGACTATTCCTTCGAAGGCGCGATTGGGCTATGGAATTCTGCATTGTCTGCGACCCTAAAAATGCCCAAACGCACCGGACGTATTCCTGAAATCCTCGATCGCGTTCCAGGACGACTTTCAAGTCTTCGCCTACCACCTGCGATCGAATATGGAATTCGGTATGCATTGCGTCGGCCCATCAAACATCGGTGTGCCGGCAGCGAATGGCCGACCGACAGCGGGTTGTTGACGGAAGCTGAAAAGAACGAGCTATACCAACTTGCAAACCCGATTCGGTGAACGAACGGCTTCAAAGTATTGATTTCCTGCGAGGAATCGCCATCCTCGGCGTGTTGGCAATTCACAGCCCACACGATGCGCCCGGCGGCTTTCGTGAGAACCCATGGTTTTTCCCGAGTCTGATCTGTGACTATGGATACCTTGGCGTCCACTTGTTCGTCATTTTGTCAGGCTTTTGTATCCATCGCAGCTTTGCTGTTTCCGTTCAGCGTTCGGGCGATTCCAAACGTACTTGGACACAATTCTGGAAGCGGCGTTTTTGGCGCCTGTATCCACCGTACATCATCGCGATCATCTTCAGCATCGTTGTCGCCTCAACGTGGCGAAACTATGAGCTATCAAACGAGTCGTTCTCCTGGGATTTAGCCCTCCATCTAACCTTGACGCATCACCTGACCAACTTCGGCACATCCATGGGCAATGGGGCGTTTTGGTCACTGGGAATGGAAGAGCAACTGTATTTGGCCTATATCCCGCTGTTGTTTTTACTCAAGCGGATGTCAACGACAACGATCATCGCAACCGTATTGTCGATTTCAGTCACCTGGCGACTTCTGACCATGGATCTGCAGCCCATCGACCTCGGACCGTTTTCACTTTGCAACTGGCACTTCTGGCCGATGTTTTTCCTGTTGCATTGGACGCTGGGTGCTCTCGCCCTCGAGAACCACATCGGGATCCGGCCTCTGCCAGGATGGACCCGATCCATCAAAATCGCAACGATCACAATGGCTGTTGGCATGCTTCTAAACGCCAACCTGTTGTCATTAATCGAACGTTCCAATCAATCGAATTTGCTACCACTAGTTCACCAACCTATCCACCAAAGTATTTTGCACTTGCTGGGTGAACTGTGTGTCGCACTAGGCTTGTTTTGCACCGTCAACTGGATGTTGCAGCGAGAGTCGCAGCCAACTTCAATCCATCAAATTTTTAAGCCGATCGCATCCCTTGGGCGAATGTCCTATTCGGTCTATCTCGTCCATATCCCGCTGATCTACTTGCTGACTGCACGGATCGAATTACCTCCGACTGGGGCGGGTTGGCCGATTCGAATCGTCTTATTTTCAGGCATTAGCATTGTTGGTGGCTGCCTGTTTCATTTCGGAGTCGAACGATGGTTCCTCTGCGGTCGAGCGCCGCGAATTCGGCTTCGCCCGGAAAGGTCACCACAAGTGGTTTCCACATGATGGGCGCCATCTCGAACATCCTTCGCGGACTCCGATTGCTTCGCCATCCTGAGCTGATAAAGGACTTAGGCAATCGCTACCAACATCTCCAGCTCGTCAGCCAAATCGCTGCAGTGTCTCCGAGGTCTCGCATCTCAAGCGACATCATCCTCAATCAATTTCGTCCCGACGGACTTCGTCTAGGCGATGCGGTTTCAATTGGTGAAGGCAGCGTGTTGTCGTTTGGCGATCACGAAAATGGCTTGGGAACGATTCAGATCGGAAGCCATACCTGGATCGGCCCATACAACAATTTCCGCAGCGGCGGCGGAGTCATCGAAATCGGGGTGAACTGTCTGATTAGTCAGTTTTGTTCTCTTGTGGCGAGTCACCACGGGGTTGAAAAAAAACAGTTGATACGCGAACAGTCGCCGCAAATCCAAAAGCGGAATGTTCGACTCGGATCCGATGTTTGGCTCGGTGCTGGTGTCACCATAACCGCGGGAAGCAACATCGGTGACGGCGTGGTTGTCGGTGCGGGATCTGTTGTTCTAGGTGACATTCCACAACATGAGATTTGGGCCGGAACGCCAGCCAGAAAGATTGGAGAACGGAAGTGATAACTTTCCGCAACCAACTCGGCTGCTGGCTGCATGAACGATGGAAAGCCGAACTGGTCACGCGTGCCCCATCGCTGGCAAGAGCCTGTGGGCTGACGTGGATGGACCTCTGCAATCGCGGCGAAAGTCTTGACGTTCTAATGTCCAACGGGATTCGGATTTGTCGTTGGCAGGATTCATCACAATTGACGCTAGCTAGAGTCTTCCCTCAAGTTGCGAAGCGATTGCTGTGCCATTGTCTCAAAGAACAACCGCTTCAATTGGTTGACAGCGTCTTCCTGTCTCATACCACCGATCCCGACGCCTCAATTCTGATCGCGATCGGAGGTGACGAACGATTTCCACAACTCGAAACAGTACTTCGTTCACTTGCAGGCCAGTGCGACGTATCCATCGAGGTCATTGTCTGCGAACTAGGCCAACAACCGACCTTGCAACACAAACTTCCAGCTTCGATACGTTACCTGCATCTTGACACATCACCTCATGACAAATTCAACAAAAGCCGAGCGTTGAATGCGTCTGCGAGCATAGCGAGAGGTCGGGTACTGTTCATCCATGACGCGGACTATCTCGTTCCCTGCGACTATGTCCGGCGGACTCTTCAACAACTCGGTGACGCGGACGCGATTCGCCCATGTCGGTTCTTGTTTCATGCATCAAAAACGATGACGCAAAACCTATCGAGCGATTCAATCGAACGAGAGCAAATTGACATCGAAAAGATCGTCCAAAACAACCCAACACCGCTCGCGATCACCGCGAAAGCGTACGAACGCATCGGTGGCCACGACGAAGACTACTTCGGATGGGGCGGTGAAGACAGTGAGTTTATTGATCGACTGCGTACAGGAATGGTGATCGAAGGCGGCAATCAATTCGGCATCCATCTTTGGCATCCGCCTGCGAACCAAAAGCAAAACGGGCATCGAAATCGTGATCTACATGAAACCAAAATGTCCATCCCCGTCGAAGCTCGTATCGCATCCCAAAGACAACGCAGGTTTCAAGCGAGCGCTCGGCAACCCACGATTCAAGCTAACGCTTGGGCGACTTCGCGACGCATGGCTCGCCTACCCACGAGCACTGCAAGACATTAGCCGGTTCCCATCTGGGCAACCTATTTTTGTCACCGGCACCCACCGAAGCGGATCAACCTGGTTTGGAAAGATGCTGGCCGATCCTGGCTTGTGGTACATCCACGAACCTTTCAACCCAAATAAAGGTTTTTGGCCGGATGAGTTTTCCTATGTGCCTAGCGGAGAATCATCTCCCGAAGTCGACACGTACTTTTCAGGATTGCTGTCAGGGCGGTATCGCGGAACATCGCTATACCCCAACACCGACTTACCATGGATGCCGCTACGACTAATACGCCCTCCGATTCGGCGCGTATTGATTAAAGACCCGCTTGCTTGCTTGTTGAGTCCATATCTAGCGGACCGATTCAAACTCCGCACAGTGGTCTTGTTTCGACATCCCGCCGGATTCGTCGCAAGTGTTTTGCGGCTAGGTTGGCCGATTGCGAAATTCATCCAGCAGTTTTTATCGAATGACGGATTAATGGCTGATCATCTATCTCGTCATAGCGAGCTATTGACCAAACACCAATTCGGATCCGATGCCCCCGCAGCTGCCGTCCTTCACGGGTCGCTCAACACAGTCTTGTGGAACCTGATTCAAAAGAGACCTGGCACTGACTGGTATCGGTTCGAAGATCTTTGCGAAAACCCCATCGCTCGGTTCCAGCAAGTTTTCGCAACACTGGGTCTTCCTTATACCGAACACACAAGACTTCGGCACGAATCGTTGTGTTTTCGAGGTGACAGCGACCCCGCCTCGTATCACCCTCATTCTGTCCGGCGTCTGAGTCTGGCAATGGGGACAAGCTGGAAAGACGAATTGACGTCGAACCAAGTCAATCAAATCCGCGACATCTGGGAGCAATTCGAGATCCCGTTATATCAAGGACTTGATGATTGGTACCGCGTTGCCCAGAAGCCTTCGGCGGTGAACCCATAGTCGAATGAACACATCGCCTGCAATTCGGATCGACTGTCGAGGAATCAAAATTCATCAGTCGGCCATCGATGTTATACACAATGGAAGACCGTATAAGTTTCTCATTGACGACAGCGTCAAAAAGGACGTTTCGTTCCATGCGAAGATCGTCTTCAATCAGGCGATATTCAGTCCCGATGCTTTGAACTTTCCACTACCACAACGGTTCGCGGCATTGATCGAAAGTCCGATCAATCCGTGCTACCAATCCTCGATTGGATTGCGGGATCAATTCAAGACAATCTTTACGCACCAAGTGGGTCTGACTGAATCTGGGACAAACTGTCAAGAACTCCTTTTCGGAACGAATTGGCTTGGTATCGACAACGGCAGTGCGGCTGACAAATTCAGTACGGTCACAAAAGAAAAGAATAAAGCGATTTCCTTCATCGGTAACATTCAACACGACAACCGCCCCGCATACGCCTTCCGAAAAAACATCGCAAACGTTTGCCTGCGTTCGCCGAACGTTGACTGCTTCGGACGTGGCATCCGAGAAATCAGGTGCAAAGCCGGTGCTCTTGCTCCCTACCGGTTTTCCATTGCAATGGAAAACGCACAATCTGATCTCTATTTTTCCGAGAAGTTGATCGACTGTCTGCTTTGCGAAACGGTACCGATCTACTACGGTTGCGCGGGCATCAGCAATATCTTCGACCCTCGTGGAATGCTGTGTTTCAACACCGCGGAGGAACTTCGTCATTGCATATCGCTGGCGACTCTGGACAAGTACCAGCAGATGCGACCATTTCTATTAGCGAACAAGTCCAAGGCCATTGAACACAACCTTCATTCACATCGTGGACTGTTCCGCCGCCTAGCAGGTCTTTTGCCAAAGTCAGTTAGTGAGGCGGAACCAGTGACACCACGATCTTTTCGACGCAATCGTTTCGTTTCTACCGCGAAACGTTGGCTTCATCGATACACCTCGACCACGGTAGCCTCCGCGTGATCGCAGTTGCGAATTGTCCTGAAGCACAGCACAGATCGCCGGGATTGGTCACGACCATCATTCCGGTGTTCAACCGCGCGTCGATGATCGCCGACTGTGTCGAGAGCGTTATCAAGCAATCCTATCGTCCGATTCAGATCATCTTGGTTGACGATGGAAGCACAGATTCAACGCCGAAGGTTCTTGAAGGGCTGCAACAGCAGTTTTCATGTATTGACATTGTCAGTCAGGAAAATGCAGGTCCAGGCGCTGCACGAAACGCAGGCTTAAAAATCAGCCGAGGAGAGTTCATTCAATATCTGGACAGCGACGATCGCCTTCACGCTGAAAAATTCAAACACCAGGTCCGTACACTTCAGGACAATCCCAATGCCGGTGTTTGTTACTGCGTCACAGTGCGTCAGGACAGCCGAGGTGGCAACCCGCGTATCTGGAGACGAACCGGTCAAATAATCGAAAGCCTTTTTCCCTCGTTTCTTCCCGAGCGTGGCTGGGCGACGTTGTCGCCGCTTTGGAGACATTCAGCTTGCACAGCTATCGGACCATGGAAACCCTATCGCATGATGGAAGATTGGGAACACGATGTTCGAGCAGGGCTATGTGGAGTTTTACCGTGCTGGGTGAATCAACAACTGTGCACAGTCATTGACCACGATGGCGAGCGGGCCAGTGCAATGAATGTCGGTCTGAACCGATCCAGGGTCTGCGATCTTTTCCGCTCGCACCAATCCGTGTGGTCGGAAATGAAATCCACAGGGAACACTGATTGGGCGTATGTCGAACGATTCAGTCGAACCATGTTTTACATCGGGCGACTGTGTGGTGAACGCGGCTTGATCGAACAAGCAAACGAAGCGTTGGATCTTGCCGATGAAATGTGCCAGTTGAACGACCAACCACTTTCGACAGTGAACTTTCGCAGGTTCAAATCGATCTTGGGCTGGCGATTGACGACCAAGACGGCTGAACTTGTTCGATCAAAACTGCGTCAAGCAATTTAATGAGACCTCGCCAAAACACGTTGGCACCCGAAGTATCGGTTGTGATGAGCTGCTTCAATAGTGAGTCTCACCTCCGCGAAGCTGTTGACTCGATTTGTCGTCAAACGCTTCGAAACTGGGAACTTGTCGCGATCAACGATGGATCCACAGACTCGACCGGCAAAATCCTGGACAAATACGCGCAAGCTGACCCTCGAATCAAAGTCATTCACCAATCCAATCGTGGGCTGACACAATCGCTTATTCGAGGATGCTCACTTGCCAAAGCAGAACTGATCGCCCGACAAGACGCCGACGATCGGTCAATGCCAAACCGTCTGCAATCACAACTCGATCTACTACGTCGATCAGAACGACTGGGTTTTGTTTCTTGCTTTGCCAACTACGTCGGACCAGAAAACGAGCTGCTCTGTTTGACAAAACGGCCTTCAGATCCACTCATTGCCACACAACAATTGTTGAATGAACGCATTGGGCCGCCGGCACACGGAACCGTCATGTTCCGCAAGTTCGTCTATTCAGCTGTCGGTGGCTACCGTCCCGAATTTTTCTATGCCCAGGATGCAGACTTGTGGTTACGAATGGCGGAAGTATCGCTGATCGGATACGTCAGCGAGCCGCTATATGAATTTCGTTTTCATCCTAGCAGCATCACCGGAACGAAGCGAGACGTTCAAAAACAGTTCGGCGTACTCGGACAACAATGTCGCTCTGCTCGTAAATCTCACGAAGACGAAACCGTATGGCTCGACAAAGCGGCTGAGCTATCCGCGTGCATTCGATCTGAACTTGGACAAGGTCGATTAGCTAAACCAGAATCCGGCAATGAAAGAACTAACCAAATCCGCATCGATTATCTGATCGGATCGCAGCTAGTCAAAAACCGAGATGCGAGAGGAAAGCAGTATCTCGCACGAGTGCTTCGCCGAAGTCCTGCGCACGTCAAAGCATGGCTACGGATGGTTCAAGCAATGTCCCAGCATTTCAGCCCACCATATCGAGACAACGCTAGCGACTTGTCGATTCCCAGGATTGGTCTCTTGCAAAGTCGCCCTCCACTCCACAAATCCAAACGGAGCGAAAGCAGCTTTCGCGGAGTGAAAGGCGACAATAGTAAATCGGTAGGCTGCTAACACAGTCCGTCATATGGCATCATTCGCCACCACACACCGATCGCTTCGGATTTTTACCGTTGCCAATGTGCCACCCGACCCAAATTCGGGGGCTGCCGGAACGGTCTATCACACGAATCTTGCGCTTCGTGAACTTGGTCACCATGTGGACGAAATTTGGCAAGAGGATCTCGGCAAAAGACTAGTTAGCCATGGCAACCTACACGCATTGCTTGAACAACCGCGTCGATATCGAAACGCAATCTTGAATGCGACGAAGAAATACTCTTATGACGTCGTCCTGATCAGTCAACCGCAAGGTTTTTTGGCTGCGAAGACACTAAAAAAGCAGGGATTCAAGGGTGTTGTCGTCAATCGCAGCCACGGTCTTGAACTTCGCGTAAACGCTGTACTGCCTGGTTGGCACAAGCGACTTGGGGTTCCTGAATCTCGCTTACCTTCGATCACCCGCATACTACGTCGCTATCTGGACCGACAGTGGAACGCTGCCGTCGAATCGTTCGATGGAATCGTTCTCCCAAGCAGCGATGACCTTGAATTCTTGAAACGCCAGTTCAGCGATGTCGGCACAGCGATGACGATGATTCATCACGGCATACCGGATTCGTTTCTTCAAACCTCACCGCCTCCGATGACCAAACAGCGTCAAAAGCGATTGCTGTTCATTGGCCAGCATTCGTTTATCAAAGGGCCCGACATTTTGGTCCGGGTTGCAAACAAGGTACTTCAAGAAGATCCACAACTGACATTGACGTGGGTGACAAACGAATCAGCCCATCGGAATCTTCATTGCCAGCTTCGACCAGAAATTCAGCCAAGGGTTTCACTTCGACCTTGGATTGCGCAACACGAGCTTTTGCCGCTGCTGGATTCGCACGGCGTGTTCGTGTTCCCATCATTGTTCGAAGGGGCGGGGAAAGCTTGTTCCGAAGCGCTTGCTCGCGGACTAGGCGTGGTCGCATCAGACACCGGAGCAATGCGTGACCACCTCCGTCAAATTGCACCCAACTGGCTTTGCCCCGTCGGTGATGTGGCCGCAATTTCTGAAAAGATTCGATGGATGACCGGCAATAATGCCCCCATCGATCGTGATCGGGAAGCGGCGATTCTCTATTGCAGATCACTCACTTGGAAGTCTTGTGCACAACAACTCGTTCGTTTTTTTGCACACTGTGCTGCCAGGAAGCACGATGCCGCAAAGAAACGACTTAGTTCCGATGTGCCCCTTCGGCCGCATTTTCGTCAGACAGAAAGCGGACTCTTGATTTCATCTTGACGCTTGTCCGCGTTGTCAAAATCGATTGCCAATCGTCTTCACACCGTAGCCTTCTATCGAGCATCACTGTGACTGCGATGATTTCCATCGTTATCCCAACCTACAACCGAAACTGGACACTCATCGAAACGATTGAGTCGTTGTTGGCTTTGAAGACCAAAGCAAATGAGATCTTGATTGTCGATCAATCAGCCCAGCATGATCACGACACGACGAACCGATTGCGTCACTGGAGCAGTGAGGGTTCGATTCGATGGTTGCATCGGAAACAACCATCGATAACCGCTGCGATGAACCAAGGACTACGCGAAGCGACGTCACCCTATGTGTTGTTCTTGGACGATGACATTCGGCCGAATTCGGAGGTCATTCGTGCTCATCAAACGGAGCACGAGATATCTCCGGACTTGTGGGCGACGGTTGGCCAAGTCATTCAGCCTTGGCAGAAACCACAGAATTGTGAGCCGCCCAGGAAGCTTAAAGGGCTGCGAAAAGACGACGACTTCCCATTCAATTCGACATGCGTCTCGAATATCGAAAACGTCATGGCGGGGAACCTTTGCGTCCATCGAAACCGAGCTCTTTCGATTGGTGGCTTCGATGAACGATTCATCGGATCAGCTTTCCGATTTGAAACAGATTTTGCACGTCGACTGAACAACGCCGGCGGAACCATTCGCTTTCTTGGCCATGCCGGTGTCAATCACCTTCGAGTCGAAGACGGGGGCACGCGCAGCGAAGGAAGCCATTTGAATAGCGCCGACCCATGCCATGGATTTGGCGATCACTTTTACGCTCTCCGCCATGCGGATTCGTTCATTGCTGGCTATGCCTACTGCATCAATCGAATCTTTCGCGAAGTTCGCACCAAGTATCACTTGCGGAATCCGTGGTGGATCCCAGTCAAGCTGGTCGGTGAATGCCACGCATTTTTGCAAGCCTACTCGGCAACTCGCCGGCTTTCGAAGTTAAAGCGATTGACCGGTTGATCACGCACACGGGCTGCGCATCATCAATCGCGTTTGCCAATATCGCGCATTGTCATACCGACTGTTTGTCGACATCCGAAACATCACACCGATGAAACTGGCGTACGTCACAAGTCATCCGATTCAGTATCAAGTCCCGGTATTCCGAGAACTTGCTAAACGGTCCGATATCGAATTTCTCGCGATGTATGCGATGATTCCGGATGCTGCAACGCAAGGCGATGGCTTTGGCGTTGAATTCGAATGGGATTTGCCGCTTCTAAGTGGGTACGAGTCTCACGTGCTTCAAAACGAATCCATGCACCCCAGCGTGACTCGCTTTTCCGGTTGTGACACTCCAACGATCCTATCATCCCTACGGGGCCATCAGGTCGACGTCGTTGTGGTCAACGGCTGGGTAGTGAAAACCTGCCTTCAAGCATTGCGTTCCTGCCGCAAACTGAACATCCCATGTCTGGTACGTGGTGAAGCCAACCACTTGCGGCCGCGTCCATACTGGAAACGTTTTTTGCAGCGCCGCCTTGTTCGCAAGTTCGATGCCTGCCTCGCGATTGGAATTGCGAATCGCCACTTTTATGAAAGCTACGGTGTACCCAAACAGGAAATTTTTGATTCACCATACTGTGTCGAAAACTCGCGTTTTACATCCGAAGTCTTTCGACAACCTGAAGACAGGTTTGCCTTTCGCGATCAAATCGGGATCACCCCCGACGCGACTTGCTTTCTCTACTGCGGAAAATTTGAAGCCAAGAAGCATCCTCTCGAATTGTTGGACGCATTCAAAAATGCTGTCCAGTCGATGCGTTCGGATCGGCCAATCCATTTGTTGATGGTCGGCGATGGAGCAATGCGTAAGGAATGTCAGAACTTTGCGAATGACCATCGCCTTCCGTGCAGCTTCACAGGCTTTTTGAATCAAACGGAAATTGTCCGTGCTTATTCCGCATCGGATTGCTTGGTTCTGCCCTCGGATCACGGGGAAACCTGGGGCTTGGTTGTCAATGAAGCCATGGCAGCAGGACTACCCGCGATTGTGAGCGATCAAGTGGGATGCCGACAAGACTTGATCGAAACTGATCGTACAGGTTTTACGTTCCGGTTTGGTGACTGGAACGCCCTGACTGAATTGTTCGTCAAAGCTGCAAAAGCCCGTGATCAATTGAAGATCATGGGGCAATACGCCAACCAACGTATCGCTTCCTACTCGCCTTCAGCAGCAGCATGCGGAATTGCCCAGGCGGCTCATTGGGTTCATCGAGCATCCCCAAAGAAGCGAGCGATCTAGAACGTCTATGATCCGGCTATGCCTCATCGAAACGACGCCCAGGGATCATCTTGGCAGCATGTCACGCTACGCCAACCTGATCGATCTAGCGTTAAACCGCTACAGCGATATCAGGGTCGAACGTGTCTGTGTTAGTCCGTCGCTACATAAATTTCCGCAGCGATTGCGCACACCTCTGCACCATCTCCTTGCGTTCGCAGACGCCAAGAGAATCGCTTCGCAGATCGAAGCGGATGTCGTCCATATCATTGACGGAAGCCACGGGTATCTGACATCGGCGTTTCCACAACACCGAGTTGTGGCGACGGTTCACGACATGATTCCAAAGCTGCAGTCACTGCAGAAGTTTTCGGTTCCGAAACCAAACAAGGTCTCTCGGATCATTATCAACGCTGCCTTTCGAGGTCTGGCAAATGCGGATCAACTGATCTTTGACAGCCATCAAACCGGGCGAGACTATCGGTCATTGCAGAAACATCGAACAAGTTGTGATTCAGTCATCGCGCCACCACTAGAAGACATCTTCTATCAACCGGCTGCCCGGTCAGCAGCCGCGCCGTTTGACCAAGACTATGTCTTTCACATTGGTAACAATGGTTTTTACAAGAACCGAGAGGGTGTGATTCGGATATTCGCAAAAATCCAGGCCCAACTGGACCACCACTTGGTAATGGCCGGCCCTGCCCCGACACGTGACTTGAACGAATTGGTACAGCGCTTTGGGATCGAAGGCCGTATTCATTTTGTGTGCGACCCGACAGATATGGAAATCCGGCAACTGTACCAGCATGCGGCCGCCTTTCTTTTCCCGAGTCTCTATGAAGGTTTCGGCTGGCCACCTATCGAAGCGATGGCCTGTGGTTGCCCGGTCATCTGTAGCGACTGCGGTTCGCTAGCGGAAATTGACCGTAACGCCGCAAAAGTGATTGCCAGTGGCAATGAAACGGAAATGTCTGAATCACTGATGCAGCTGCTATTGAATTCGCGTGAACGAGAAAGACTTATCGCCCGAGGACGAGAATACGCTCAGCGTTTTACACTCGAACGATTCGCGGATTCCCTTCAAAAGGTCTATCGCTCGGCGATTCGAGTTCGATTGGTTCCGACCACCGTTCGGCGTCCCTACACATATCGGATCCCTTCGCCCCGACCTTGTGTGTCTCCATCGATAGTCTAGTTCGGCAATGATCACCATCGTCTATCTGGGACTGCTCGGGATCGCATGTTTGGTCGCCTTGACCGACTGGCGAAAGGCGGTTTATTGGGCGATCGCATTGGATTTCCTTCGTGATCCTGTCCGCAAGTTAACCGTCGGTGAACCGGTACTACTGACGGTCAGCGTCTTGGGGCTATGGGCGATGATCACGTTGTGTGCCTGGAATCGTTCTCGTTCGGAAATCGAACAAGCGCTCCGAGAGCACGGGAAAGTCACCTACGCGTTTCGTCTACTCGTGATCGCGATCATCCCAGGCAGCGTCCTATCGCTGGTGCTATACCCTGCCGGTTACAAGATGTTTGCGCTCGGTGTGGTTTCATATCTAACGCCGTTTGCAGGAATCGTTTTAGGCTATTTGATTTCACTGCGTCCCAATCAACTGGGACGCATCTTCAAGTTCTATTGCCTGGTCAATGGGATCGCGCTGTTCAGTGTTCTTGCGGAGTATTGCCACAGCGGTTGGCCGGCACTTGGCGGGATGCGTGGGATGAATTGGATTCGCTATAGCAACGGGGAAATTGTTCAGCTGATCGCCGGATGGTATCGCAGTCCGGATATCATGGGTCTGCACGCGGCTCAGGTCGTGATGTTTTCGCTGACGCTTGCGATGCAAAAGCCCAAACGCCATTCACCATTTTGGATCGCGACAGCCATCTTTGGTTGCTTGTGCCTATTGCTCTCTGGTCGCCGGAAGATGCTGGGAATGCCACTTGTCTATCTGGCATCACTTTCGTTGCTGTGTTATTGGCGACGAATCTTAAGCTTTCAACGAACCCTGATGCCGCTGATGATGAGTGCGGCCCTGCTTGTCGGCGTCTTTTTGGTTGCGACGGAACACTACGTCGCGACCGAGTACACGAACTTTGCCGGCACCCTGTTTACGCAAGGTGCTGCTCGCTACCAGCAGCTTGTTGGCGGTTCCGTGCAAAGCACCGTTGCCCAATCCGGCGTCGTGGGTGCCGGCATTGGAACCGCGACTCAAGGTGCCTATCACTTGGTCAATCAAAAAGGTCTCGGAAGCTGGCAAGAAGACGGCGTCAGTCGCATCTTTCGTGAGCTCGGCATCTTCGGTGTATTCTTTATCACCCTCGCAGGCGTATACATGGTGCGCGGCGTTCGCCAGGCGATCAATGAAGTTCCCCGCCAGTGGACCGGAGCGGTATCTCAGCTCGCATTGATATCCATCGTGATCGCGAACCTCGCGTCATTTACCGTTTCGCACCAGCAGTACAGTGGTGATCCGTCGTCGGGATTGATCGTCTTGATTCTGTTCGGCATGTCGTTGGGGGCGGGAACATTGGCGAAATATCGAACGCGACCAGCAAAAAGGGATTCTCGCGCACACCATCGAGTCGAACCCGTCGTTAGCGATTCGGTCGAGGCAGTTCCATGCTGAAAACGATGTTGCACATTGAACCAAGGATCGACAATCCGATCGCAGTCAACCGTGGCTCGCGCAAATGGTCACCGGCGGAGCTATTTGCACGACTGCTTTGGTACCTTGTCAGTCCGCTATTCCGATTTTCCCCAAGACCGTTTTGGGGATGGCGCCGGTTTCTGCTTCGACTGTTCGGAGCATCTGTAGGAAAACAGGTCCATATCCATCCAAGTGCCAAAGTTTTCATTCCTTGGAATCTAACGATTGGTGACTGGAGCTCGATCGGTTTTGATTGCTTGATCTACAACCTCGGCCGACTTGATATCGGCGAAAGAGTCACGATTTCGCAACGAGCCCATCTTTGCGGCGGAACGCATGACTATCGAGACATGTCGCTTCCACTTGTCAAATCGGAAATCAGAATCGGAGATGATGCATGGATCTGCGCCGACGCTTTCGTTGGCCCCGATATTGAAATCGGTGAAGGATCGATCGTGGCGGCCCGGTCAGTCGTCACCCGGTCGGTCGGTTCATGGCAAATTTTTGGCGGACACCCGGCGCAGTTCATTAAAGAACGCCCGAAGCCAGCGAAGGATCAAGATCGCTTCGTCAATCTGGCGAAGTGAATCAAACTCATTGAAGTGGCAATCATCGCCGAGCAACCGCCATTGCCACATTCTTGCGTTCAGCTGAACGCTTTCGACTCGTTCGCGGCGGTGGAACGAATACCCTAGAGTCAGCCAACACTGGCTGAACCGCACGCCGTAAATGAGACTTGTTGATCACAATCATTTGTTCGTAGCAAGCCATCATTCGACAGTACTGTAGCCCCGCGATTCCGTCGCGAAATCCGCCTTTGATCAAGTACTGATAGACGAATCGAAACGTCGCACGAAATGGTAGCTTTCGCGATAGTGATCGCAGTGCCAATCGGCGTCGACTCGCGTCCGTCGATAAAAGCTGTCCTAGCTTTGCGTTTGTTTCCAGCTGGCTTTCATGCCAAGCTTCTCTTTCGGCATAGCGGATATGCCGTGACCACCAATGGCCCATTCCTCGACTGAATGGACGGTGGATAAAGGGACGATCAATCGTCCCCATCTTGCCACCCACCGCTGGCACCGGTATCTCGCCATGCCCCTGATCGGCGAATTCTGCGTGGCCTTTCCGTACCAACCGCATGATCCATACGGGATAGCCATCGCTAAACCGTAACCAGCGATTGCCTAGCATGGTCCGCCGGCAAGTCCTGAATGCGACCGTTTCGGAACCAGCCTCTTGGATTGCACACTCGATCGCGTTGGCGAATTCCAATGTCGACGCTTCGTCCGCATCCAACATCAGAACCCAATCATTCCTTAGCCCCGCATGACGTAGGGCCCAGTTACGTTGCTTGGCGAATGATTCGAATGGATGGGCAATGACACGGGCGTCATAATCCGCAGCGACCTCAGCGGTACGATCGACTGATTGATCGTCGATCACGACGATCTCATCCGCCCAGTGCAACGTCGACAGGCAGTCATCAAGGATATCCGCTTCGTTTTTAGCGAGAACGACGACGGATATTGGAATGATTCTGTCCATTGTGTACCGAGATTTTCAAATAGGGCTCCGGCTTAAATTCAAATCAATTGGGGCCATCGCTTCAGCAAGATTGGGCTAAAACGAATCCTTCAATTCTGGTTATCGAACCGAAGCCACTGGGATCCGCCCGCTGATACAGTCGATCAAGAAAGAGTGTCCGCTACCCGTTCATCAAAATCGATTCGAGTGTGGCAATTGTTTTGACCAGGTCCCTCGCGTCGATTCTGGATATGATAGGGCGGGCCGAGTCAGTCGATTCACAGTCCTGCGTGCCGTAATGGATGCGACACCGGGCGCCAGATCGCACTCCGCATCCATTTGAACTTCGACGGCTTAACCCGGTCGCTTTTTTGTGTGCCATTGGTGGAAGATGAAAGCACAAGATTCCTTTTGCGTTTTACGGCGGTTTGGTGACCAATGGTCCGCCGTGGCAGTCCAAAGCATGCTTGCCGGTGCAGACATTCGATCACAGCTAATCGGTACTGATCCCGGAGTCGCACTTAGCATGGGAGGTGCTCCCACAGACAGCCTGATTCGTGTGCTGGTGTCCGAAGCTGACTTACCAAGGGCACAACAATTGTTGGAACAACACGATCAAGAAGCGAAAACGCGAACAGCATGGCGCTGCGATCGCTGCGATGAACCGAACGAACCGACGTTCGAGTATTGCTGGAACTGTCAAGCCAAACGTTCAAACCAACCGATTCAGGATGCGCAGCAAGAAATCGTTCCTGCCACCGAGAACCCTGAGCCGGTCGCGTCAGAATTGCCCGACCAACCGTTTTCGATTAAGCAAGCTCCTCGTGAAAAGGAACCTCTTTCACGAAATCCATATCAGGCGTCCGAGTTGCCCGATCATCGGACAGTTCGCGTTCAAAAATCTGCGTCATCCTCCAACAACGTAACGGATGACAATTCAGAGGCAGCGATTGAGCACTACGAACACGCGATACGCCGCGCAATGCTGGCGTCGGTCTGTGGGTTGATTGTGTTCCCACCGCTACTTTGGATATTGCCAATCTTCTTGATGAGCAGTCTACCGCCACGACCGAAGGCGGTGCCTGCACCGAAGTTGAAGATTGCGTTTATTTGGTCCATGACCGCTGTTAGTTTCTTGATCGGATGCAGTCTAATTCTGCTTTTCAGCTGATCGATTGATTCAATCATCGTTCGGTTGTGACGCAGCCGAATTCGCTATAATTCGTGCGTCCCTCCATAACTTCCCACCCCACCTTTCGATATGAAATCACTCTTTTGGACCGCCGCACTCGTCTGCATGGCAACGTTCACTCTGTCAGCAAAAGCTTCCGAACCGCTGCGTGTGATGAGTTTCAACCTTCGGTATGGCGCCGCCAACGACGGTGACAATCATTGGAACAAACGTAAATCATTCGTTACCACGGTGGTTTCAGAATTTGCTCCTGACTTGATGGGCACCCAAGAGACGCTCGCATTTCAGAAAGAATTCATCCTCGGTGAAGTTTCCGGCTACGAATACTTTGGCCGTTCTCGGATGAATACTCCGAACGAACACTGCGGGATCTTTTTCAAAGCAGACCGTTTCGTTCAACTTGCCGGCGGGCATTTCTGGCTCAGCGAATCACCCGAAACGCCAGAATCAAAGAGTTGGGACTCGTCTTTGCCTCGGATGGCAACTTGGGTGCTGCTGCAAGACAAAGAAACGTCCGAGCAGCCAATTCTGTTTGTAAACACCCACTTTGATCATCGCGGCCGGCAGTCACGACTTGAAGCGGGTCGGCTTCTGTCCGAACGAATCGATCGCTTATCGAAAATCGCAAACGATCCATTGGTCATTGTGACTGGCGATTTCAATTGCGATGCCGGAAGCGAACCCTACCAAGCATTGGTTGACGGCCAAACATTAAAAGACACCTATCGTGACGTTCATCCCACGAAACAATCCGGTGAAGGCACCTTCAATTCCTGGCAGGGAAAAACGGACGGTGCAAGGATCGACTGGATCGCGACTTCGAAGAATGCGGTCGTCAAAGACGCTGAAATCGTTCACACTTCGTTTGAAGATCATTTCCCCTCGGATCACTATCCCATCACTGCGATCATCGCAAAGTAACTAGAAATATACATTCAATCGTTCTAACGATACCGCTGCTGGAGAATTTTGAATTCATACCCGTTGCCGTCTCGCTCGCATTTAAAAATCGTTTTGGCGATCGAGGCGGGGAAGGGCTTTGAGTTCCTTTCACAACATTGCAGTTCCAGGTTCGTCAAAAGCATTTCCAGTTCGGCTGGGATCAATCGAACGATACTTCGTTCGGTAACAACGATTCCAGCTTTGGTTAACAGTTGACGGTCATAGGTGCTGAACACCGTCTTACGCCGCCAGGAAAAGTACAGACGTTGCTCCGTCTGTGGATCTTCATTGATGATCCTTCGCGGCTCCGTTGAAACGTTCACCGCCGATTCGATCTTGTTTTCGCCGCCTCCGAAAGCGGCCAGTTCGATCGAAAAGAAATCTAGCTGTCTCGCATAGTCTTCGCGGCTAGAGCTATCAAACCGCAACTCCCAACGTTCCCATTTTGGAATGACGGAGTGGTCTTCTACGTTGGGGCCGGTTTCGCGAGCATCCTCTGAGGGGCCATTGCCACGTTCGTCGCGTTGCCCAGCCGAGTCTTCAATCGCCGTCGCCGAGGAGACCTTGGCCGTGATATTTGAAACCGCGACCAACGCTTCGGAAAGGTCTGGGCGAGCTAGATCACTGACTTCGGATTCCGTGGGCAGCTCAAATTCCAATTCGGCTCCAAAGGAAGAACTCGCCGTTGTGATTCGGTCAATTTCATTTGGCTGATGAAGCGGACTGGGTATCTTTGTCCCAAGCCACAAAACAAAAAGTGTCAGCACGCCGACCAAGAGCATGAGTGCGAGCGTTAACAGAAACGATGTCACCGCATCAAATCGGCTGATCGCCATACCGCCGGAATGATCAGAGCGATGAACCGCTGGAGTCAACGGTTCCGTGATCGATACCTTTGCACGCATCTGGCCACCTTTGTTGAAGACGTTTTCGTTTCAACGATAGAGGCGACCTCAAATCGGGATTCCGAACAGCATCCGTTGCGGCTTCGCGGAATGCCACTGAGCAGTTTGCTTAAACCTGTTCGACCTGGTGATGCTTAGCCAAATTCGTCAGTGCCTCGTCAAGTGTCACGATTCGTGCGTATCGATCACGCAGCGTGGCCAATGACGCCTGGTGAAGTTCGCGAGTCACCGTCGCGCAACAATCTTCGACAACGGTGACCAGGTAGCCTAGGTCGCAGGCATCACGCACCGTCGTTTCGACACATTCGTTTGTGTATACGCCGACCACGTACAACGCTTCGATGCCGAGATTCTTCAACACATAGTGCAGGTTGGTCGACGAAAAAACTCCGCTCGCTGTCTTGTTGATCACGATTTCATCGTACTCGTCTTTCGGGCCGACGGACTCGATGAAATCGGCATCACGAGTTCCTGGGGCGGCCAGCAAACCGAGACGACGGTGTCCTTTGCTGCGATCGCGTCCATTTCGAGTCAACGACTGGATGCGGGTGTGAATCACTTCCAACTGATGCTCGCGAAACGCATCTTGGATCTTGCGAACGCCGGGCAACACCAACGAATCGAGACGATTGAAATAGTATTCCTGGGCTTCCGGCGAGACACCATGGGTCGTCGCATCACGGAAAACGCCGTGCCCTCGCGCCGCATCGAGATATTGCAGGTCGATACACAACAGCGCGACGCTGCCAGTTTTCAGGAAGACTTGCTGAGCCGGATTTTCAACGAACGCTTCGTGATAAACATCCTTCAGCGGATCGAGATCTTCCGGGTGTTGTTGGCCTAAATTCATCTAAATTGTCGTGATATTAGAAATCGGATCTTTGCCGATACCATCTCGCAAGATTGCGATTTTAGCAAGTCATCGACATGATCGTCTGCAACATTAAATTGGCTCCGGCCTCGATATCTTTCCACGCGGTCCATTCAGCCGGGGAGTGACTTTGCCCGCGTTTGCTGGGGACAAACACCATCCCCACCGGAACGATCCGCCCCATGATCTGTGCGTCATGAGCCGCACCGCTGGGCATTTTCAAATACGACAGCCCCAAGCGTTCAGCCTGTTCGGTTAGCTGGCCGACGATTTGCTCGCTGCATTTGACGGGCGACAGATAGCTCATCTGTTCAAAGTCAAACATCAGGTTCCGTCGACGGGCGATTGCCGAAAGTGCTTTACGCAGTGCCGCAGACAGCTCATCCAGGATCTGTTCACTGGTGTCTCGAACGTCCAAAGAAAACTCGACCAATCCGGGGACGGTGTTTGCCGCACCGGGCATGATCTGCGCTTTGCCGATGGTAGCTCGACTGCGATCGCTGCCGTTTTCTTCTAGGATACGTGGAAGCTCATTCGCAAATTCGGCTAACCCCATAAATGCATCGTTTCGCATTTCCATGGGCGTCGTTCCAGCGTGATTGGCTTCACCACGCAGCCGAACGGACCAAGTAAATAGTCCGGTGATTTCATCGACAATGCCCACCGGCTTGTGGACTCGGTCAAGCACCGGGCCCTGCTCGATATGCAGTTCCAAATATCCCGCGATCGACTCCGGATCGCGTGCCGCATCGAGTGCCTCGAACGCGTCGTGCCCGTGACGCTTAAGTTCATCGGAGAGCAGAACCCCATTAAGATCTTTCATCGTCGCGACGGCACGGGGATTCATTTGTCCCGCGACCGATTGCGAACCGAACATCCCACCGAATCGACCTTCTTCATCGCTAAACGCGATCAGTTCAACATCGCAGTTCGGTTTGATATCGTTTTCACGAAGACAGCGTAGACACTCCAGACCGACGACCACGCCCAGTGTGCCATCGAGCGCTCCGGCACAGGGCACCGTGTCGATGTGCGAACCGACAAGGACCCTCGGACGATTCGTCCCCGATTCGAGGACAGCAGACACATTCAGTGCGCCGTCCTGACGAGGCTCCAGCCCCGCGTCGATGATGCGTTGTTTCAGCCAGCGTTTGCCATCCATGTCCGCATCGGTGAACGCCATTCGGTAGATCCCTTTGTCCTTAGGATCACGCCCCAATTCGGCCAAATCGAGGATGTCCGATTTGATGCGTTCGAGTTTGACGCAGACGTCCATTGATACATTGCTACTCATCAATCAACCACAGGCAAGGGAAGTCCTTCAACGTACTGGCCATGGAGCAAATGCAGTTGAAGCGCGTGATTCATCACAATATCGTTTCGGCGCGCGACCGTGCCATCGGTTTCCTGCCAAGCTTCGTCGATAAACGCGTTTAGTTTGTCACCGTCGAAAACGCCCAGCGTTGAAACACGTTCGGGAGTCATCCAGTGGCTGATCATTTCCTGAATGGCTTGTCGCTTCACAGGATCGGTGTGAGCAGGCGGAGCCATGAAGGCAAACTTTTTGCGTTCGTACAATTCCCGTGGCAACACGTTGACCATCGCTTCACGCAGTACCCATTTCTCGACGCCATCGCGAATTCGTATTTCCGGCGGAATCTGAACCGCATACTCGGCAACGTGATGGTCCAGGAACGCCGGCCGTGCTTCCATACTGTTGGCCATGTCCATGCGATCGCCACCCCAAGTCAAGATTTGGCCTTCCAGCATCGTCTTGCTCCAAGTGTACTGCGAAATATCCAGTCGATGTCTTCCGCGGACTTGTTCCGCATCGATCGCGTTGGCAACTTCACCGACAGGGTCGTATTCGTTTAACAAGTCCTGCAGAGGCGCTGACAGCAGCGGCCGAACGCGTTCAAGCGTCAACATCCAGGGCTGAATCCAAGACGGGGTAAACCCACACAAATCCATCCACGCCGGATGCTGCAAGTCTTCCTCCGCAAGAATAGCTCCGGCAAAAATCCCGCCGTCGTCTTCACGTCCCAGCCAATCGCGTTTAAAGAACGGGTATCCACCGAATAATTCGTCGGAACCTTCACCGGTGATAACCGCTTTGTAGTTACAGGCGCGAACCCGTCGACTCATGTGCCATTTTGCGACCGCGAGCGTATTGTAAAATGTCCGTTCGGCGTGCCAGGTGGCCCGTTCAAATGCCGGCCCATAAAGCTCTTTTTCGGTCAACCGCAAAAGCTCTTGCTCAGCACCGGTCCGCTCGGCCATCAACTTGGCGATATTCGATTCGTCGTACGCGTCGCTATCGAATGCGATCGTAAATGCTTTGACCGGTGATTGCTGTAGCGTTGTGGCGAGTCCCAAGATCGAACAGCTATCGATACCACCGGATAGGTAGCAGCCGACCGGAACGTCAGCTTCTAGCCGCGTCGCGACCGCATCGATCAATCGCTCCTTGACTCCGGCAACATACTCGTCGGGATTGGGATTCGGATCATGGCTGGTCGGAAACTCCAGGTCCCACCAACGTTTCTGCCGCGTCGTCAATCTGTCGCCCTCTCGCTGGACGATCAGCATGTGTCCCGGCAATAAGGCATTGACGCCTTCAAACGCTGTCGATCCCGGGACCATCACTTGCATCATCTGATGAAGCGCGGCTTTGGGACAAAGTTTAGGATCGATACTGGGGTGCTTTAAGATCGATTTGACTTCAGATCCCCATGCAACACCGTTTTCGTTCACGGCGTAGTACAGAGGCTTAATTCCGAATCGATCGCGCACCAAGATCAACTGCTGCTTTCGATGATCGTAGAGCACGACTGCGAATTCGCCTCGCAGACGCTCAACAAAGGACAAGCCATGCTTCAAATAAAGCGGCAGCGCGATCGCACTGTCGCTTTTACCGTGACACGTCAATTGTTCACACGCCAGTTCGGTGCGAATCCTTTTGTAGCCGTATAACTCTCCGTTGACGGTCAACGCGTAGTCACCATCATCCGATTCGATCGGCTGGTGACCATGGTCAAGTCCCACGATCGACAATCGCGTGTGACCGAGAGCGAGGCCCTGATCGACAAACAGACGGCTTCCGCGTTCGTCCGGACCACGGTGATCCAAAACGTCTAGCATACCATCGAGAACGAACCGCATTTCGCGTTCGTTCTGTCGCGACGGATTCCAAAATCCTGTAATTCCACACATAGATCAATGTATTCCAATTAGATGGACTAGATGCCGCTTACGCGATCCAGTCGATCAAGTACAGCTGTAAGAAGCGCCTGGCGGACAAAGACTGCGCCGGCGGCTTGTGCAAAGTAAAGATTGTGTTCGGTGTCATCCAAGTCGGTCGAAAGCTCTTTGTTTCGCGCCAACGGATGCATCACCACCGCATTGGGTTTCAGCGGACTGTCGCAATCGATTTTGTAGCGACTGCCCAAGTTTCGATAGCTGCTTCCCAAGAAGGCAATCGAATTGACATACACCACGTCAAGCTCAGGCAGCACCTCACGAACGTCATTGGTGATTTCCAGCTCAATCGGCGATTGTTCAATCGGTTCGGTCAAGTCCAAGCCGACCGGATCCGCCATCTCTGAAATCAGCGTGATTTTCCTTACCGCACCGCTGAACATTAGCGAGATACGCAGGAAGCTTTTGACCGCCCGCATCGAACCTGGCGTTCCGATAATACCGAGGTGGATTCGCCGATCTTCAGGGCAATCCGGTTTGATTAGTTCCGGACGCCATTTCAGCAACGCATACCAATCGATCAATGCCTGCGTGGGGTGATGTCCACTACCGTTACCGGCGTTGATCAACGGGCGTTGCAGATTCTTGCGAATCTCGTCGACGCTATCGGTATCGGGGTGACGCATGATGACAACGTCGCCATACGTGTTAAACATCTCACCGATATCGGCAAGCGATTCACCTTTTGCGATGCCAGTTACCTGCCCGTCTGGGACAGACAAGACTTTACCGTCCAGTCGCAACACCGCACTTTCGAACGAAAGGCGTGTTCGTGTACTGGCTTCAAAAAATGCGGTGATCGCAATCTTTCCATCCAGTGGCTTATCGATTTCCACGTTGCGGGATTCAAGCAATGCCGCAAGCTGCGAAATCGCCACAACGGTTCGGCGATCAAATTGTCTTGGATTGACAATCGATTGGCCGGCCAACGCAAGCAACGCTTCGCGGTCAATCTTGTTTTCGCAAAAATCCAGCAGGTCGCTTGGACGGACGACCAAGCCTTTCGAATTACTCGCGTATTCTGTCAATGGTTCATTGGGGTACGAAGAAGCGTTCATCGAATAGGTCTCACCAAATCCGTTTGCCTTTCATGTCAAATATCAAAAATGTCAACAGTCCTAGTGCACCGACAATGCACAAACCAATTCCGCCTATTACGATCAACTTCAAAAACCAAACTGGAAACATCATCCAATCACCCCTTCATTGCCTTGAATCGTGGATGACGCCTCGTCAACTTGATTCGCCGGTCCAGACAGCGACGGTCTAGACAAGGAGGCGAAATCAAAATTGTCTTTCCAAATAAAACTCGCGATCACAAACACCAAGCCAGAAGTCGCCGCACCGATCAGCGATGCGACAAACCACTCGATCGTGAAATATGCGATCAACCCAGCCACACTGCCGGTGACCATCGCTGCACATGCGGCAACTGGACTGGCGCTTCGAAAATAGAGGCCCCCGAGAATCGGCCATAAACAGCTACCCACCATCGGCCCGGCAAAGAACAACACAGTCGCCAAGGTGCCGTAGTTGGGCAATGCCAATCCCCAAGCCAAAACTCCTAACCCGATGACCGCATACGACGACCATCGTCGTTTGATTCGATCATTGACGGGCGACGAGCTAATCGGCTCTGCGATATCGTTGACAATTAAGTCTCCGGTCGCGGCAAGAAGACTATCGATGCTGGACGCCAGAGAGCAGAAAACGACGACAAAAACCATCACTGCACCCGATGTCCCCAGCAGTGTCGCAGCCACGAGTGGCCCTACCGTGTCGGGCTGACTGATTCCGATACCGAGCGCCGGCGCGGCCAGCCCGAGAAAGCCAGCTACGATCGGAACGGGCAACCAAATCAATCCGCCGAGGGCATATGCTTTGGCTCCGACTCCTTCCCGCATTGCAAACGCACGGCTCCACCACACATTGCTATGGAAGATCTCGCCAAAGGCAAACAACATGTTGTTGAACAGCGCCATCAACGCGGCAGGAAACAGCATGTCCAACATCATCGGGCGTTTGACTTCTAAGGACTGATGAACCTCCGCGATGTCGACCTGCATGAGAACAGCGATCGCGACGATGACCAGTCCCACCAAAATGATCAAGCTTTGAATAAAGTCTGTTCCGATGACGGCGTACATCCCGCCAAATAACGTGTACAGAACACAGACAGCCAAGACGACCGTCATCCCGATCTCATAGGGAATCCCCGAAAGGATATTCAGCAACTTGCCTCCCGCCATGGTCATCGAAACCAGCCAAGTAAGCGCATAAAACAACGAGATGATCAGGAATGGGATCGAGCCCAGCCGACCATACCGCCGTGAAATAAATTCAACCGCGGTATAACCATGCGGCATGACCTTTCGGATCCGTGCGCTCATCGGGGCAAACGCGAACAATCCGAAACTTGCCGTGCAATAAGCCAATGCCCCCCAGACGCCAAGCTGCAAAGCAAACTGCGGGGCGATCATGGTCGTATTCGAAGTGATCCAGGTCGCGACAGCTGTTGCTGTCGCCAATGCCAGTCCAACATTTCGACCGGCAACCGCAAAGCCATCATACGATTTTGCTTTGCGTCCCCACCACAAACCTAGTCCGACCCAAAAGACACTGAAGACGGCAAGAAGTATGTATCCCGCTTCGGCACTCAAGATCGTGACGGTCGATTCCTGAGCGATCATCACGTGGTCACCTTCATCCTGTTGCTTGGTTCGTCGTTTTCTGACCAGCGTTCACCGACAACGATCACGGTCACAACCGCGACGGTGACGATGAAGCCAACGGCAAAAAGTAGCCAGACCATATAGTAAGGCCAGTGAGAAACAGTGACGTCAGTCGCGTCAACGGATCGTGCCAATTCAGTCCCATCGGCTGAGAACGCTCGGACGTGATAGCGATAAACACCGTCTGGTAATCCTGAGATAAACGCCTGAGGGAAGACTCCCGAATACATCACCAACCCATCGTCATCAAACACCTCGTAGCGTGTCGCGTCAGGGACTGCACTCCATGTCAATGTCACGTAGCCTTCACGTGTTGTCAGCTCGGGTGAAGATGTGAACTTCAACGGGTTAGATTGTGCTTGAGCACCGGGTTTCGAATTGCTGTTCGTCGTGCTGTCACCCGCAAGCGACTGGGCTGCAAAGGTCAACATCGACAACAGAACAAGCATTGCTAGCCGAAGCAGCGTTACCGGATGACCGGGCAGCGTCGATGTATCACTGCAGCCAGTGAACAACATGTCCATAGAACAACGTCGCTGTTTCAGCGACCATCTTTTCAGTCGGTTCACTGGATTAAATCTCTGCGCACTCACGAATGATTCGATCTTCTATCCCTTCATTCGAACACCGCAGCGGACGAGAGACCTCACGATCGAGAACGCAATAAAAGCGGTCTGGATGATCAGCTTTAGCGTTCAGATCGTTCAATTGGTGGACCTTGATGGACAGATACTTACGTCGTGGAACAATCCAGTTGATCCATTGGAATCAATAGGACTTAACGACACATAGAAACGGGAGTGAAACTTCGGCAGCACGATAAAGATAAGCGGAAACGAGCTGGTTGATTCAGCGGACTGACACCAGCATGGAAACTGCAGCGTGCGAATTGGGGATACCTTTCATCCCATATGACTGAACACCACACCAATCGCGTAGCTGATGTCTAAAAAAGACGGACCGCGACTGGTCGGAAGACGTGCCGATTACACATGGCCGCCAATTCACTGCTGAACGATTTAACTGCTGGCTAACTGCTGAACTGTGAATGACGGAGTTCAATTCACCTTGAGACGCTGGTCATGATGATGAGTGCCTTTGCAAAGACGTGACGAGCGGTGTGAAGATCAGAGGGCTATGTAGAGCGACGCCTCGGATGCTTACTTTCAGCGTCGTCTTACACGTTTCTGCCAATAGTCAATGCCCATCTCGTTCATGGGCGAACCGTCGAGGCAGACGACAATTTTCTCAGTGCCACGAGGGACTGATTTTAATTGCTTGGCAGCAGCTTCCCCACTGATCGCATCAATTGGGACCGTTGCCAATAGACTGCCTTCGTCACCGATTTGTTTAACATCATAAGTCTTCATCTCGGTGAATTCCGTCATGAGTTTACCTCAATTCGCGTATCAAAAATCCGGGTGCGAACGCTTCACATCCCGTGCGACTTTCCTGGGTTCCAGGAAGCCTCGTTTGGTTTTCCGACTCGGTTCGCCATCGCTGAACTGCTCAACCCTGTAGCGGTCGGGCCGTAGTCATGAACTGCTGTAGGGGAGCAACCGCAGCAGAGCAAACTGAGTGCGAAGCCCTGCCAGATGCAATTTTGCGAACAAAACTGAGCCATCACCCTGTCGCCTGCCCCCCGCATTAAACGGAGACGACAACCGAAAAGGGTGGCCTACTATTATTACGTGCAACACAAATAATTGCAACTGCAATGATTTCATCGGCAACTTTCGGGCTCCGATCCAGGATTTCCCCCCATCTGCGACTTCTCGATGCAGATGATGACCTGCTTGGAGCAGTTGCTCCGCCGTGTGCTGTGACGGGGCTGTGTGCTGTGTGCTGTGATGGACAATTGTTGAGGTGGTCCAAAGGCATGCGGCACACGGCCCGATATCGTGTTAGATTTGACGTAGCGGCGAACTAGTCGTGAAAACCGCGCTGATCCGGTGTCAAACAACCACCCGTTTAAGCCCACCAATCGAACCCGCAGAAAGTCACCCTAGTCTGACCGAAGCCCAACCCGTTCGAAGCTTGTAGGATCGTCATTGTCTGATCATCGCGAGTAAGCAGCACTACTCGAACAGTATTGCTGCGGTCACTAGACTTCGCGTTGGACAGTTGATTCGAATTGCAAAATGCTCGACCGGTTTGGTACCCCGCTGTAAAGCTCGATCGACGCCGACCAGATCCGGATCGATCAACACAATCCACCAATCAGTGCTTGGCTTTTCGAGGCAGCACTCTTGTGAACGACTCCTACATTCGAATTGAATACCAGTCATTCCAGCAAATCGAAGTCAGTGTTCAGCCGCGATCCTATGGCAGAATGTTCGTCAGTGTTGGAACTTTGACGCACCTGAAAAACGTGCAAACGAATTGATCGATAGTGAAAGACGAAGCGACAGTAATTTCTGGTTCCGTAGCAAAATGTGAACCGATCGGTTTTCAGATACTCCGCGCGATCCGGCGAATCATCCGCCGGACCTCGGAACATTCTCGCAACGTGGGTCGACAGGCAGGCGTCAGCGTCCCGCAAATGTTGTGCATGCGTGCCATCGCCGAAGCGGAACCGGGACAAGAGATGACGGTTGCGATGGTTGCCGAAACCGTGCAGTTGTCAGCACCGACCGTTTCGAGAATCTTGGACCGCTTAGAGAAGGGCGGCTACGTCGAACGGGAACGATCGAGCGTCGACCGCCGCAAAGTGTTCGTCGCGTTGACCGAACAAGGCTGGAACCGGTTGAACAACTTACCACAACCTTTGCACGAACAATTTTTGGCGCGTCTGGAGTCCCTCGATGAACGTGAGCGAATGGAGCTCAACAGTGCTCTCAATCGCATAGTCGAAATGATGGATGCATGCGACATCGACGCGTCGCCGATGCTTACACCGGAATTGGAAGTCGATCTTCTTAGCGAAGATGCGTTGCCGCAGGACGAGCTGCCAAGCGGAAAATCGGTTGACGGTTCGCTGACATAGAACCCGATCTAGTTTCTCGGCCGTCGCTTACTGGCTCGCTTATTGGCCCGACAAAGCAGCGCCAGTGCGCAGCGACTCATTCGAACTCTTCGATAGCGTGTCCTTGATAGCTTCTTGACCGCGCGTTGGTCTGCAACTCTTAGTCTGCAAACGTTGATCGCTGGTCGTTGAAATGGTGTTCGGAAAATCATTTCTTTCGCAACTGCGACAAGCCTGGCGTACTTCGCGTCAGGGGGCTTTCCCTACCTTCAGGTCAACCTTAGTGGGAGAGCAAGCAACTTCGGACAATTCAACCTAACCGCGACGGTTTACCCCCGTTTCGCTCACGCGCAAGTTGCGACGTTCTAGGTTTAATCGTTGGCCCACAGAGCAGGGGCACAGATCCCATCAGGCGGTTTGATTTTGGCGGTGATCCCATCCAAATCGCCAAGACCGTTCGAAGGGGTTTTGAGCATCAAGTGTGTATGCGTTCGCTCTGTCGATCAATTTCACTTCACTGATACTGCAAAGTTTGACGGTAGCGTTCGACAAACCAATTGAGGCGTCGTGACGCAGTCCAGCTTGACTATCTGTTTTCAACGATAAACCGGACCGGGGGCATGGAAACAATCAACATCCCATTATCGGGATCAATCGGTGTGGCACAGGCGGAGCAACTACATGCATCCATCCGCGAAGGCCTGCAATCCGGTGACGTCCTGCAGTTCGACTTTACTGATGCGCGTGATGTCGATGCATCAATTCTGCAACTGCTGATTGCGGCGAAGGCCGCATGCGAAGAGTCCGAGAAGTCGGTCCAGTGGATTGGTGTTTCGGAACAGCTTGCCAACTCGCTCCAACGATCCGGCGCTGACGAGATCCTCGGCATTTCGGATTCAGATGATGCGGCTTCTGATCAAGAAGCTGAAGTAGTGGCCGCAGAACCTGACGCATAGCTGATGAAATGGAAACGCTTGCAACTTGTGATGACTCAACAGTGCGTCTTGGGAGGCTCCCAATGAATGGATTTGGGAAACGATTCATACAAAACCTTCAAACCGGTTGGGGACTGTTTGGTAAACGCAGTCCCGGCAGCGGCGGTTTGAAGACCGAGGTGTCGGCGTGCCTTCCCGTCTTGGAAGTGTTGGAAAAGCAAATCTTAGACGCGATCGAGAAGGGGAACTCCGCCACCGACAATTTGAGCACTTCGTTTGGTGACATGGCACAACGTGCTAGAGAAGTAGTGCAAAAGGCGACCGATTCACGCCGCGATGAATCGACCGCTGGTGTTGAACAGGTTCGCGACGTTGTTTCAGAGTTGTTGTGTCACGTTCGAAAGACGAGTCAGTCAACTCGCGAAACCGCGAACATGTTGGCATCCATTGAAAAAGATGTCCAAGACGTCGAGACCTGCATGGTCAAGATCGAAGACATCGCAAACCGATCACGAATGGTTTCGCTGAACGGCCAAATCGAAGCCGCACGGGCAGGTGACTTTGGTGATGGGTTTGCAGTGGTAGCGTCCGAAACGGGCGACCTAGCACAAAACGTCTCCGAGGCGAGTAAGCGAATCCGTGAAGTCGTGGATCGCTTGGCCGATTCATTGCGAACGACTTACGAACAAACCGAAAACTTGGTCAACGTTGAACAACAGGCAACCGCGTCTTGTGAACAGCGTGTGGAAGAGATGTTAACCAGCCTGGCGATGTACCAGAACGATCTGGAGAACAACCTCGATTCGACCAAGACATCAAGTGACGAATTGGCGCGAGCCATTTCAAGATCTGTGATCACGTTGCAATTCCAAGATGCTGTTAGCCAACGGATGCATCACGTGACCGCAACTATTGGCGAAATTCGAGAAATATTTGGCTCGATCGTTGGGGAGGCGCCACGGGGTGTCGCCAAGAAACGATCTGACGAATGGTTAGAAAAGATCGCCGCTGGCTACTGTATCGATGACGAACGTCGCATCTTCAATGGAGATGTGGCAGTCGAAGAACCTTCCAACGATTCCAACATTGAGTTGTTTTAAACCGGAGCTCTAGAAGAAATGGCTAACACTGCGCTAGTGGTTGACGACTCCACGTCAATGCGACAAATGGTCTCCTTCACGCTGAGGGACTCCGGTTTCGAAGTAATCGAGGCTGGCAACGGCGAAGAAGCGTTGAAGAACGTCGCGGGCAAAGACGTGAAGGTTGTCGTCACCGACCTGAACATGCCCGTGATGGATGGCATGACGTTGATCCGCAGACTGCGGGCCGATGCCAAATTCAAATTCACACCGATCCTGATGCTGACAACGGAATCGCAAGATTCCAAAAAGCAAGAAGGTCGGGCTGCAGGGGCAACCGGTTGGATCGTCAAACCATTCAATCCTGAACAGCTAATGCAAGTGATCAATAAGGTCGTACGGTAACTCGAACTGACGGAGAAAACCCATGAAGGTCGACATGCGTCAGTTCCTGGAGTCGTTTTTCGATGAAGCTTCCGAGCACATCGAAAACATGGAAGCTGCCCTGCTGCAGCTCGAAAGTACACCCGACGACACGGAACTGCTCAATACAATTTTTCGCGCCGCACACTCCATCAAAGGAGCGAGTTCCACTTTCGGCGTTCACGGAGTTGGCGAGTTCACCCACGTGCTCGAAAGCTTGCTGGACCGAATGCGCGATGGAGAAATCCAAGTCACCAGCGAAACAACCGAAGTGTTGCTCGCTTCCGTCGATGTGCTAAGCGGATTGCTATCCGCAGCCCGCGATGGAACTGCCGAACCGACGAATACCGCCGAAGTCGTCGCCCGCCTTGAAGAAATCAACGGTGGCAAAAGCTCACACGCCTCCGGCGACGATGATCAACCGGCCGAGGCTGCCGCTGAACCCAGCTCGGGTGTTTACGACGTTCTGTTTCGCCCATCGAGCCACTTTTTTCACCTCGGACTTGATCCGCTGCTGCTGCTGCGCGATCTGGAAGAATGTGGCACCGTTTCGGAAATGAAGCTCGATTGGTCGCAGCTGCCATCCATTGCCGAGATGGACCCAGAATCATCCTACTTGGCTTGGACGTTGACACTTCAATCAGATCGCGATGAAAGCGAACTGCAGGACGTGTTCATGTTCGTCGATGATGAAACCACCGTCGAATTCAATAAGCCTGAACCGCCTGCTGCTGAAGAACCCGTTGCTGATGAGCAAGAGGAAACGACTGCTATTGCAAAGGCCGACGGAAAAGCCCCAGCGGCAAAGGCATCCGGAACACTTCAACGAGAATCGGTTCGAGTCAACGGCGAACGACTCGACAGCATGATCAACCAAATCGGCGAACTGGTCATCGGTATCAGTATGGTCGAACAGGAGTGGGCCGAAATCAGCGGTGGAACCGATTCGGCTGCCATCGTTCAGCTCAGCAAGATCGTCCGTGATCTACAGGAACAGAGCTTGTCGCTGCGGATGGTTCCGGTTGCGGCAACGTTCCAGAAGATGGCACGAATCGTTCGTGACCTCAGCAACCGTCTCGGAAAGAAAATCAACTTCGAAGTCTCTGGTGAAGAGACCGAGTTGGACAAGACGGTGGTTGACCAAATTGGTGACCCGCTGATTCACATGATCCGAAACTCGGTCGACCACGGTATCGAAACACCTGAAAAGCGTGTTGCCGCCGGAAAGCCCGCCGAAGGCCATATCTCGGTCCGCGCCTACCATCAAGGTGGCAATATCTTTATCGAGTTGAAAGACGACGGTAAAGGAATGGACCTCGATCGGATTCGCCAGAAAGCGATCGATCGCGGCATCGTTCATAAGGATGACAAGCTTTCGCAGCAGGAGATCTGCGAACTTGTGTTCCACGCCGGCCTTTCGACCGCCGAACAAGTCACCGACGTGTCGGGACGTGGCGTCGGAATGGACGTGGTCCGCCGGAATATCGAAGAACTAAAAGGAAGTGTGACACTGAACTCGCAACCCGGCATCGGCACGACAGTGACGGTCCGGTTGCCGTTGACGCTGGCCATCTTGGATGGCTTGTTGATCAGCCTGGGTTCAGAAGTCTATGTGATCCCACTGTTGTCAGTTGTCGAATCGTTCCGGCCTCGCAAGAACGAAGTCAAGCGACTGGCAAACAACATGGATGTTGTTCAGGTCCGTGGCGAAGTCGTTCCGATTTTGCACCTCCACTCGATCTTGAACATCACCGAAGCCCAGTCAGATCCGTGCCAAGGCTTGCTAGTGATTGTGGAAGATCACGATACGAAATTCGCACTGTTGGTGGACGACCTGATCGGCCAGCAACAGGCCGTGATTAAAAACCTCGAAGCGAATTTCCGCAAAGTCAATGGAATCGCAGGGGCGACCATTTTGGGAGACGGGCGCGTGGCCCTGATCCTCGACATCGTCAGTCTGAAGTCTTTGACAAGGTAGTTGTAAACGCGATTTGACGTCGCAATCCAACGAACAGATCTAACGAATCAGGGCTTTATGGATAGGTAAATCGATGACCATCACCCAAGAACAAGAACTACTTGAACAGGCGGCCGAGATCGCCCAAATCGCTGAAATGACTGACCTGTCGACCGAAGGGAACCAGTTCCTGACGTTCACACTGCAGGACGAGGAATTCGGCATCGAGATCCTGCGCGTTCAAGAAATCAAAGGCCTGTCGCGGATCACACCGATCCCCAACATGCCGTACTACATCCGCGGCGTTATGAACCTACGTGGGACCGTGGTCCCCATCATCGACTTGCGTGCAAAGTTCGCGATGCCACAAGTCGACTACAACCAGTTCACCGTCATCATCGTCGTCACGATCGGTGAGAAAGTGATCGGCCTGGTTGTCGACGCGGTAAGCGACGTCCTGAACGTCGCCGAAGAGAACATCGAATCGGCACCTGATCTTGGTGGCCAAGCCGACACGACTTTCATGACCGGCATCGCCAAATCGGGCGAACGTCTAATCACGTTGCTGAACATGGAAGATTTGATCGGGGCTGAAACCATATCGATGTAGCCCGGACTGAACCTCCTTCAGTTCCGGGATCACCGACTCGGCCCAGTTTCGACCGAGTTGGCTTAGTTTGATTCCGAGTGGGTCACGTTTCCTTTGCGAATCGACTCACAACCTTAAACAAGCACGTTCATATCCATTCACACGAGGGGCACCACGAATGGCCACCACTAAACCTTCTAACGCTAAACCGACTCGACGCACTCCACGCAAAGCCGCACGCCCGGCTCCTGCGCCCGAACCGATCGAAGAATTGGATGCCGTCGATCAGGTCGAACAATTGATGTCAGTCATCGACCGAGCAATCGACGGTGACTACTCCGAAGAGATCACCGTGACCGGCGACGACGCGGTTGGACACTTGGCCGACGGTCTGCGCACCGTTCTGGCCGACCTTGCCGAGACGAAAGACCAACTGGCCGACTCGCAAGGCCAACTTGACGCGATCGGCCGATCCCAAGCCGTCATCGAATTCGAACTCGATGGAACGGTCATCACTGCCAACGACAACTTCCTTGCCGCACTCGGTTACCGCCTGGACGAGATCGAAGGAAAGCATCACCGCATCTTTGTTAGCGACAAATACGCTAGCAGCAACGAATACCGCGAATTCTGGAACGATCTTTCCAGCGGCAAATTTAAATCGGATGAATTCGAACGATTCCGCAAAGACGGCTCATCGGTCTGGATCCAAGCCACTTACAACCCCGTCTTTGATGCCGACGGAAAGCCAGTCAAGGTTGTAAAATTTGCAAGCGATATCACCAAGGCAAAACTTGAAGCAGCCGACCATGCTGGCCAGATCAATGCGATCAGTAAGTCGCAAGCGGTCATCGAATTCGAACTCGATGGTACCATCCGTACCGCCAATGAAAACTTCCTGTCGGTTGTTGGCTATTCGCTGAACGAAATCCAAGGCAAACATCACCGAATGTTTGTTGACCGCGACCATGCCAACAGTCCGGAATACCGCAACTTCTGGGCGGACCTTGCCCAAGGTGAATTCAAAGCGGGTGAGTTCCTACGCCAAGGCCGCGACGGCAATGCGATTTGGATCCAAGCTTCTTACAACCCAATCCTTGATCCGAGCGGAAAACCGTACAAGGTCGTGAAATACGCCTCGGACATCACCGAAGCGAAAAAGCTACTTGAACAAGTGGCCGAAGCTGAAAAAGAAGCGACTCGCCAAACCGAGCGAACCAACGCAGCCGTTGTCGAAATCATCGATGCTGTCAGCGACGCACAAAAAGGCGAGTACAGCAAAGAGATCACCACCACAGGCGACGATGCTATCGGCAACTTGGCCGAAGGCATGCGAAAGTTCATCGCCGATAAGCAAGTGGCCGACGTCGAAATCGCTCGCGTCCAGTCGATGATGGAGCAAACACCGATCAATACGATGTTTGCCGATACCGATTACATCATCAAGTACATGAACCCAGCGTCAGTCAACACGCTGCGACAGTTGCAGGAGTTCCTTCCCTGCCGTGCGGATGAGATGGTCGGACAGTGCATCGACATTTTCCACAAAAACCCATCGCATCAACGCCGCATGTTGGCCGACCCAAGCCAATTGCCGGTCAAAGCGGATATCAAAGTCGGCCCCGAAACGCTGGCGTTGTTGGTCAGCCCGATCTACGATTCCAAACGCCAATACCTCGGTGCCATGGTGACCTGGGAGGTCATCACCGAACGTCTGGCGATGGAAAAGCAAATGAAGGACAAGATGGAGGAAGACCGCGTTCGTTCGGAAGAAACGCAGCGTAAGGTCGACGTTGTCCTCGAACTGGTCAACAGTGTTGCCGACGGATGTTTCGATGTGACCTTCCCCGACTTGGGGTCAGACGGCATCGGCAAAGTTGCCAACGCGATGGGCAAAGCGGTCGCATCGGTAAGAGATGCATTGGTTGAAGTCCGCGAAGTTTCGACAACGGTTGCGACAGCATCGACTCAGATGTCCAGCGCCGCCGAAGAGATCTCCCGTGGTGCTCAGCAACAAGCCGCACGACTGGAAGAAACCGCTTCCAGCTTGGAAGAGATCACCACCACGGTGAAGCAGAACAGCGAGAACGCACAAGAGGCTCGCGCCCTTGCGAACGGTTCGCGTGATGTTGCTTCCGAAGGCGGTAAAGTCGTCGGCGATGCGGTCCAGGCGATGCGTGAAATCAACGCTTCGTCGAAACAGATCTCCGACATCATCACGACGATCGACGAAATCGCGTTCCAAACCAATCTCTTGGCCCTCAACGCGGCTGTCGAAGCGGCACGAGCCGGTGAACAAGGTCGTGGGTTCGCGGTTGTCGCGTCAGAGGTTCGCAACTTGGCACAACGCAGTGCTTCGTCAGCGAAAGAAATTAAGAGCCTGATTCAAGATTCAGCCAGCAAGGTCGAAAAGGGAACCGAGCTGGTCAACAAGTCAGGGGAGACATTGGGAGAAATCGTCGACTCGGTCAAACGTGTCACCGACATCGTTGCCGAAATCGCCGCGGCCTCGCAAGAACAGCTCACCGGTATCGAACAGGTTGCCAAAGCGGTAACGCAAATCGATCAACTGACTCAGGCGAACGCCAGCCAAACCGAAGAGATGGCTGGAACGTCCGGTTCGGTGCTTAACCACGCACGCAGCCTGGACGAGATGGTCAGCCGATTCCAACTGGGTGTCGGCGGAAGCTCATCGCATCATGCACCACGGGCAGCGGCTACACCCGCCCCACGTGCAGCAAGTCCCTCGCAACCTGCGGGCGGATCAAGCCACGATGACTTTATGGATTTTTAATCCGAACTAGCGGGATCGACCGCGACCAATCCAACGGTCACGGTCGGCCCAGCGATGCCAGCCCCGACACCACTCGGGGCGAATCACCACGAGCGGGCCCGATAACAAAGGCCCGCAAAGGTTGGTCGCGGTCAACAGAATCATTCAGCTTCGAGAGTCGACAACATGTCCGGATTGACACAGCGAATGCAGCAGTTGTTTACAGGCAGATCGGCAAACCACTTGCCTTCTGAAAAACTGCAGCAATGCGAAGATCAGCAATGGGATCGCCTACTGGAATCATGTGGCGAGCTACTGAATCTGACGGCAAGCCTTGGCATTCACGTCACGTTTCCTCGTTCGACGGATTCCAAGCCGGCACCACTGGACTACTGCGAGATTCATCCTGCGGCTTTTAAACCGACGAACCGGATCGCAAATGACTTGCCAGATCAAGGGTCCGATCGGGTAAAGCGAACAATGGTCCAGTCGAGGATCCAGCACTACAGCGACCGTTAATCGGCCCAAAAGAACTGAGACGCGTTTGATCTCGAACGCGTCGACAGGAAATGAAGGCCTGATGTCCCCGATCAGAAATCGGGCTGCCGATCGAGCGACTCGTCGACGAACCGTTTCAATACTCCAACTAGGTGTCACCCCAAAAGCCAAACACGTCCATCATTCGATTCTGCTCGAATCCGTGATCCGCCTGACCGACTGCAATGCAATTCATCCCGGTCGCCACGTGAACGGATTTCGAACAGAGAAAAGCGAAGGACAGAACTTTTCCGTAGTGAAATGACCGTTACGCGATCATTTCTTTACACGAACGATGACAAATGGAAATAGCGTCGATTGGTGTTCAACCGACGAATGGGTTCCAAGCAACATTCGAGCCAAGCCGACGCGATAAGGGCAACCGATACGAATCATGACGACCACAGATACTCAGGCGCAGGACGCCGCGCAGCGGGCAACACTTCGGATTCCACAGTTCCGCCTTTTGCGTGATTTGATTTACAACTCGACGGGTATTTCGCTGGGCGACAATAAGCTGGATTTCGTTCAATCCAGACTTCGAAAGCGTCTTCGTCATCACAACATGTCGTCGTTTGCGACGTACTACGACCTGCTGAAATCTCAAGGCCCCGACGGAGCCGAGATGCAGGAGATGATCAACCGCATCACGACGAACAAGACTCACTTCTTTCGCGAAGACCATCACTTCCATTATCTACGCGATGTTGTCTTTGACAGGTATGTCCAAGAAGCAACACGACGTGAACGTCCGCGAAAACTTCGCATCTGGTGCGCGGCAGCTTCGACCGGAGAAGAACCCTACACATTGGCAATCACCACGCGCGATTATTTTGCAAATCAGCCAGGCTGGGATATTCGAATCCTCGCTACTGACATCGACACGAATGTCTTGCAAAAATGCCAGGAAGCGACTTACATCCCAGACCAGCTTTTGGAAACGCCTGGCGAGATCGTCAAACAGTATTTCACGCCTGCGAAAAACCAGCCCGGTTCATTGACCGTCCGCCCGGAGGTCAAACAATTGGTCACTTTCCGACAATTGAATTTGTTGGAAGACCAATGGCCAATCCGCACGAAGTTCGATGTGATTTTCTGTCGCAACGTATTGATCTACTTTGACCAACCGACGCAGGACAGTGTGATGCGTCACATGGCAAACTATTTGGCCGACGATGGATCACTGTTCATCGGTCACTCGGAATCGCTGTCCGGTTTGACCAGCACCTACACGCGCGTCGGACGGACTGTCTATCAACACACAAACACGGCGAGGGCAGCCGCGCCTCGCCCGCGGTTGGGCAGCGGGGTACAGATTAACTCGCCGACGCCTAGCCTGCCTTCCAGCCACCCCGGATCAGCCAACTACAGGGCTCCGGTAAATCGCCCCGCGCCTGATCTGCCGAAGAAATCGATCATCGTCGGTGATGTCATGGCAAGTGACAAACCGGTGCTGATCAGTACGATCTTGGGATCCTGCATCGCGGTTTGCTTGTACGACGATGCGATTAAAGCTGGCGGGATGAATCACTTTGCGTTGCCGTCCGGAAATTTGGGCTCGCGAAAAATCGCTAGCTTTGGCGTCCATGCGATGGAATTGCTGATCAACGACATCATGCAACTTGGCGGTGACCGTCGCCGATTGAAAGCCAAAGTCTTTGGCGGTGCCAACGTCCTCGGGATGTCCAGCGAAGAAAACATTGGTCAAAAGAATGTCGACTTCGTTCGCAAGTTTCTCGGGATGGAACAAATCCCGATCACGGCTGAATACCTAGGTGGCGATCAAGGGATGCAAGTCCTGTTCGAGCCCTGCAGTGGGAAAGCCAAGATGAAGCTTCTCGATCAAACGAAAACGATGGAAGCCGAAAAATTGGATCGTGCTCAGAGCAGTCATTCGGACGAGCCGGTTGCAGATATCACACTGTTCTAAGGAACCGAGGGGGCGAAATGTCAAAAATCAAAGTGTTGGTCGTCGACGATTCAGCGTTGATGCGCCAACTGATTACGAAGATTCTTTCGAGTGCACCTGACATCGAGGTGATCGGGTCGGCTAGCGATCCATACAAGGCTCGCGAAAAAATCCTGGCACAACAACCCGACGTCATCACGCTTGACGTCGAAATGCCGCGAATGGATGGCCTCACGTTTCTTAGCAAACTGATGCGTTCACGTCCGACTCCTGTCGTGATGGTTTCATCGCTGACAGAAAAAGGATGCGATACGACCATCCGAGCCTTGGAATTCGGTGCCGTTGACTTTGTCACCAAACCCAAAGTCGACGTGACCAACGGCATGGCAAACGTCGGAGACGAAATCGTCGAAAAGGTTCGTATTGCGGCCCGCGCCCGCGTTTCGCGAATCGATATCCCTGAGGCGGTTGTCAAAGAAGCTGTCGAGACTGACACCTCGGATGCGTTGATCACCAGTACGCACAAAGTCATCGCGATCGGTACTTCGACAGGTGGTACCCAGGCGCTCACACAGGTGCTGCCGAGACTGCCTTCCAACATTCCCGGCATCGTGATCGTGATTCACATGCCTCCTGGATTTACGGGCCGTTTCGCAAAACGCTTGAACGAACTCTGCCAAATCCAAGTTAAAGAAGCCACTCACGCCGATGTGATTTTGCCAGGTCAAGCGTTGATCGCACCCGGTAATTTTCACATGACCGTCGGACGAAGCGGTGCACGCTACATGGTGAAACTCAATGAACAAGCTCCGGTCAACCAATTCCGCCCATCGGTTGACGTACTGTTCAATTCGTGTGCAAAGTACGTCGGTAGCAACGCGTTGGGCGTGATCCTGACGGGCATGGGTTACGACGGTGCAGAAGGAATGCTCGCGATGAATCGCGCAGGTGCAGCGACGATCGCACAGGACCAAAACAGTTGCGTCGTGTTCGGTATGCCCAATGAAGCGATCAAGCGTGGCGGGGTTGATACAGTGATGCCTCTGAACCAAGTCGCCGATGGTATCATCAAACACGCAAAGAAGATGACAGCGACCGTCTAGAAACGGTGCTGATTCGATCCGAGTGACACGTCGGTTGGACTCGGATCGGCCTCAATGCGATCATCTCTTTGATGGGATCATCTGACTGTGGTCGACGAACGCAATAGGATCATCGATCACAAATTCATCAGGTCGATTGGCCGCACCGCAGACACCCCGCATGTTTTCAAGGGATGACTGTGATGATGGGTGATGACTGGGATGATGGATAACGCGTTTTTAGACCGCGACACGAGCCTTCTTTGCCGGACTGCCGGATGGTTCGGTTTGACGCCGTGCCATCTCGTGGATGAAACGCATCTTTTCAATAACCGGCGGCGTGAATACCTCGGGAACGAGGTCCAACAGTCCCATGTCCCGGTTTAGCTCGTTCGCCATGATGCCGATGTTTCGATAATCGGTGATCAAGAAGTCAAAGTTTTCTTCATTGATCGCGTAGCCACCCTTCTGGAAGTGACCGAACGTTCGTGCGATCGCGATCATGTCGAGATAGGCATTGAAGGTTTCTGCGAAGTCTTCCCAAGGGTGCATTGTCGCGTATTCGCTGACGTAGGCCTGCTGCCAATTCGCCGGTGCCCGTTGGTTGTAATATTGATCTCGCGCTTCGGCGTAGCTCGGATTTCGCTCGTCGCCAAACAGCTCTCGGAAAAGTTCGATCCGCCCCGGCAGCACGCACTTTTGCCAGAAGTAATGTCCCAATTCATGACGGAAATGGCCGACCAAAGTCCGATGCGGTTCGCCGAACTGAACCCGGGTCCGTTCGCGATGCACACTGTCCGCCTCGGCTAGGTCCAACGTGATGACGCCATCTGCATGACCTGTCGAAACCGGTTCCTTCTCGGCGGTTTTAAACTCGAAGACCAAGGGCAGCGTGTCGTCGTCATCAATCGGCAATCCGATTCGATCGATATCGAATAGGACCCGCTGTTTGGCTCGCTCCGCCAAACGCCACTTTTCTAGGTTTCCTTCGAGCGATAGGTCGGGAATCACACGATTCAGGGTGCAATAACGACAATGCGTTTCGTTCGATTCGTTCAAAACGGTTCCGTTGCAAACCTCATGGTCAACTCGGTTTTTGCACGGCTCCAGCTTTGTCGAACAACTGTCGCAGGTACCGGTGTTCTGGTCGACGGAGGTGACGGTCTGACAACTTGCGCAGCGGCTTACCATCCGGCCGCAGCTAATGCAGTGGGCGCTATGAAAGAATAGATCGGCTCCACATCCACACTGGAACGTTCTCATGATCGAAACAAAGTTTTAGGGGGAATGATTGGTAATTGAACAGCGGAAAAGCCCGGTCAGAGAATCCGATCAGTAATGCAACAAGTGTGCCAATATCATGTTGGGGTTCAAATCGATATCGGACATCGGTCGACAAGTAGCACTTCGCACCGCCCTTCGTTCTTACGAAGCGTTGTGACCTTCATCTCTGTGACCTTGATCTTTTTGTGAGCATGCATATTCCGCTGCGAATTGAAAACCACCAGACAACTACTCGGCCATTATGACACCCCCGAGAATCGCGATGGTCATCGGTATCGAAATATCGCTCGGTATTTAGATCGCTCTTTTTCTTGTTGCCGACGAGTCCAATCACCGAGAAATCGCCCCGATAGCCAAGTGACCGATCACCAACCTATGATTCCGATTCCGTATTCTGTGTTGGCTGATCCAAACGTGGCCGCATGCTAGCTTTCTGAACCGATTTTATCGGGGACAACATGTTTGAGAACCAATCTCCATTCGCGTCTCGGATTTGGCCATGGGCAATCGGCGCGTTGGCCCTTCTCAGTTTGATTGGATTGGTAGTCACCAGTTGGATTTGGGCGGACTTTGGTCGCGAGCAGGAAATTGTCGGCAAGATCACAAAGCATCTCCCCAACAGCGATCTTCCAGACGCGAAAGAGCTGGCCGGTGAACTTCGGCTTCAATCGCGATTGACCGCACTGTTGATTTTAAATCTGCTCGGGTCGGCAATCACATTGGGACTATTGGTCCGATCTTACCTCGTCAACATGACGCAGCTTCGCAGCGTGCAGGTCCTCGCAACTGACATTCTTGCGAGCTTGGATCAATCGGTGATTACGGTTGACTGCGAAGGCAAAATTCTAAGCGTCAATCCATGCGGCAAAACGCTTTTGGGGATGGATACGCTTGAGCCCGACTCCACGCTCGCGCAGCTTCCTAAACCCTATCGTGCCCTTGACGATCTGAGAATGGAAACGCTTCGCAGCCAAACACCGATTCGCGATCATGAGTACGTCTTCGAAACCAAAAACCAAACTCGATTCCTGCGAACAGGCTGCAACCTGTTGCATGATCACCAGGGCAATCAAATCGGAGTTGTCATCCATATCCTCGACGTTTCGGAAAAGGCGTTGATCGAGCGGCGATTGCGTCGCATGGAACGATACATGGGTCTTGGATCCTTGGCCGCTGGGCTTCAACATGAAATTAAGAATCCGCTTGCAGCCTTGTCACTCCACGTTCAACTGCTAGCCGAAGCCTTGGAAGATGATGGAGACGAAGAATCGATCCAAGAGAGCTTAGAGGTCCTCCGCGCGGAAGTTCGCCGCGTAACCAATGTTCTGGAAAGCTTCCGCGAATACGCTTCGGTCGCCGAGCTTCACCGGATCGATGCCGATCTCGTGGACCTGCTGCACAAACTGGTGCGTCTGACCGACCCACAGGCGAAGGCCAAAGGCATTCAGTTGAAAACCATTGCGAGGCCAAGTTCTTCGCAGCCCGATTCACTGCATGCTCCAATTGATTCGGATCGGATCGAGCAGGTACTTCTGAACCTGATCCTGAACTCGTTCACCGCGATGGCAGATGGTGGCAAAGTCGTTCTGGAAGTCGACGACCTGTCCGATTGGGTCGCGATCCGGGTCATCGACGAAGGCTGCGGAATCCCCAAAGACCTTCAAGACAAAGTCTTCGATCCTTATTTCACCACCCGCAGCGATGGCACCGGAATGGGACTTGCCATTTCCGAGAAGATCGTTCGCCAACACGGGGGGCGACTGGAATTCGAAACCGGCATTGCGGGGACCACCTTTAGCGTCCTGCTACCCAAATCAGAACGGGCGTTGGTTTGCGAAGAAGGACCGCCGTTGGGATAACAGCTTGACGATTTTCGATTGTCACCCTTCGCCCCAATTTAAGGGGGCGTTAGTTCCACAGGTACTGCGCTGCGGAGATGACTTTGTGACGGATCGAACCTAGAAACGAACACGTCACAATCGCTGATGGCATACTGCCAATCAGCTAGCGTTTCACCAACACCAGATCACCCTCCCCCAGGGCGGGCGTTGTTGCAACTTCCACGTGCTTGCAGGAACGCGATTGACCGGTAAGTGATGCGTTTACATTGATGAATCCGCGGACCTTTTAATTGACAGATTGTCGCGACCACCCTAATCTGAAACACTAGGCGTCGTCTAAAACGTCAGTATGGATGGGAACCCTGTTGGGAATTCCGTTCAGTACTGGGCGTTTGAAGCGATTTTCGATGTGACTGGCGCGGCATATTAGTCGGCGATTTACGCATCGGAATCGCATTTGACCTCTCCGGGCCTATCGATCTCATCTCCGGCTTTCATGTTCCGCACATCACTTTTCATCTCGATCACTTGCCTTTTGGCGGTTGCGTTTCAGACGCAGTCGGCACAGGCCAGTTGTGGTGATTGGTTGGAACATCCCGGAAGCAATCCAGCTAGCCCACTTTCGATCGATAGTGTTCGTCCCGTGGGATTTGATGACCAGTCGTTCCCCGCAGGTTCGATTCCATCGAAACCCTGCAACGGTCCGAACTGCCAAAGCGCCCCGCTACCTGTGGCACCAGTGACCTTTGCACAGCCTAAGGTCGCCCCCGACAGCCAAACGCTTGTCGGGTTTGTTTCTCAGCATCGCGTTGACGATGTTCGGTTGTCCTATACGATCGAAGATCATCCCGAGCTTGACTACACGCTCGTCTTGTCGCGCATCGATCGACCACCGCGTTCCTAGTTTCCGAATCCACTTCGGAACAGCTTTTCTGGTACCGGTTCGCAGTTGGTTGTGAGCTTGGTCCGGTCTAGGTGTGATCGCCCTGCCGTCATCTTCGCGTGCAAGGACTGCTTCAGCAGGGCATTCGTTTGGTATCGTAAAATCGCCATTCGCATGTCTGCTGATCGATCACCTCCGGTCTAAACGCTCTCGTTTGCTGTCGCAATACATCGAATCGATGGTCTTGCCGCGGCGTCAACATCGCACCGAATCGGTCGATGGGATTTCTCCGCGATTGCAGCGTGTGAACCATCGGTCCAGATAGCCATCCACGATGCAAAATACTAGCGTCCGCCGTGGATTCGCAGTTGATCAAAGATGTTCGTCGCCCATCCGAAAATCGGATGGAATTGCAACCGCACCTGTCTGCTCTGCTAGGAATCCTTTCTCGATGTCAAACGCTACTGCTGGTAGTGCTGCCAAACCGGCGCCACAAAAAAAATATGTCCGCGCTGTCGGACCGAAGCTTCGCAAGCTTCTGTATTTCATCTTCATTCTCTTCGCGTTGCTATTTGCAAACTCTGGCTACTTGGGACTGATCACGTTCCTTGAGTGGTTCTCGCAAGAGACATATCAGGACTTTTACTACCAATACATGTTCCTGGTCCATTTGGTCCTGGGAGTCGTGCTGATCCTGCCGGTCGTGATCTTTGGACTCGTTCACATGTGGAACTCCAAAGATCGCCGCAACCGACGTGCGGTACGAATCGGCTACGCCTTATTTGCGATCAGCTTGATGCTGTTAGTCACGGGAATCCTACTCGTGCGAATCGCCGGTTTCGACTTGCGGCAACCGTTGGCGCGTCAGACCGTTTATTGGATGCATGTCGCGTCGCCACTATTGCTTGTTTGGCTCTACTGGCTGCACCGCTTGGCTGGTCCACGGATCAAGTGGAAACTCGGCTTTCGGTTTGCTGGCGTAGCGGGAGCGGCGATCGCTTTGCTGGTCATCATGCAGATGCAGGACCCAAGGCAATGGAATTCGATCGGTCCTGAATCAGGTGTGAAGTATTTCGAGCCTTCATTGGCGCGGACATCAACGGGCGATTTCATTCCCGCGGACGCCTTGATGAATGACGAGTACTGCTTGAAGTGCCATGCCGACATCCACAAAGATTGGAGCGATAGCGTTCACCGATTCAGTTCGTTCAACAATCCGCCGTACCTAGCCAGCGTCAGCGAGACTCGCGAAGTTTCGTTGAAGCGTGACGGCAGTGTTCAAGCTTCTCGGTGGTGTGCCGGCTGTCACGACCCCGTGCCGTTCTTTTCTGGTGCGTTCGACGATCCCGAATTCGACATGCTGCAACACAAGACTGCGAAGGCAGGCATCACTTGTACTGTCTGTCATGCGATCACCAACGTGAACAGCGTTCGCGGAAATGCGGACTATACGATCGAAGAACCACTGCACTACCCGTTTGCCAGCAGCGACAACGCCGTCTTGCAATGGGTCAACAATCAGCTGGTGAAAGCCAAACCAACCTTCCACAAGAAGACTTTCCTAAAACCATTCCACAAGACGGCTGAGTTTTGCTCGACCTGCCACAAAGTGCACTTGCCCAAAGCGCTCAACGGCTACAAAGAATTCTTGCGTGGCCAAAACCACTACGATCCCTATCTATTCAGTGGCGTATCCGGACACGGTGCACGCAGTTTTTATTACCCGCCAAAGGCCGTCGATAATTGCAGCAAGTGTCATATGCCCCTGGTTAAAAGTGACGACTTCGGGGCACAGATGTTTGGTGATGCGACGGAACTTAGCGTTCACGATCACTTGTTCCCAAGTGCCAATACCGGTATCGCTTGGTTGCGTGATCGTGGCGAGATCATCAAAGCCCATCAAGATTTCTTGAAAGACACCATGCGTGTCGACATTTTTGGCATTCGCGAGAATGGCGAGATCGATGGAAAGCTGACCGCTCCTTTGCGTCCAACGGTTCCCGAATTGGTGCCTGGTAACAAGTATCTTTTGGAAACGGTGATTCGAACACTGAAACTCGGCCACCTGTTTACCCAAGGCACCGTCGATTCCAACGAAGTTTGGCTGGAGGTCAAAGTCACCAGCGGTGATCGCGTGATCGGTCGCAGCGGTGCGATGGACGAAGAACGTGGAAATGAAGTCGATCCATGGTCGCATTTCGTGAACGTTTTCATGTTGGACAAAGACGGCAATCGAATCGATCGTCGAAATGCCCAAGATATTTTCACGCCGCTTTACAACCACCAAATTCCTCCAGGCGCCGGACAGTCGGTTCACTACGGGATCACCATCCCAGAAGACGTCGACGCCCCGGTGACCGTTGAGTTGGCTTTGAAGTATCGAAAGTTTGATCAGCGATACATGGATTACGTTGCCAAGAAAAACGAAAGCCTGGGCCAGATGATTCGCGGTCACGAAGCCGGCAAAGACTATGTCAATGAACTGCCTATCACGACGCTTGCGACCGACACGGTGACGTTCCCAGTGCAAGGCGTATCTGCCGATGTCAGCAATCCGGATCGTGATATCCCAACTTGGCAGCGATGGAATGATTATGGAATCGGTGCCCTGCTCAAAGGCAAAGCCGAACTCCGCCAGGCCGAAGAAGCTTTCTTGGAAGTTGAAAAGCTCGGTCGCTACGACGGGCCACTCAACCTCGTTCGGGTATTCAATACCGAAGGCCGACTCGACGATGCGGTCGAAGCATTGAAACGGGCGGACGAGTTCAATGAGACGGAGGGCTTCCCGCGTTGGACATACGCTTGGCTTTCCGGTGCGATCAACGCACAACAGGGCTACCTAGTCGAAGCCGAACGCAACCTCAAAAGTGTGCTCGAAGACAGCACCGAAGAGATGCAAGCGAGAGGCTTTGACTTCAGCTTGGATATCGAAGTCATCAACCTGCTCGGTCGTACCTTGTTTGATTTGGGCAATGCCCGAGCTAGACAGGATCGGGAAGACGAAAGCGAAGGCTATTTCCGCGAGGCGATCACTCGGTTCAACAAAACCTTGGAAATCGATCCGGAAAATGTCACCGCTCACTTCAACTTGCAGCTGCTTTACGAAAAGCTTGGTGAACCGGAGAATGCCGCAAAACATCGCGAGCTACATTTGCGCTACAAGCCCGATGACAATGCCAAAGGCCGTGCGGTACGCTTGGCACGTCAAAAGTATCCGGCTGCAAACCATGCTGCCGAAGCTGTCGTGATCTACTCACTACAGCGTGAAGAATCGTCGAAGGAGACTGATGAAGCGAAAGCGACCCAAACCGAAGCGAAAGAGGAGGCATCCGATGTCAACTGAAAATCAAGTCGAACCGTTACATTCATCAAACGATGAAGAAGCGCGCGACGATGCAGTGATCGGCAAAGCCTTTCGCATTTCATTCGCGGTCATCGCTTTGGTCGCCCTCGTCGGGCTGACTCTGTTATTCGTCTTCCGCCGTCGGCCACCCGCGCCTCCGGTCAAAGAAACCGAATTGGCTGGCGTCAAAACTCGTGAACTGCCACAAGTTCAAGTGCCACACACGCCGTTTACGGATATTACCGAAACCAGCGGGATCGATTTCGTTCACAACAATGGCGCGATCGGTGCGAAGCTGCTTCCCGAAACCATGGGTGGCGGCGTTGCGATGTTTGACTTTGACAACGATGGCGATCAAGACATCCTGTTTGTCAATTCACGCGACTGGCCCTGGGATCCGCCAAGTGATCGGCAATCGACCTCGGTGCTGTATCGCAATGATGGTGACACCTATGTGAATGTATCAGCCGACTCAGGTCTGAACTTAAACGACTACGCAATGGGCGTCGCGGTCGGTGATTTTGACAATGACTCCTGGGTCGATGTCTTTATCACCAGCGTTGGTGCAAACCACCTCTATCGAAATCTCGGCGACGGATCCTTTGAAGACATCACCGAATCCGCAGGTGTGGCTGGGGACGAAAATCGTTGGAGCAGTAGTGCAGGGTGGTTTGACTATGACAACGATGGCGACTTAGATCTGTTCGTCTGTAACTATGTCGAATGGAGTCGCGAGTATGACCAGTCGCAGAACTTTCAACTGATCGGTGGTGGTCGCGCCTACGGCCGACCGCAGAACTTCCAAGGCACGTTCCCATACCTTTACCGAAACGATGGCGAAGGAAAGTTCACGGACGTGTCTGAAATCGCTGGCATTCAGATTCGAAATCCGGCTACCGGTGTTCCCCTTTCGAAGTCACTCGGCCTAGCGTTTTGCGATTTCAATCAGGACGGAGCTCTGGACATCGTGATCGCAAATGACACGGTCCAAAACCTGTTGTTGCAAAACGATGGCGAAGGAAACTTTACCGATGTGGGTGCACTTAGCGGCATCGCTTTCGATTCAAGCGGAAACGCTCGCGGTGCGATGGGAATTGATATCGCATCATTTCGTGGCCCCAAGGCCTTGGCGGTTGCGATTGGCAACTTTTCCAACGAGATGACCGCACTGTACGTCGCGAAGACTGGCAGTATGCAGTTTTATGATGAGGCCGTCAGTACGGGTCTAGGCCCGACGACCAGACTGCTGCTAACGTTCGGCTTGTTCTATTTTGACTACGACTTGGATGGCAGGTCTGACCTGTTCTGTGCCAACGGTCACCTGGAAGAAGACATCAATCGTGTTCAGCCCAGCCAACACTATGAACAGCCACCACAGCTGTTTTGGAACGCAGGTCCAAAATACGATACCGAGTTTGTTCCTGTTGGGCAGGAATCAATAGGCGATGACCTTCTGAAACCGATGGTCGGTCGTGGTACGTCCTTTGCCGACATCGACAACGACGGTGACCTGGATGTTGTCGTGACATCAAGTGGACGCAAACCACGACTGTTACGCAACGATCAAGACCTTGGGCACCATTGGCTGCGTATTAAACTTGTCGGCGACGGAAAGAACTGCAACCGCGATGCGATTGGTTCCTGGGTTGAAGTGACCGTTGGTGACAAAGTTTTGCGTCAGCAGGTCATGCCAACGCGAAGCTATCTCTCGCAAGTGGAACTGCCGCTGACCTTTGGTCTTGGAACGTCCAAGACGATCGATTCGGTGTCCATCTTGTGGGCCGACGGTTATCGGCAACAGATCGATGCACCAAAGGTCGATCAGCAGATCACGGTCTCGCGTCAGTAGTCGCGAGCGTACAGCAGAGATTCAGGCGGGCATCAGCGCCTGAAAGGGTCAAACAACCGTCGCTAGCGCGATCGCGGCTCAGTTTGAGCAAACCAACTCGTGCGAGGCTCCCGCCTCGCATGCGATGTCTCGCGGGCTCTGCCCGCCGTCGATGCTAAAAGATCAATTAACCGTCGCTAGCGCGATCACGGCTCAGTTTGAGTAAACCAACTCGTGCGAGGCTCCCGCCTCGCATGCGATGTCTCGCGGGCTCTGCCCGCCATCGATGCTAAAATCTCACGCAACCGTCGCTAGCGCGATCACGGCTCAGTTTGAGTAAACCAACTCGTGCGAGGCTCCCGCCTCGCATGCGATGTCTCGCGGGCTCTGCCCGCCATCGATGCTAAAATCTCACGCAACCGTCGCTAGCGCGATTGCGGCTCAGGGTTTCAACACATTAGCCGCTTTGGCGTTAGCCGCGGTTTTCTTGTCAACGCGACTAACCAGACTCACGCAACCGTCGCTAGCGCGATCGCGGCTCAGGGTATCACGACTTGATTCGCTTTCGCGATTGCTTCAATTCTTCCCGAGCTGGATGCCCAACGGCAACGTATCACCAAACACGGCGGACTGTTCGTCACGATCGAGCTGCCCGCCTTCGCGGAGTAACTTGACGTAATGTGATTCCGCATCACGCCGTTCGAGATACCTCGCAGCATCACCGCGGACATCTTCTGATAAGTCTCGATATCGATCCCCGGTGACCCTGCCCAGCTGAGCCAGTGTGAGCGGCAACTCGGATTCGTTCAGGTCGATTTCGATCAATCGCTTGATCCACGACTCTGCTTTCGAAACAGGCACGGTCGAATTCAAAGGTCCATACGCTGGTTGCCTCGAACCGAGTCTTCCGATGGCCCAAAGAAGCCCCGAACGCAAACGTTCGTTCTTTTTCTTGACAATTTCGACCAACGCCAACTCACCAAGTTCGACCTTTTCGGCAACTTTCAATCTCTCGAGTGAAGCCACCAAACGCCAGAACTCATTGGCTTCGTGCGGCTCAATTCGTCGCGTCTTGCTGCGCAGATTTGCGATCATCGGGGCGGCCAGTTGTTCTTGCTGGCCTGCGGTCAATCCTCCGGCAATACGACGCCACAAAATCATCGATTCGGTTCGTGATTGTGATGCCGGAAACGCAAGCTTGCCGTGCAACTGTTTCCACGTCGACTGAACGCGCCAATCATCAACGGCGACGCCATAGCCCGGTCGCAAACAAAAACCACTCATATTCAACCAGCGAGCTTCGTGGGCGGGAGACTGTCGACGTCCCGCTTCGAAATCTAGCAAGAACTGCCAGAGTTCGCGAATCAGAGTCGGCGGCCATTGATCGCGACCGCTTCCGACGATCGACTCCAGTTCTTTGATGATTTCCCTGGGCTTGATATTGGGGTCGCTACCAAAGGTCGCTTCAATCGCATCGGCGCAAGCCTGCACCGTCTCCAGGTCGACCACACCGGCAACTTCGCCTTCACCACCATGGCTTTGCCGATCTGTTTCTAAGGTGCTGCGAATGTCGAACTCAAGCTTCCAGCGTTTGTTCTTTGAATCATCGCGTCTCTCGACGCAGTACATGCCAACGGTTCCGATTTCGCTTAGTTCAGACTCGATAAAAACTTCCAACAGCGAATCGTCTCGGCTCCCTCCGCGAACGAGTGCCGTGCAGATTGGAGGCAACGGAGTCAACTCGCTACTGTCGATCGGAACCAGCTGCCCTGCTCGATCAGCCAGACGTGTGCTGCTGACCCAAAGAGGAAACTGAACTGGCTGCCCGATCTGCAATCGCAACGGGTACTCATCGGCACGGAACTGCTGACCGGCTTCAGCGTTTCCTGGAATTAAACACAGTGCCTGTGGCGGCTCGCCGCTGACCTGCATGTAGTAAGAACGCCCCAGGTTCGCGGCGATCCGAACACCTTCGCCACGACGCACCATCGCGTAGTAAGCTGCCCCATGGGCGACGGCCAGATCCAGTCGAGGTGATGCCAAAACGGTCGGTTGCCATGATTCTTCAGGCTCGGCAAACCAGTCCTGAATCAACCCGACGATGCGTTCTTGGATTGCCGGCGCGGTCATCACGCCACCATTGAACAAAATCAGATCGGGCCGGTCTGCCGAATCACGATCCGCATCGTCCAAACCACTTCGACGATGCTCTGACAAGAATTCCGCCAAATGTCTCGTGATCCCCGCGTCGGCAGCATAAGGCAAACCAAATTCCTGGAATCCGCTTTGGCCTGCAATCGGTCGCTCGGAAAGCTCTGCCTTTGGGAAAAACCCATCCAACAATACTGTGTCGACTTCGTCTCGGCCAAGCTCGACTTGAATGGCACCGGCGAGTAGCTTTGCGCCCTCAGCGGCGACATTCAGCGTATAGCTTTCTGGACGGTTCTCACCCAGCATCGTCTCTTTAACTTGGCGAGCGGATTGCACCATCCGATCCCACTGGGACGCGGACAAAATCGATCCACTGTTCTGGCTTAGAAACTTTGATTCGGCCAGTTTTGCAACGGCCAAATCCATGTTGTCTCCACCGAGAATCAAATGGCGTCCCACGGCAACTCGGTGGAACTGCACCTGTTCGCCCGACTCGCCCGCAGGCTGGACGCGAATCAATGTCAGGTCAGTCGTTCCGCCACCGATATCGCAAACCAAGATCAGCTGACCAGGACGCACCAGATCTTGCCACTGTGTACGGTGGCGATCGATCCAGGCGTAGAATGCGGCTTGTGGTTCTTCAATCAAATACACACGGCGCAGCCCTGCGAGCTTCGCCGCTTTGATCGTCAACTCTCGAGCGACTTCGTCAAACGAAGCTGGCAGGGTGATCACAATGTCTTGTTGATCAAGCGGTTCATCGGGATGTTCATGATCCCATGCGTTGCGCAAGTGTTTCAAATACTCTGCAGACGCTTCAAGCGGAGACAGTCGTTCGACGTCGGGATCGCCATGCCAAGGAAGAAAGTCGGCCGTTCGATCAACCCCGTCATGCGACAACCAACTTTTTGCAGAACTGATTCGGCGACCGGGATGGCGCGTCCCGGCTTCACGTGCAAGGACACCAACACAGCCGGGGACGTCCTTCTTTGACCGCTTTGTCGTTGCCGACCAGGGCAATCCGGATTCCAACGAAGTTGATTCGGAGCTGGTCAGTTGATAGTGAAACGAGGGCAAGGTTTCCCGCTTTTCGAATTGCCCGAGATCAACCCACTGTGCGATAGCGAATGTGTTGACGCTCCAGTCGGCTTGCTGAGTATCGACAAAGCAGAGCGCACAATTGGTCGTTCCTAAATCGATCCCGACAACGTATCTGGATTGTGTGGTTTCCGATGAAGAACCGCTTGAGGTAGGATCCGCTTGGCGTTCCGGCGAACTAGACATGCTTCAACATTGGTGGGTAACAGACGGCAGATTCAACCACGGTTTCACAGATCGTGTAGGCAAAGGCCGCAAGTTGATTTAGGAAGCGTTCTTCGCTTCACGCACATTGAACTCCATTTTCCATTGTTCGTCGGTGCGGGTTGAATGACACCACAATTCGAACATCCCAAGTTCAGTCACTCGACTGACAAAACGAACAGGAACGAACGGGTCCGCAGGGCGACCATCTTCAGCAGATTGACGTGGCAATGATAACTCGATCGGTTCGCTTTCGACCAATTCGTCAGGTTGCCAGCGATCCAGTTGCGTCCCAACCGCATCATCGCTGCGTTTGGATGAGGCGAAAAATCGGAAACGGGCAGGTGCACCGACGATCAAACCGACTTCGTTGCCCGGTACTTCCGATTCGGTGCCTTCTTCCATGCCTTGCGGTGCAACACATAGAGCACGCAACGGACGTGGGGCCCCTGGTATTGCTAGCCCCGCAGTCTCAATTCCGATGTAGTAGGACTTGGCCGTACCGCCACGGATTCGAATGCCGCCTGAATGTTTTGACCAACCATAGTACGCTGCCCCAAGGGCGACAGCCGAATCGAGCTCCTCTCGGCCGCCGAGGACTTCCGGTGCTTCGTCGCACCAATCACTGATCGCGTCTTGCATCCGTTGCCGCAACGCTTCGCCACGGAAAACGCCACCGTTGAACAGTAGATGCGTTGGGCCAATGAAAGACTCGTCTCCACCATTCTGTTTTGCTTGACGAATCGTATCCGCCTGATCAGCAAGAAACGCGGCGACTTGCTTCGTGATTGCGGGATCGGCTTCGTAGGGCAAACCGATGTCTTGGAATCCGGAAGCCGCGTTTCGCTGCGGGCGTTCATCCGAAGAGCATTTGGGAAAGAATCCATCGACGATGACTTCGCGAGCCTTTTCTGCCGTCAGGGGCGTCGAAATCGTACCGCCGATTAACGAACTGCCTCGACCTAAAACCGAGATCGTTTTTTCACCAGGTCCGTCGGCGGCAAGCAAACTTTCCTTCGCGTCACGGCAGGCATGCCAAAGCGAAACACTTTGCCACGGATCTAGTTGATGACCTTGTTCTTGCAGCTGAAGCGAAACGCAATGGGCGAGTGCCAAGTCCATATTGTCACCACCGAGCAGCAAGTGATTGCCCACCGCTAGACGTTGCAAATTCAGTTCGCCGTTTTCTTCTTCGACGGCGACAAGCGTCAGGTCGGTGGTTCCGCCGCCGACATCGACAACCAACAGAAGGTCGCCTGCGGATAGTTGCTCTCGCCAGTCATCCGTTTTCGATGCCAGCCAGCTGTAGACCGCTGCCTGTGGTTCTTCAAGCAGAACAAAATGATCTGGAAGCCCTGCTTCAATCGCAGCTTGCCGAGTCAATTCGCGTGCCGCGGGATCGAACGATGCCGGTACCGTCAAAACGACTTGCTGGTCTTTTAACGGTGCATCGGGATATCCTTCGTTCCATGCCGCGACGAGGTGGCTAAGAAACTTTTGCGTGCAATCAAACGCAGAAACTTTGGGGACTTCTGGTGGTGACTGCCAAGGCAACACCTGCTCGGTCCGTCCGATGCTTCCGTGGCACAGCCAGCTTTTCGCTGCGACCACAACACGTTGAGGATTCTCGGCCGCTTGCTGCCTCGCATAGTAGCCCGCGATTCCCTGCTCGGGGCTGTCGATCATCGGCAACTGCAGCGATGCGACTTCGTTTTCTCGGGGCAGGTATAAGAACGATGGCAACGAGTCCCGCGTCTCGACCTGTCCCGGAGCGATGATCTGAGGAATCGGCAATAGCTCCAATTTCGGCTGCACACGTTTATCCGAAGGGATTTCCGTGAATGCGACGACGGAATTGGTTGTGCCTAAGTCGATTCCAACACAAAAGCGAGGTGCCATCAGTCTTTCTTTTTGCTTTACGAAGCGAGTCTTTGATTCGACGATCGATTTAATCGGAACCATTCAATTGCGGAGTGCCGAATCAATCGCCGAGTCAAAACAAAACCGCATCGAATGATTCGCATCGGCGTCAGGGCGTTTGAACTTGTGCCGGTGCAATGATGTTGGCATCGCCGTCATCACCGGCCCAACTGGGCAGTTCGATTTTGGTGGCCTGCCAACCGTGATGAACCAATTTGCCAGACTCGGATGTGCCTTCGCCAATCCATTGGTACCGAAGCGGCGAAGCCGACGTACCGACTGTCACCGTCTCGCCTTCGGACGCATCGACCAAAGGTTTCAAACCCAGCAGTCGTTCAAGCACGCCGGCGCATTGTTTTAAACAGGGCCGGGCTGCGGCCCCGACCTGAGCGTCAGCGTATTGGTCCAAGTCTTCCTGAATCAAATCAACCAAGCGTGCTTCACGTTGCAGCGCCGCCAACAACGTAAGCGCCGAATCCCGTTTCGGCTTCGCAGGTGCTGGAGCCACGGGCGCCGGCTTTGGTTCGGCTTTTGTTGCAGCAGGAGCTTCGATTGCAGGCACACTTGAACCGGAAAGTGCGGCATCGATCGCGGCAGATTTTTCTTTGTTGCCGATCGCGGCGAAAAACGCTTTCAGCGCTACAGAAAAGCTCATCGGGTCGCCCAAAGTTAGTCGTCACAGGAAGAAATCGATGAAAGCGTTGGCGATTGAAGCCCAAGCGTCAAGAGGCGAATCTGGCCGGTCTCACCCAAGACTGAGAATAGAGGCATCCCACCCACCAAAACCCTTCCTTGGCACCCAGCTTGGGGCCGAGATAGCGGAGCGGTTCTCTAAAGAACCTCAATTCCACGCCAAACGAACGACTGACCTCCGACAATTTCGCGGCAAAGCAGCGCAAGGCGTCATTCCGGCACCACTAAGCGGTAGACAATGTTTGGATCAAGCTACAATACGCCGATGTCGGCTAGTCCAGCCCGGCGATAGAAACCATCCGATTCGGCACTCAGAACCGCCGGTGGATCAAGAATTCCCCAAGGAGAATGGATCGAGCTATGAACAAAATATTGAAGACATTTTCGTTCGTCGGTTTGCTTGGCGGAATCTTAGTTTCGTCACCCAGCTGTGCTCAGACCGCATCGCACTCCGTCGAAGCCATCCAAAAAGATATCGCCTACGACGACGAACACTCCTCTCAGCGGCTTGACCTATACCGAACGAAGTCAGATCACCCGACCCCTGCAATGGTCTTCATTCATGGCGGCGGTTGGCGTGGCGGTTCGAAAGCCCATGTTCCCGCATGGCTACTGCGGCTTGCAGCGGAAGGAAAGATGTCGGTCGTTTCGGTCGAATATCGCTTCACCGACGTCGCTCCACACCCCGCCCAGGTGGACGATTGCTTGCGAGCAATCCAATTCGTTCGTCAACAGGCTTCTAAATGGAACATCGATCCCAAGCGAATCGGTGTCACAGGAGGCTCTGCCGGCGGTCACCTGTCGGCGTATGTCGCACTAGCGGATGACGCGGCCAAGACGGACTCGGATGACCCTGTGCAAACCCAGTCTTCACGCGTTCAATGTGCGATCAGCTTTGCCGGGCCAACGGACTGGTCGCTGTTAAAGACGATCGACCATCAGCATCCCGCCTACCGGCAATTGATCGGCTACAAACCCGGTACGCCGGCTGAGCAAATGGACGCTGGCAAAATGCACGACGTTTCGCCAATCAGCTTTGTCACCGAAGATGACCCACCGATCATGCAAGTCCACGGCGATGCGGATGACATCGTGCCGATTGAACATGCCAAGAACTTGCACCAGGAACTTCAATCGGCTGGCGTGACCTGCGAACTGGTCGTCATCCCCGATGCCAATCATTCCGTCGCCGGTGCAAGCGACCAAGTCAGTCAGCGGGCGACCGCGTTCGCGCAGTCTCATCTGCTAGAGAAACGCAAGTCAGCGGAACAGTGATTGTCGACGAGACGAACGGAGTCCACTCGCGAGAACGCTTTGAGCACGATCCTGATTCGACGCATCAGACATTCCCCACGATTGATAAACCTCGCTTTTACAACGATTCAACTAACTGAGATGAAACCTGCTTTCATATTTTGCTTCGCCTGTGCACTGCTGTTAACTGCCAAGACAACAGATGCACAAGTGACGTCTAATACCAACGCCTCGGGCGACAACGGTTCGCAAGTCACCGATTCGGCGCTAAGACTTCGTTGCGGCGTCAATTTTGGCAACATGTTAGAAGCCCCCAACGAAGGCGATTGGGGACTGCGAGCGAACGACGCATGGTTTAAACAGATCAAGGATGCCGGATTCGATCATGTTCGCTTGCCAATTAGCTGGGGCTATCACACCGCCCAAACCGCTCCCTACAAGATCGACCCAGCGCTATTGGACCGCGTGGAGCATCTTGCCAAAGCATGCTTGGATGCGGATTTAAAACTGCTGATCAATTGCCACCACGATCCCAACCTGAATCAAAAACCGGTTGAAAACAAAGCTCGATTTCTGGCGATGTGGAAACAGATCGCCGAGCGGTTCCGGGGGCTTCCGGAAGACCGTGTTGCCTTCGAACTCTTAAATGAACCACACGATACTTTGGCAAAATCACCGGGGCTTTGGAATGGGTTTGTTGTCGAAACGCTGAAGGTCGTCCGTCAAACCAACCCTGATCGGACGGTTGTCGTTGGCCCCATCAACTACAACTCAATCTCGTCACTGAATACTTTGGAACTACCCGACGATCCGAACGTTTCGGTAACCGTCCATTACTACCTTCCGTTTGACTTCACCCACCAAGGGGCACAATGGGTTTCGCCACCAAAGCCAACTGGGATTCAATGGGATCCGAAAGAGACATCCATTGCGAATGGTTGGCGTAACGAATCTTGGCAAACCACCACGAAAGGCAACTCACGCGGTTTGGAAGTTGAATACCAAGCCGGTTGGGCCGGCATCAAGCTTCGATCCGGCAAGCCGCACTCGCGTCCGCTCGCTATCGAACTGCAGACCGATGCCGCGGTAAAAATCCAAGTCTCGTTGGTAAACGGTGACAAACGGACGGATAGCGTGATCGTGACCGAACCGAATCAGACCCGTCGTGTGAAGTTTGATTCCGATCAAATGGGCGAATCATTCGACACGATCTATTTGCAAAACAACACACCGAAGTCACAACCTGCTTTTACAATTCGAAAGCTCGCCCTCATCTATGCCGACGAAACACAAAACCTGCTAGGCACGGCGAACGACTCCATCATCAGTGATTTAGCCACGGCGGCCGAATGGGGTAAAAAGCACAACCGCGTCATTTACCTTGGCGAGTTTGGTGCCTACCAAGCTGCGGACATTGAATCCAGGCAAAGATGGACCGCAGCGGTTCGCTCGGCGGCCGAGTCACTTCAAATGGATTGGTCGTATTGGGAATTCGCGGCAGGCTTCGGAATATTTGATCCGGACAAACAGATGTTCAAACAGCCGTTGTTGGATGCGCTAAAACCACGGCGATAACGCCAGTGACGTTCGTCCTCACTGATCGATTCTGCCCAGACGCTCGACATTTTCCGCTTCACTACTTTCAAACTCTACCGAGACCACATCTTGATGAAACTTCGATCGAAATCTCTTCGTCTTTGCCTTAGCATCGCAGGTGTTTTTGGCATGGCGACGCAAGCCGCAGCGGAAGTACGACTTCCCGGCTTCTTCGGCGACCATATGGTTATCCAGCAGAAGAAACCTGTTCGCGTATGGGGTTGGGCTGACGCTGGCGAATCGGTGTCGGTCACAATCGCGGGCAACGAAGCGAAAACCAAAGCCGATGATTCTGGCAAATGGGCTGTCGAGCTACCCGAACTGTCCGCCAGCGAATCTCCCAAAACTCTGATCGTCTCCGGCACGAACAAGATCGAGTTGACAGATATCCTGGTTGGCGAAGTCTGGCTTTGCTCCGGCCAATCGAATATGGAATGGAACGTCCGCGCGAGCAACAACTCCGCGGAAGAAATTGCGGCAGCCGACTATCCATTGATTCGCCATATCAAGTTCGCACACCGACCTTCCAACGATCCCCTCGACGACGTCAAAGCTCCCTGGGAACTCTGTTCCTCGGATACCGTCGCGGACTTCACCGCATGCGGATACTTCATGGCGCGTCGGCTGCACAAAGAACTGAACGTACCAATCGGACTGATCAATTCGTCATGGGGTGGAACCCGAGTCGAACCGTGGACGCCACCAAATGGTTTTCAACAAATCGGCGCACTTTCAGACATCTACAATTCGGTCCTGACCAAGACGCCAGGAACCGAACAGCACAACGGTTTGTTGCAGAAACATATCGATGCGACGCAACAATGGTTGGGAGCAGCCAAGCAAAGCATGGACAAGACGGAGCGAGTCAATCCGAGCCCAGCTTTTCCAAATGCTTTGCAACCGTGGCAAAGCCACCAAGATCCAACGATGCTTTACAACGGGATGATCCATGCAATTGTTGGATACCCGATTCGCGGAGCCATTTGGTACCAAGGTGAATCCAATCACAACGAAGGGATGCTTTACTTTGAAAAGAAAAAAGCATTGATTAACGGTTGGCGGCAGCTTTGGAAACAAGGCGATTTCCCGTTCTACTTCGTGCAAATTGCCCCTTACTTCTACGGCAATGAAGACCCAACGATCTTGGCCCGTTTTTGGGAAGCTCAGGCCAAGGTGCAAGACATCGCAAACGTCGGCATGGTGGTTATTAACGACATCGCGACACTGAACGACATTCACCCGCCGAACAAGCAAGACGTCGGTGAACGACTGGCTTTGTGGGCCTTGAAAAACGACTACGGACGCGAGGAACTGACTGCGGCCAGCCCGACAATGAGCTCCATGAATGTCGAGGGCGATCAACTGGTCATTACATTCAAAGACACCGCAGGCGGTTTGAAGACGCGTGACGGAAAAGCACCGTCAAACTTTGAATTAATTGGCCCGGATAGCTACGGTTTCCAACCTGCCGATGCGAAGCTGGACGGAAATCGTGTCATCTTGACCTCTGACAAGGTCGGCTCCCCCACAGCGTTTCGGTTTGCGTGGCACAAGCTAGCCGAACCGAACTTGATGGGCGGCAGCGGCCTACCGGTGGGCGCATTCCGCGGTGGTGAAGTCCCCGACTTTGTCAGCACCCTGGCGATCGAAAAGGAATACCGGCTTGTCTACGACTTGGACCTCAAACGTCTAGGCCGTGAGATCAAATTCGACGTCAACAACAGTTCTGAAATTAACAAGTTTGAGCGAATTGGCTACTTGGTAGAACTTAGCAGTGAGGGATCCGAGGACAAAAAAGTGTTTGTCGCGATGGACGCCTTCACCAAGGACATCAACAAGATCGCAGTTCCAACGACTTCGCTTGGCGAAGGTTTTCAACAGCGAGTCTCGAACCTGGATGTTTTCTCAAACGTGACGTCGATCAAAAGTGGCACCGGCATGACAACCGGCAACATTGAGTTTTGGCCGAACAACTATGGCCAGCGCAATTCTGGAAACGTTCCAGGTGCGTCCTCATCCGAATACGATTTCGGAGACGAACGAGCCGCCCCATTGGACGGCTATGGTTCGATGCAAGTCCACAACCATGGCGAGCGTCAAACGATCTTCGCCATCAATCACTGGGTCAACGGCGACGGTGCCGATTTGGGTATCGGGAACAACGAAGGTGACAAGCCCGACTGGACATTCAGCTCCAACGCTGGCAGCTACACCAAAGCCCGTCTTCGCATCTACGTCCGCTAAAAAAGCGTCAAAAATACTCTTTCAGACAATCGCCACCTCACTGAGGTGGCGATTAAGTCTGTTGGCAGCGAGACTTTGCTGCCTTTCTTGAATCGGGAATCTCCCGAATTTCAGCGGTCAAGCCGCCGTCCGCCACACTTCTTTGTTGCATTTGGTGCGGCTGATATTTCTCCTCGGTGCGTCGCTTCGCTGGAAGCATTTCACGACACCGAAAAAGAGTCCGTCGACCAACAACTTGATCGTTTTTCGATCAATCGCTCGTGGGGTTTTCCGCTAGGTGGATGTTTGGGGGATGGATCTATCGTTAGCTGAACTTCGCTTGAGTCGGAATGCGGTCTGATGTAACCATGGTTCGGAAGTGCTTGGCGGACACGCAGATTAGATATGACTCAAACTCAGCGGGGGTGCCATGCGCAAATTCAGCTTAACAACATTGATCCTGGTAGGCTTGATTCTTGGAATCGCGACAGGTCTGTTTTTCGGCGAAAGAACCGTGGCGCTAACACCGATCGGTGATGGTTTTATACGGCTCCTTCAGATGGCGGTGCTGCCGTACTTCATCGTCGCTTTGCCACTGGGGTTCGGCCGCCTGAACTATCAAGAAGCCAAGATGCTGGCGATGCGTTTGGGTCTGTTCTCCGTCGTCATCTGGTCACTCGCTTTCTTGCTTGTCGCGATTTTGCCGCTGACATTTCCGACGTTAGAATCGGCCAGCTTCTTCAGCACCAATATGGTTCAATCTCCTGAACCGGTGAATTTCGTTGAACTTTATATTCCAGCGAATCCATTCAGCAGTTTGTCGCAGGCGATCATCCCTGGGGTTGTCGTTTTTGGGATCGCGATGGGAGTCGCTTTGATCGGAGTCCCCGAGAAGAAACAACTGCTAATTGTTCTCGATAGTTTGGCAGATGCATTGGGCCGAATCACCGGATTCGTTGTCCGCCTAACACCAATTGGTGTATTTGCCCTTGCGGCCAGCGCTGCCGGAACGATGACATTGGAAGACCTCAGCCGACTGCAAGTCTATTTCATTGCGTACACAGTCGGAGCCATGCTGTTGACGTTCTGGTTGGTGCCGATGCTCGTCTCGTCGCTAACGCCATTCAGCTATCGTGACATTGTCCGAATCACGCGTGACCCATTGGTGACCGGATTTACGACAGGAAACTTGCTTGTAGTGCTGGCGATGCTGGCGGACAACTGCAAACAACTTTTCCGGGAACGTGACGAGGCCAACTTCCGTCATGCAGAATCAGTCATTGATGTTTCCCTTCCGATCGCGTTTACGTTTCCCAATCTTGGGGTCGTTCTGTTGCTGCTGTTCGTTCCATTTGCCGGTTGGTTTACCGGCAATGCCGTCACCGTAGCGGACTATCCCAAGCTATTCACGTTAGGCTTTTTCAGTTTCTTTGGTAGCGTCGAAATCGGCCTTCCGTTCGTTCTGCAACAGCTACGAATTCCAACGGACATGTTTCAGCTACATGTCGTCACACTGGTCTACATCGGGCGATTGGCAACGATGCTTGCCGTGATGCACTTAGCTGGTGTTGCGTTACTTAGTGCGGCAGGAAATGCACGCTGGCTGCGTTTTAAACCGAAACAAATCTCTACCTTTGCCGCCGGTTCGCTTGCAGTTTTGATCGTCACTGTCGGTGCGACTCGGCTGCTACTGCAACAAACTGTAGACCAAGCGTATTCCAAAAACGAAGTTCTAACGGCGATGCAACCGGTTCGATATCCGACAACTGGAACCGTCCACCGATCCGAATTCGATGGTTCAGTTGACGGAGACTACTCCAGCACTCTAGACGCGATTCGGCGCCGAGGCGTTTTGACCGTTGGATACGACCCCAATGGGATGCCATTTAGTTTCTTCAATTCGGATGACGAATTGGTGGGCTTCGACATCGAAATGGTCCAAGCCCTCGCGAGCGAAATGGGTGTCGAGGTTGAGTACTATCCATACGATAAAACCAAGATGGCTGAATGTCTCAATCAACATCGCTGCTGCGATCTGTTGGTCGGCGGACTGTTCGCAACGACCAAGCGAATCGAGCAGATGCGATTTTCCGAACCCTACTTAGATCTGAATCTCGCGTTTATTGTCAAAGATCATCGACGTGAAGAGTTTGCATCGCTTCGCAATTTGAATGGTGCTCAGCCAATTCGAATTGCGGTTCTCGAGCGACCGTATTTCGGTGTTCGTGTGCAGCAAGCTTGCCCGCGTGCCGATGTCGTGCAAATCAACTCTCCGGCAGTCTACTTTGAATCACCTGATCAATTCGACGCACTTGTCATGAGTGCCGAAGCGGGAAGCGCATGGACGCTCCTACACCCTTCCTATAGCGTCGTCATTCCCACAGACGCGCAGCTGACCGTCAGCGTTGGCTACCCAATGGCATCGGATGCGATCAGGCTAGAAAACGTTCTGAGCCGTTGGATTCAATTGAAGTCCAATGACGGAACGATTCAAGAACTATACGAACACTGGATCGAAGGCAAGAACGCTCAGGAAAGTCAGCCTCGATGGAACCTCTACGATCAATTTGTAAAGAAGCTGGTCGCCGCTGAATCGCACACGGTAGCTCGACTGCCATAACGAAATACGTTCAGGCAACAAGGTCATACTCATGACTCACCAGAGACCAGATGTATCTCTGTGTCGGTTCACTCTCAAACCGGTATCTACTGACAACGCTATTCGATGAGTATGAGAATCAAAATCGGAACACCTTGACATCTGGCTGAATGATTGCCTTCTCGGATGATGCAAACGCTGAGACATTGCTTGCAGAATTCCGATCCGCTTCGATGAAAGGGTTTTCATTTCTAAGCTTGAATGGATTCGATGCGATGTTCAGAACGAGCGGACTATTTCTTGTATTGTTCTCTTTGCTCATTCTGTGCTCTGCTAGCAGAAGCGTTGCGAATTCTCCGCCTTCTCCCATCTTCATGGTCGGCGATGGCGGATTGCTACAACCGATCCTTGTACAAACAGCAATTCGAACCTACGCGATCCAACAGCATGCCAGTCGAATCAGTGAAAACAATTCGGTAATTCCACAGGACCGAATTGGAATGCAGTTCAACAGACTTGCAGATGTTCACATGGGCAACGTCCTTCATGGCGTCGGCCCAGGACAGTTCAGCGTCCAACGCTACAAAAACCTTCAAGAATACCGATTGACCATCGAGCGAAGCTTTCATGCGAACCAGTGCTCTTGGGAAATCATTGCACCGATCTACCGCACTAGCGACAATCACATTATCGGCATCGATGAAATCCTTCGCGGTCCCGACAGGTCGGTCGAACTCGGCGAATTCACCGTTGGATTGAAGTCGTTGCTTTGGTATTCGCACAATACCGCTTGGTCAGCGGGACTTCGTATTGAGGCCCCCACAACACGTGACATTCGAATTGGGACTGCAGCGAACTCGCCTCAAACATTGATCGAAAAAGAAGCTTGGTATTTCACACCCTGGATTGGTGGACAGTGGAATTCAAGTTCTGATTGGTATGTGACTAGCTTTCTATCGGCCCGCCTTAATTCCGAACACCTCGACCAATATCGATCTACTGCGGGTGGACAATACAGTCTCATCGACCAACCTGAATATCTCTTTCTTGATTCTGCAGTCGGAAAAAATCTAGTCACCACCGATACATGTTTGGGAACGACCAACATCGCCTCCAGTTTCGAACTGCACTATGCGACGGCCTTAGATTCCACCGAACCGTCAAACGCGGTCAACAATAGTGCTAGTGGGACTGTATTTGGTCGAACGGACTACTTGAACCTCACAGCAGCAATTTCCGTCGGACTTGGAAATCGCTTGTTGACGTCGACTGGTTTTGCAGTCCCACTACGGAAAAGTCTCCATACGCAAACTTCTTTTGAGACCGACCGCACATATGACTGGGCGTTCTTTTTCCAGTTGAACGTCTTGCAAAGGTAGCTTCACACTAGATAACGCTACCTTCACGGAGTGAAGGGCGACAATAGAAAGGCGACGAGATCACGAAGTTCTTCGACGGTCATGTTTGCCTCCAAGCCTTGGGGCATCAGAGATGTCGGTGACGCGATGTAGTCTTCGATCTCATCGGCGCTGAATCGTTTTGTCGATCCATCCTCGAGCGTCATATTGATCTTGCCACCGGCTTTATGATCAAGTTGCAAACCTCGATGGACCGTTCCATCGACAGTCAAAACCATCCACGCTTGATATTGCGGTGCGAATTCGGCGGAAGGATCGAGAATGGATTCGACGATCTGATTGCGTTTTCTCGATCTCGCTAGGCCACCAAGATCTGGGCCAAGCGTACCTCCGCGTCCTCCAAGTGTGTGGCATTTTCGACAGCTCACCGATTCCGAAAAAAAGACACGTCGTCCTCGCTCGGCGTCGCCTCCTTCGGCCAATTCCGTCTGCCATTGAACGACGGTCTTGGGGCTCGACTGAGCCACATCGCTTGACAGTGGTTCGGACAAATGCAATCGATCGATCACGGCATCCGATAGTGCCTGCCGCTTCAATTGATTGAGGTCAAACTGTGGATTCTGGTCCGCCCAAAATCGAACGGTACGTGCCGTTTCGATTGCGAGGTTTTCATCGTCGGCGTGTAGGAGTGGAAAGAATCGCTCCGGGTTCGAAATCGCTTGGCTTCGCAGTGCAAACACTGCTGTAGATCGCTGCTTCACACTTCGATCTTGCTGGAATGCGATCTCGACGAGTCGATCGGTCCACAGTGCAATCGTGCTTGCCTCAGCAAGTGAAATTCGGCGAAGGATTGCTAGGGCGAAATCATCATCGGTTTGCAATCGATCGTCAAACCACTCGCGACCTGAAATCAAGTTCGTATCGGATAGCTTGGCGATGATCAGAGCACGCACGTCGGAGGGCAAAGATTGGTCGCGTACAAGACTAAACAACAATCCTTCGGGCAACGAACGTTCCAAGGTGTTCGACCGCGGAGCTTTCTGCTCTCGAAAGTTATCTGAAAAACTCCCCGTCAGGTTTTCAACTGCGGCCAAGTAGGTTTCCAGAATCACTGGACTGACAGCACCAGCGACCAAGGCCTTGTCGATATCCATTCGAAGTGACTTATCCAAGGACTCCCCTGCCGCCATCAACGCCGCGATCCGCACGTGCTGATCGTCGTCTTGCAAGGCAATTTGGATCGCTCGCTTGACATCGACCGCGGATCTGCGGATTGCCAATAACGCCCCTAGCCGAACGGTAGCAGTGTCATCTTTCAACAGCGAGAAACGTTGCTTTGCAAACACATCCTGGCTTAAGGCTACGATCGCATCATGGCGCTCGAACGCATCAGAACTCTGAAGCGAATTGGCGATGTCTAAAACCGTTGGGTTCGATTCGTTTGCATCAGAAATGCGTCCGCTTTCGATCGGGTCAAAGTACCGCTTTGGCATAAGCTTCGTTTGACTTTGGTTGGTGATTCTCCAGATTCTCCCACGGCCGTGGTTGGGATAGTTCACTAAAACCCAATCGGTGACAAACATAATGCCACGGCTATCACAGTCGATCGCAACCGGCCGAAACTCTTTGCCTCCGGTCAGAAACGGTACTCTCTCGGTCGAGCCGATGCTGCTGCCTTGGCTTGCTAGATCAAACCGTTCGATCGAATTCTCATTCCAAATGGTTACGAGAACGCTTTCCCCGTAATCCAAAGGGAGTGAAGATCTTTTGCAGTCGATCACACCACTTGGGGCTTCACCGGTACCAGCGATAGACGGCAAAGTACCGGGAAGGCTGCCATCCCAGCCCTGAAACGGATGATTACCGCCACCACCATAAACGGACTTGTAGCCATAGTCGCCGCCTTCGACCACATGCACCAACCGGTTGGGACCACGAGCGTCGGGATCGTTGTCGACCAACAACAGTCGCCCCAATTGATCAAACTTCAAGTCGAACGGATTCCAAAATCCTGTGGCATATTGTGAAAGCTGCGTTCCATCAGGCCGGCAGCGAATGACACTACCGCCATCGCCATATCCTTTGACAACCGTCCCATCTGGTCCCTCAATCTTGTACGCATGACTTCCCGTATTCCCGCGAGCCACATACATCCAACCGTCGCGGTCAAACGTGATCCCCAGCAAACTGTTGTGCGCGTATCGTTCCAACGTCTCAAGCTTTAGAACAGTGGTTTTCTGATCGCATCGACCGTCGTTGTTCGCGTCTTTCAGGCAAATCACTTCCCGTGCACAGACCACGTACAAATCCCCAGCGGGAGAGAACGCCAAGTTCATCGCCTGTTGGATGCCATCTGCAAATACAGTGATCCGATCGGGCTGGCCATCGTCATCCTGATCGACGAAAACCTTGATACGGTCACCGCTCGGTCCTTGATAATCAGCGGGTGGATGATGCGTGTGTGACTCGATGACGAAGATTCGGTCTTGTGAATCGATTGCCATCCCGATGGGCGTTTGGATATCTGGGGCCTCGGCAAATAGCTCGATGTTCAAACGCTCGTCAGCCAGCTTCGGAACGATTGTATCGTCCGCCGGAAGATCTACACCCAAAAGGCTAAGGACAAAGGCCAAGGCACTGGTCGTGAATCGCATCAGCCATTCCTTTCAAAGCGTCTTGTAATTTCTAATCCGGCATGCAGGTCATCCAGCATGGTAGCCCGATCAATCAACGAAAGCTCTAATACCAAGTAGCCTTGGTAACCTCGTTCGATGCATTGGGCAATGATGCCTTCGCAGTCAACAATGCCCGTTCCGAAACGGACAAACTTCTTCCCGTCTACCGCATCTGCATCTTTCACATCGATCTCATAAATCTTCTTGTGCCAGCGATCGATCAGCGGTTCCATGGAGACACCTGATCGGGCGAAATGCCCCATGTCAAAACACATTCCGATGCTCGGCGAGTCGATTTTCCCAAAGATGTAGTCGTAGTCATCAGGAAACTCGATCACGTTTCGATGGTGGTTTTCCAAGACAATTCGTTTGCCTCGGCGCTCTGCTTCGGGTGCGATCGCCTTGAGCACTTGAACCAAAGAGTCCAGCCCCCCAGCTTGCCCTCGCCTGCCGCCAGTGCATTTGATCATGTCACAGCCGAGACGATCACACGCTTCGATCAACCAAAGAAGTCTCGAAACTTCTTTCGAAACCTCGTGATTTGAACCGCCACCAAATGAACTCGCTTGGATGCTGATCGGAGTCAGATTTGCTTGATCAGATCGATGACGAATGCTTTGCAAACCGCGAGGAGTCAAGTTACGGGGATACCAACAGTTGAACTCAACATATCCCACACCCAATTTTGGAATTGATTCAAAGGCGTATCGAAAATCTTCGTCTCCAAACCCATCGCAACAGATGGTTGCGATGGCTGTTCGCACATAACCTTCGCTGGGAATCTGCTGTGCCGAAACAGCAGGTGCAGCGATAGCGGCGCCGACTCCGGCAGCGAGTAAACGTCGACGGTTGATCAAGTTCGAGTTCATAACGATTCCTCTCCAAACTCCAAATCTGTTGCGGATGCGTCGGACACAAACAAGCTTTGATCAATCGTTGGTCGGCAGACACTGCGGTGACATAGTCTTGTGGCTTCCTTGCCGCGTTATGAAGACTACTTTGCAGCAGAAATTTCGCCGATGAAGTTTAGGATCTCACTGGCAACCAAATCGTCAGGCTGCCCCATTTCGCTAGCGACCGTCCCGTGATCCCGGTCTGCGACTTCGATAAAGCGAGTAGAATCGTGTCCTGCGTTCTTCATCACCGCTGCGAAGTACCGGTTTTCTTCACTGCGAGCAGGCAAATCTTGGTCGCCGGCAAAGCAGAGAAACGGTGACGCGAGGGGCGTGACATGGTATGCCGGTGCCGCGTCATCAATGATCGGCTGCGTGCGTGCGACACCACGTTCAGCGCGAACAGTGGAATGGGTTACCATTTGGCCGGCGACCGGTATGAAGCCGGCAATATCCGATCGTTTTAAACCTCTGTCGGCCAGCAGCTGTGGATGCAATCCAACCATCGCGGCGAGATAGCCACCGGCAGAATGACCAGAAACAAAGATCAGGTCCGGTTCACCGCCATGCTTTTCAACGGAACGACGAACATAGGCAACCGCTGCTGCCGCGTCTTCGGTGTAGGCCGGATAGCTCACCTTGGGTGACAGGCGATAGTTGATCGAAGCGACTGCGATACCTTCGGAGGCAAACCGATTTGCAACGGAAACTGCGATATCGTCGCCCTTGTGTCCATTGCGCAAACCGCCGCCATGAAACCAAACGAGCGTTGGAAAACCTTTCCTGTCGGTTGGCAAATACCAATCCAGTTTGCAACGCTCCTGTTCGTAATCGCTAAGTCCTTCGCCCGACTTGTAAGGCTCATCATAAATTAACTTTACTGAATCGACATTGGCGTTGCTGCTGTTGCCGGGTGCCTTGGAGCCGTTTAGATTCTGGTCCAACATCAGAACGATGTCGCGGTGAAACTTCGCGGACATTTGGCCGAGATTGTGACCGGTGTCAGGAAGAATGGTCAGCGTGTGAACGATGTCCAGATCGTCCAATGTTTTAGAGAAAGCCTCGTTGCCATCTTTGAGGCGATCGTCTTCGCCGACAGCCATCCAGATTCCGACTCGCCCGCGAAGCAACTCCGCATTCTTTTTTGCGTGAGCACTTGCTGAGTCCGCCGGATCACCTCCACGCATTTGCACTGCCGCACTCATTGTCGCCGCCGCACAAAACATTTCTGGATACTTCGTCAGAAAACGCAGCGAGCCTCCGCCGCCCATTGACCATCCACACAAAGCCCTTTTGCTACGATCATCCAAGGTACGATAGGTCGCATCGATATGCGGAATCAGTTCTCGGATGATCCAAGTTTCCGCCAGGACGCTTTCGTCATCCCAATCGCGATAGCCGCTATAGTGCCCACCATTTGGAAAGACATAGATTGTTTCTTCAATGGCACCTTCGGCAATTGCCTTCTGAACGGCCCATGCAAATTCGCGAGACGATGATTCACTGCCGCTTGCTCCGTGAAGATAGTAGACGACTGGATATCGCCGATCGCCCGATTCTTTATAGCTTGGCGGCAGAAAGATGCTGTACCCAATCTCTCGCTGCATCGACTTACTGAACAATGTCGCATGCTGACAAGACTCGGCGATATTCTTATCAACCCACTTCCATTCGCTCGGTGGAACCCGCTGCGCAAATGCCTGGCTAGGCACCAACATCATCGCGATAAGAGAACCAAACAACATAGCCAAACGCATGAGTCGTTCCTTTTAAAAGTTCGCAGAACCGAATGGCACTCATCCCGCATCGATCACTTTCCGTGCCCGGTTATCACAACGGCTGAAAGCAAGTCGTATGACTTGCGAGATGTTTCAAGTCGCTGCCTTCAAAAGAGACGATCCAATCAGCCATTGCAAAAGCGACTTCCGTCTCCGGTAGCGGTGAGATTTTACACCAACACCTTTGCTGGGTGGGCCTCTCAATTCGCGGAACCGGTGTTGGCGATAGGTCTGTGCATTTTTCGCTCGCAAACTGACTGCATCAATTTACGTCCATTGGAAAAGTCTGCTCCGATAATACCAATTGGATGAACAGGCCATGGCAAAGCTGAAACCCTTCAAATCCGCACGGTGTTTTCGCTATCATTGGTCCCTGGAATTGGACAACAGAAGGCCCTCGTGAGAAGAGCAACCAGGTTGAAACGCCAACATTCATTTCGATCGTTTTATTGTGCGTTCATTCTTTCAATCACCTTCGCGACACAAGCGCTGGCCAACACCACCATCGTTTCAGACGCAAAAGCTTTGGCCAGCGCCGTTGCGAACGCTCAGCCAGGAGATGAGATCGTTATTGAAGATGGGATATGGCGTGATGAGCTTCTGTCAATTGTCGGTGCAGGGAGCGCTGCCGCACCGATTCACATCCATCCCGAAACGCCAGGCGGTTTGACCGTCACCGGGAAATCTCGTGTGCGAATCGGAGGTTCTTATCTGGTGGTCTCAGGAATGGAATTTCGTAACATCGAACAAATCAGCGACTGGCTTCAGTTCCGTGAAGATTCTAAGAATCATGCGCACCATTGCCGCGTGACGGACTGTTTATTCATCGAAGACGATGACTTCGACCCGGGCAAGATGGATTCACGTTGGATTGGGATCTATGGTTCGGGAAACGAATTTGACCATTGCCATATCGAAGGCAAAAAGAGTCGCGGCACCTCGTTAGTTGTGTGGCTGGAAGAAAACACTTTGGCCGGCCATCACATCCATCACAACGATTTCGGACACCGGCCGCCTCTGGGACGCAATGGAGGAGAGACCATTCGCATCGGTGACAGCAAGACCCATCACGTCAACGCCAAGTGCCGGATCGAATTCAATCACTTTGTCCACTGCGACGGCGAAGCAGAATGCATCTCGAACAAGTCTTGCGAAAACCTCTACCGTAAAAATGTTTTCGAAGAAGTAAGGGGCACACTATCACTCCGTCATGGCCATCGATGCCAGGTCACCGAAAACGTCTTTCTCGGAAACGGGGTGAAGCATACCGGTGGCGTGCGGGTCATCGGCGATGACCACATTGTCACCGCGAATCACTTTGATCGATTGGACGGAACGGATGCACGAGGGGCCTTGGTATTACAGAATGGGATCGCGAATTCGCCAGACAACGGCTACTCGCCCGTTCGCCGGGCAATCATCCAAGACAACGTGGCAATCGAATGCCGACAAAGCGTTGTGATTGGATACGCGGACAAAGACTCGCCCTCGTCGTCAGTTGCACCGCAGGACTGCACGTTCAGAAACAACATTTGGATTGCGAATCCAAAGTCGGCGGTGGTCTTCGAGCATGACCGCGCGGTGAATACGGTATGGCAGTCCAACATCGCAAGTGGCCAATCGCTCGGAATTGTCCCTGTACCTGATGGGATCATTTTCAAATCTGGCAAAGCCGCTCGCTTGGCATCGAGCCGAACGCCAGATCTAGGTTTTCTGAACGCGACCGGGATCACTTGGTCGAAATTCGAAAACACCAAAAAGCAATAAAGACAAATCACCCCACTTTTGCGTCCAGCGTTCGATCGCGACGCCGGGACTTGACGATTTTTTGAAAGATGGAGATCGCTCCAAGGATCATTCGCCGCTTGCGTCGTACCGCGCGATCTCCCGCAACCCAACGACGAAACATTCCGGCAAAGAAGGACAACGATTCGCTGCGTTCGCGAACGTTGTGGGACAGGTCTGCATTGTTGGCCAAGAACTCACAAATCTGGTAGCCGTAGTCGGGCATCTGAATTTCTTGGTCAACAAATCCGATCGCGGCCAATCGTTGAATATTGGTTGAACTGGCTGCGAACGAAATCAACCGAAAATCATCGGCCGACGGATCCACCGACAACACGGCGATTTGATAGAACACGGCAAAGCTAATCGCATTGGCCACTCGCTTTGCGGGAATCTGGTCGTCGAGCGGAAACTCGACGGCGGAATCAAGAACGATGTTTTGGCTTTCGGGAAGGATATCTTCGTGCCCGATATCCATGAATGAGATTTTCCCCGATCGCAGTGCCTCGTACGCACGGTCGGTAACGGGAAGAACGACTGACAAACCGACGCGGCGTTCATCGACCGTCGCGTGCAGGACCGCTTCATCATTCTTACGCCAAACGCCCAAATAACGATCGATATAGCGTTCCCGTTCTTTGTCCAAGAGACGATCGGCAATACGGAATTCGGCGACATCCTCGCTGGCGTTTTGCAAATGGACTTCCCAGCTATCCCTCATCTTGGCGATCGAATTGCGAGCATCGTTTTCGCTGACACAATAGGCGTCTTGAATCGGCAACAAGTGGCTTTGGATATAACCACTTAGACTCCATGGCCAGTTTGCAAACGCACTGTCAGTTGGCCGAATTCCTTCGCCAGCGGCAACCATCTCGTTGATCTGTAAACCGAGGATCCCCCCAAGATTTTCCAGCGAAGCAAACTCACTGGTTACCTGTCCTGATTCCACCGCGTCAACAAATGACACGGAGACTCCTGCAGCATTTGCGACGTCTTGTCGAGTTAAACCGAGGCCGAGACGTCGATCACGAATCAAGTGCCCTCGTGTGGGCCTACTTTGCAACGGGTTCATTCGGTTCGATTTGGTGACGAATCAGTTTGTGGAGGTCGGCGATCATTCCCCATCGCGTTCCACATTGTTATCGGCGGCGCCAACATACAAAACGGGCCATCGAAAAAGTGCCGAAGTTTTTGGTGGTTTTTGTTCGCTGGAAAGCCAATTATGTGGCAGGCCTGATCGGCATCATCTATATCTAGAATTGGTCCCCTGCGGCGATTGCGCTGCAGTAGTTTCTGAAAACACAATTTTGAGACACGAAATGGTGCGAAAGAGTTTCTCGTTGGCGTTCGTTGCTGCGATCGCCGCCACTATGGTTTGCCTACCAGCCTTTGCCGCCGAAGATAGCGAAAAGCCAAAATACACCATCAAGCAAGTCATGAAGGAGGCCTTCAAGGGCCCTCTGGTGAAGAAAGTCGCTTCCGGCGATGCTTCGGAAGAAGAAGTCGCCAAGCTTCATGAAATGATGGTCGCGATGGCCAAAAGCAAACCCGAAAAGGGTGATGAAGAGAGCTGGAAGAAGCTCACCGAAAGCTTGGTCAAGGCCGCCGAAGCTGCCAAAGAAGGCAAAGAAGATGCCGCAGCGATGCTAAAGAAGGCGAGCAATTGCAAAGCTTGCCACAGCAAGCACAAATAAGATCTCGCATCAAAGAGAACGGCGTTTAGCCACATTGACGCTCGCGTGCAACGAAAGCATGCGAGCGTTTTCTTTTGCCGATATGCCTGCGGCAATCATTTCAAATCACCTTGTGATCGCGACAACTAAATCGCTCGCGATGCAATATAGCCGTTGGCGATAAATCGGCTCAATGATTCGACCGACGGGTTATCGGTGGCGACCTCCGGTGTTAACGCTACCCCCGTCCAATCTTCGGTTTCACCACTGAGCTCCACCGCGGACATGCTATCGAGGCCAAAGTCGCTCAGTGGTCGATCGCGACAATAGTCGTCCGGGTTGACGCCGGCGCGAGCGATGAGCCACTGTGCCATCCAATCTTCAATGTCCTGCTGGACTTTGGGTTGATCTTTGGCGAGTGGTTCCGAAGGCAGCGTTGGGAATTGTATGGGAGCTTGTTCGCTATAAGCCGAGCGGTCATAGCGAAACCGTGTCTTGATCGAGTTATCTTCGAACGAAGCGCGACAATCAACACGTCGAATTTTGCCGCTTGTCGTTACCGCGATCGTGGCCGGACGAACTAGCCAAATGTGCTGTGGATCAACGTCATGAACATCAATGATGCGATGTCGAATCGCGCGAGCCATTTCGGAGAGTTCATCTTGCTGATCAAGCTGCCGGGGCATCTCGACAACAATGGCCAATGACTCGCCTCGATTGCCTGCGACAGCGAATGCAGCCGATCGGCACATAGCCAAATCGTTGAAGGTTAAATCGGTTTGCCCATCAAGCGTTTGCTCGACTGCCAACCGAACGGTCGCTTCAATGTCCTGAGGATAGAGATTACGCCCCCGTAGAATAATCATCTCCTTCAGACGTCCGGTCACATACAAGTCGCCGTTGTAGATAAACCCTAGATCACCGGATCGACAAAAGCCGTTCTCGCCAGACGCAAGTGACACGTTGAATCTTGCTTGCAGGTCGTCGTTTTTACCGTCGGGTACCACATCGGATTGAGTTTCCCAGTACCCTTGCGAAACACTTCCCCCCTTGACCCAAATCTCGCCGATCATTCCCTCCGAAACAGCCGTCAAGGTGGCCGGGTCGACAATCCTGATTTCGGTATTCCAAACCTGACTCCCACATCCGACCAGTTGCATTTTTTCCTTTCGACTGAGTTTTGCCGCAGTCGTTTTGTCAAGCGGATTGATCAGGCCTTTCTGGAAGTCATCTCTCTTGAGTGTTAGCGTCGTTGGTTCGAGTTCAGTTTTCCCACCGGCAACCAGCAATGTCGCCTCGGCCAGTCCATAGCAAGGGTAGAACGCAGCGTGCTTAAAACCGTTGGCTGAAAACCTCTGTGAAAACTCGTCCAAGGTTCGTGCTTGAATCGGTTCAGCGCCACAGAATGCGAGTCGCAATTTGCTGAGGTCGATCGCTGACGTATGACCGGAAGGAATGCGATCCACACATAATTGGTAAGCAAAGTTTGGTGCACCTGAAATCGAGGCACCAAATTCACTGATCGCCTGCAACCAACGAATCGGCCGTGCCAAAAACGCCCGTGGGCTCATCAGCACCGTATGACCGCCGATATAGAGCGGTGCCAAGACACCGCCAATGAGTCCCATATCATGGTAGAAAGGCAACCAAAAGACACCCACATCGATCGATGGGTCATCAACAGAACACTGGTCCGAAGGCAGTTCTAAACCGAACCCCTGGCGGATCGATTCCAAGTTTGACATCAGGTGACGATGTCGTAGTACGACGCCGCGCGCAGCACTGGTACTGCCGCTGGTGTATTGCAGCAAGGCGATCGCTTCGGGTGAAGTCGCATTCGGATGAACGATTGCATCCTCTGCATCGAGGTCGATTACCGCACTGTCTTGCAGGACTGAATCGATGGCGATGATCGGTTTGCAACGCAGGGACTCGGCAAGTTTGTCATGTGCAAGAGAATCAAACGTCGCTTGGTCAGTCAACAATGCTGCGGGATGACAATCGTCTGCTGAAGCGTTCAGCCGCGGAATTTCGCGGTGTGGGCGAGGGAAGGAACTTGGAACAGGGATACATCCGGCGAGTTGAGTTCCCAACAAGGCAATAATGCTTTCGATACTCGGTGGGAACAATAAAGCCACACGCGGCTGCTCAGTTCCGTCACCGATCGGTCCGTCGAGATGCCGTTTTCGCAAAGCAGACGCCAACGCCAATGACTTGGCATAGAGTTCCGCATAGGTCAACGATTGCGATCGCGAATTTGCCTGAGTGTCCGATTGTGGCTTGGAAAAGTAGTCTTCCGACAGGAACGTGACTGCCGTTCGATCGCCATGTCGACTTGCGCGTTGTCGAACACATTCGGGCAACGAGGTTGTCATCATTTCGCGTTGTTATCCATTACGTTGATCGCTTTTGCACTGAAAGAACGACCTTATTCTTTCCATGTTTGAAGCAGACGACAAGCCACGAAGGACCGAAGTGCTTCCCGGATCATTTATCTATCAACTGACACTGCTATCGCCAGATCAGATCGCCTTGCCCCCCTGAGCAACTAAAAATCAAAGTTCGGGGCTAAATGCACCTGGCATTGCTAATCGAGGTACTTCGTCAGATGAATCTTGCCTGCCATGGGATCGACAATGACTTTGTCCATCACGCTGGTCAAAAGCAGCATGCCACGACCGCGTTCATCAGAAAAACTTTGCGGAGTCCCTGGCATTGGTGATTGCCGAATCGATGGCCCACGACCTTCGTAAACCACCGACATCGAAAGTTCTGACGACGACACATCAATGCGAATTGCGACACAAGGTTCGGTCTGATTCGAATCGCAAGCCGCGTCGCCTTTTGACACCAGCTGCATCGCATCGGCGATCGAATATGGTGTTTCGCGAAGCGGAGTACCGAGGTTGCCGTGAATGATGCAATGCAACAAGGTGTAGTGGAGCGATTCAGCGATACGAAGTCGATCGACAGTATGGAGCACGTTCATTGCGGCCATCATTCGAACGAGCAGACAAACGCACGGTGTTAGCCGATCGATTGAGCTGTCTAGAACGAACTGGAACGACTGAGGGACCAAGGCCGCTTTTAAGAACAACGATTCTTCGTTCGCCTCGGCAAGCTTACAAATCCGATAGACCGTATCGGGGAGCAAGACCGGGACGTGGTCTTTCGAAATGTAGTTGCAGGCGCCAACGCCTAGTGCATCCGCGGCTAACCCTTCGGTCCCGTATGCGGTGACCAATACCGAGGGAATCATTGGGACTTCCGCGCGCATTTTTCGGATAAGTTCGACGCCATTCATTTCTGGCATCTGCATATCCGTGACGACAAGATCAGGCTGATGCTTCGCGATTTGGTCCATCGCTTCGACACCGTTACTGGCCGTATCGACTTCGATTTGACGACCGCGCAAAACCGACGCGATCAATGTCATTTGCGTCGGGCTATCGTCGACAACTAGGACTCTGCACATAGACTCTTACACTTCTTCATTTGGATGCTTCAATGATACCGGAAGATATGGTGCAATGTGCGGCGTTTATCCGCCGATGTACTACCGGTTGCTGAATCAGTCCCAATAGCAACGTCGCCCGTTCTTAAACCATCATTCGCGTTACGCATGCTTGCCCCGATTCCACTACCGACTCACTTCGATTCGATTCCGGTGCCAAGCGAAGTCGCCGATCGCTTGGCATGGATGCGAACTCGGATCGAACGATTTCAAGACTGTTGGAACCAACACCACGCCGCCCAATTTGTTGCGGCGGACTATGAATTAGTTTTCCAAACTTTGACTTGGGTTTTACAAAACCAGTCTCTGGTGAGCCGACGATTTTTGGAATGGGGATGTGGTTTTGCAGCGGTCGCTAGCATGGCGTCCAAACTGAACCTCGCTTCCTTTGCAATCGAGGCTCATCCGGACCTTATTCAGCAGGCGCGGCAAACGGTGTCACAATGGCCTGCGGACGTCGAACTGTTCCTCGGCAACTTTTTGCCCGAAGGGGCGGAAGACTTGGCGTTCGACCCAACCTTGCCGTCGATCGGGCATGAAGGGGCGTCGCCCTACGATGATTGGGGACTGGATATCGAAGACTTTGGAATCGTCTATTCGTATCCTTGGCCTGGCGAAGACGAATTCCACGAAGACGTCTTCGACCGATACGCTGCGATCGGCGAAATCCTTGTGATGTTTATAGGCCCAAATGAAATGCGGGCCTGGGTCAAGGTTCCGACGAAAGCTGGACGCTAGGCGGAACCAGGAAGTAGCATCGGCGAACGAGGCACTGCCATAATCCGAAGTGCTAATTTTTTCCCGCCAGAAGCACGACAACTCGAGTGGCAATTGACTGCCCGGTCCCAATTTCCCCCACCCCCTCACCAGTCTTAGCTTTGATACTCACTTGGTTCGGTTGGATTGCCAACATCTCGCTGACGGCGGTGCGCATCGAATCGATGTGGGGAGCCATTTTGGGGCGTTCGGCGAGTATCACACAATCAAAGTTGACGATCGCGTACCCTTGTTGGTTGACCCGCGTAAGGGCTTCGACCACAAAGTCGCGGCTATCACGGTCCTTGTTTTCATCGGCAGTGTCTGGAAACAAACGACCGATGTCGGCATCACAGATCGCGCCCAGCAGTGCGTCTGTAATCGCATGCAGCAAAACATCTGCATCGCTGTGACCGACCGCGTGAACATCCGCCGGAATATCGACTCCACCAATTCGTAGCGGTCCGCCGCTGGCTAGTCGGTGTGAGTCGTAACCGAGTCCAACCCTAATGTTGGGTAAGCTAACTTCCTGGCTGTTCATCGGCTGTTTAGATCGCCACGGTCAATTTGGAAAGAGAGACTTGCATAAATCCGGTTTATGCGTGGTCGTCAATATTCAAGATTGCCCATTACAATACCGTCTCAAGTCGCCGATCCCAATGGCACGGTCCCCACATGTCGATTATTGAAGCTCAAAACCTGGCAAAGTCCTACCGCGTCTATCGTAAAGGCGAAGGCCTTCGCGAAAGTATTCGTGGACTGTTCAAACGCGAATACGAAGAAGTCCATGCTGTGCGCGGAATCGACCTGAAAGTCGAAACCGGCGAGTTCGTCGCGTTCCTTGGACCGAACGGTGCTGGCAAGACCACCACACTGAAACTGCTCAGCGGTGTGATTGATCCGACCGGTGGAACAGCCACCGTGATGGGATTCACCCCCTGGCAGCGCAAAAATGCTTACCGCCGCCGGTTTGCATTGGTGATGGGTCAGAAGAATCAGCTTTGGTGGGACCTGCCGGCTCAGGAATCATTCCGGTTGCAGCAACAGATTTATGGCGTCCCCGCGGACCAATTCAAATCCACGCTCGACGAGTTGACCGACTTGCTAGAAGTCGGCCCACTGATGAAACAGCCCGTCCGTGAGCTTTCGTTGGGCGAACGGATGAAGATGGAGTTGATCGCGGCATTGCTCCATAGCCCCGAGGTCTTGTTTCTGGACGAACCGACGATCGGCTTGGATGTGATTGCCCAACATAACATCCAGCAGTTCTTGCGCTACTATCAAGAAAAACGCAAGATCACCATCTTGCTGACCAGTCACTATATGAAAGACGTCGCGGCACTCTGCAAACGCGTCGTTGTGATCGCACGCGGTCAGATTCAATACGACGGATCGCTGTCCGGAATCATCGACAAGTTTTCTGGTTACAAAATTATCACGGTGCAGTTTCCAGAACACCATCGCGTTGAGCCTGAGAGCCTTGGCGAAGTCCTTTCGGAAACCTGGCCCAAAGTCAAACTCCGGGTCGAACGGGCAGAGGTTCCCCGGACCCTATCTCGATTGCTCGCTGAACATCCGATCGAAGACGTCGCTGTGGAAGACCCACCTTTGGAAGACGTCATCGCCGAGTTGTTTCGTGAATCGACTAACAAATCCAACGCGCAACAGATCGCTGCTGGAACATCTTGAACCATTACCAGCGTGAAACAGATCTGCCCCGACATATAGCCTGAGTGGATTCTGCAGACGATTAACTTCCTATTGTCAGCTTCCACTCTTTGAAATTCGATTTCTCGCACACTCGTTTTCCGGAGCAGAAGGCGACTTCGTGAGAAACCAACATCAAAAATAAATGAGTCGCTAGGCGGACATGACTAGGACTGAATGAATGCAAACCTTCAGGGATCGAGGCGAATTTTTGCTTCCGTGTTGATCGCGTTTGGCAGGCTGTGATTGACTGTTTCCCCGGGCTGATCGGTACGTACTACATCGGATAGCCGAATTTGGGACCACCTCCCCTAATGGAGCAGTGGAAAAACAGTATGATTTATTCATCGACATTGAACCGATTAAAAGCTTGGCCGCGAATCAGCGGTCGTCGCGATTTCCGTTGACGATCGATTTCGATAAGCAAACTAGCCGACAAGCAGCACTGGCATTGAACAAAGAGGCGAAAGGCAAAGGTTGAGCTGATGGCGAAGCTGACTCTACGCGATATCGAATTAATTTATGACGGCGACGAGCTGACGATTTGCAGCGTCAGCCGACCGGAAACGCGTTTGACGTTGGACCCCGATGCTGTCGATGAACTGGTGGACTTTGTCGAGACGATCCAGAAAACCAAAGTCGCCATTGCCGAACAGGACAACCAACGGCAGTCTTTTCGTGTCCCGATTGTGCGCCGCGATGATCTTCACGTTGAGATTAATTTCCGCGGAATGGATTTCGAGGCACGCCCCGATAACATCAGCATGACCGGGCTTTTCATCCGATCGCACGATCGAGACCCGGTAAAGTTCCAGATCGGCGACGAAGCGACATTGACGCTGACTTGCAACGGCGAAAGCACCGAACTGGAAGGCATTGTTCGGCGGATGGGTAGGAACGGTTATGGATTCTTCTTTCCAGCCTGCGTACGATTTGAACAAGTTGATCCTCCTCCCGAAGTCCGACGAATCGTCATGGAACTGCAGCGGCGGTGGATGATGTATCGTACCGACTAAAGTGCGCCGATTTAATCGCAGCACACCAACCGCCCCCAAAGGCACCGAGTCAATAAGGCACTGAGCCCATGTCGATCAAAAGACTTTCCTGCCCCGGTTGTGGCACGACAATGAACGTGCCCGCTTCGATGGCCAAAGCCCAGTGCCCGTCTTGTGGTCAAGTATTCTTGACCAACCAGCCAAGTTCCGCGAATGCACCGACTCCCGCACGCGGCCCATCGGAAAAGCAGCCCACCGGCCGAAAACCGGGTTCGGAAAGCAAGATGATGCAATGGGTTGCAGTCTTGGGCGTCTCTTTCATCGCAATGGCCATCCTGATCGGCATGACATTCCTGCGTGTCACCGACGCTCAGGAAGAAGCCGCCAAAGCTGACCAAATCGCTGCCGAGCAGCAGGCCCAAGCGGAAATTGAAGCCAAGAAAAACCTTGAATACCGCGTCGTCGACCTTCCGGAATCAACGAGGCAGCAGATTTATCGCGACTACAGCGCGATGACCAATTCGATGAACCGGAACTCGAAAAAGATTCCCAAAAGTGGCGCCGCCGGAAAGGCGTTCAACAGCTTGATGCAAAAAACTGCCGACCGCGAAGCGACGCATTTTGCACTCATGCACAACATCACTGAAGAAGACGTGATGCAGATCGTCATCGAAGGCCAAGCCAAGGACTGGTAGTTGCAGACAGATGCCAGGAAAAACGCGACCACTATCACACTTTCGCATTGGCGACGTCTGACTCGCGGTGGCAGCGAAAAAATTCGAAGCTCCCGTACATGACAACTTTCGTCCGGAGCAGAGAGATATTCGCTTCTTCGGTCGCGTTTCGCTGGACGACATTCTCAGCCTTTCCACGGCGAAACTCTTAACGCAGGCACCAGGATCGGTCGCAGATTTGGATCCCTGCGCCACCATTTCGAACACAACTAAAAGTTTGTCATGTTCCCCAGCTCGAACTGCGGAAAGACAGATTCGGACCGAAGGCTTAGACTAATTCCTGATAGCTTGTGAATCGGACTCAAGTTTCACAGCTTTTCGGCGGACGTTGGCACACGCGATGCATTAATGAATCACGTGCTCTTTCCATCGCTGAAGCGCGTCGCCCTATTGATTGCAATGTGCTGAAATGCGACGGATGGTTCTCCCCTCCCATGAACTAGGATGTGTACATGTTTAAGAAAGTGATTCTGGCGGTCGCGGTTTGCGCGAGCTCACTATTCCTGTTTCAATCAGATGCCGACGCAGGCAACCGCTACTGCGGTCGAGCTCGATACTCCAGCGGCTACAGCTCTGCTCGCTATAGTCGGGCGTATACCCCCTCGATTCAGTACCGAGCTCCGATCTATTCCGTCGGTCGCCCGTACTATTCGAGCCCGGTATATCGATCGCCTTACTACGGCTCCTATCGATATCCTTATTCCGGTTCGTACATCGGTCCTGGCGTTGGGATCGGCTACAGCTCATTTGGCCCCTACCGGGGACGTGGCGTTTCGATCGGAATCGGATTTTGATCTCCCGATGCTAGGCAAGCCTGGGGGGCAAGGCGTAGCGATTTTGCCGCCGCAATCCTCACAGCCAGCCTGAAGTGAATCAATCGGCAAACTAGTAAGCTCGACCGTTCGGTCGAGCTTTTTTGTTGGATTGGGACGAGTCTGGATCGCTGACCGGCAGTCAGCTCAGTCCCCACAATCTATGATTGACCACGCGGTTGACCCGAATTCAAACACAAAGCGACAAACGACGCGTGGATAAAAAACAGAAAAAACGCTTGGACGTCATCAACAAAAAACTGACCAGCCTGCGGCAGCAGCTCGCCGGTTCAAGACAGCAAGCCGACGACTTAAATGAGCTGAAGGAACTCGAAGACACGATCGCGAAGCTGGAAGCCGAAGCGGCCGAGATCAAAGCTTCGAAATAATCGTGACCGATCAAAGAAAACCGATTCCGACGCACTTCCAAGGCCATTCACCAGACCCCGTTCTAGTGATGGGAATGCACAACAGCGGCAGCACCGCGCTGTCTCGATGCCTGCATGCATGTGGGTTGTTCATGGTCAACAACGCAACTCAATGCGAATCGCATTTCTTTTCGAACTATGTGAACGACGAACTATTGATGGGTGGAGGCGCCAACTGGGCAAACTATCCAATCATGTCGGTCGATGAAGTGATGAGCTTCCGAGCGTCGGTTGGCGAGTTCATGCTACAGCAGTGGCGAATCGACTTGATGCAGTGGGGCTACGACGGTGTATCTCCCTGGGGAATCAAAGACGCTCGAACTTGTGTGCTGCTTCCGCTGTATCTTGATGTCTTCCCCAACAGCAAGATTCTTTTCATCCGACGCGATCCTCACGACATTGCCGCCTCACTATCGCACCGTGAAAAACCAGGCGTCGGTGTCTTCAACGATCCGGACCACTGGTTGAAGTTAACCTTGGCGCATTTCGAACGTGTCGAGACTTACGGAAAAGCCCATCCGTGGTTCCATGAAGTCGGGTATGAAGAGCTTTGCCGCGAACCTGTCCAAGTTGGCGAGCGAATTCATGAGTATCTTGGACTGGATTTCACTGAGGAACATGCCGGCGTTTACTCCAAGACGATGCGTACCGACCGCTTGGGCACACGCGCTTGGACATCATTCAAATGGCGAGTGATGGCGATCAAGAAAGGCTTGCAGGTGATGTGCGAATGAGCGGAACGATTGGAAAGGCGTTGACATTGGCGGCTCGTATGGTTCGTCGAACACGTTACGAAATCGCTAAACGCATCATGCCCAGCACTGCCGTCCTGGGTCCCAAAACGGTTCCGCAGCTAACGGGACCGCTGGTTGAACGGACCGACATCCGACTGAATCTTGGATGTGGTCCCATGCACCTGGATGGCTACATCAATATCGACGCGAACGCTCGAGCCTGTGCCGATCTGTATCTCGACTTTGGTGAATTGAAACATTCATTTGCCAAAGGGAGCGTCTCTGAAATCCTAATGGTTCACTCGCTGAGCTATCTAAATCTCTGGCAAGCCCGCGAATTCTTTGCCGCCGCATACAGCCTCCTCCAACATGGGGGCCGGCTAATCATCGAGCTTCCGTCGATTGAAAAATGCGCCCAGCACTTGCTTGATTGTGCGAACGACCAAGCGGGGTATTTGGAAGCCGTACGCGGTATCTACGCTTTCGACCTGTCCGAGATTACGAACAAAGTCAAATTCACCCCGTATTCATTTGGTTGGTCGGCTTGGCATCTCCGATCCGAATTGGCGGCGGTCGGTTTTACAGAATTCAGTGAATCCGAACCCAAATTTCATGAACAGCCGTGGCGTGATATACGCATCGAAGCGGTCAAATAATCCGATGCTTAGTTGCCAACACCACGACGCCCGCCAGTATTTGCGTCCCAACTTTTATTCCATTCTGATTCGATCGCATGGCCAAATTTGTTGACACTCGGGATAAGTCGATCCTTCCCGTCGAAGGCGAGAACATCGTTCTGTTTCATCCCCATGTCCCGGAAGCTGCCATCGATGAAGTGGCTGACACACTGCGGACTCGTTGGATCGGACAGGGCCCAAAAGTCGACCTGTTCGAATCTAAATTCAGAGATTGGCTTGGATCAAATCACCATCCGATCGCCGTCGGGTCGTGTACCGACGCCATGCACTTAGCCTACGTGCTGGCTGGCTTGCAGCCAGGCGACGAAGTTATTGTGCCCGTATTTACCTGCACCGCCACCAGCATCCCGCTGCTCTATCACGGCATCAAAATCCGTTTTGCAGATGCCCAAGCCGGGACTATGAACATCGACCCAGACCATGTCCGTTCGCTCGTTACCGAAAAGACCAAAGCGATCGTGTGCGTTCACTATGGCGGATTGCCCTGTGACATGGACGAACTTCAGGCGATTGCGACCGAATGCGGCGTGCCTTTGATTGAAGACGCGGCACAAGCCGTCGGTGCGACTTACAAAGGTCGACCGGTGGGTGGGATGAGTGATTTCACAGCGTTCTCCTTTCAAGCGATCAAACACATCACTACCGGCGACGGCGGGATGCTGATGTTGCGTGACGAGGAACTGGTCGACAAAGCACAGCGAATACGTTGGTTCGGAATCGATCGCAAAGCCAAACAAGGCGGCACATGGGCGAATGATATCTACGAAGTGGGCTACAAGTACCAAATGACCGATATCGGCGCCGCAATGGGGCTTGCCGCGCTGAAAACCATTGACGAATCACTGGCCCTGCGAAAGGCGATTCTTTCAACCTACATCGATGAACTGGCTGGAATCGATGGCCTGCAAGTGGTCGGTGCGGGGCTTGAAGATCGCGTTCATGCCGCGTGGCTCTGCACCGTTTTGGTTGATCGACGTACCGACCTGGAAAAGAAGCTTCGCGACGCAAGAATCGAATCGGGACAGGTGCACTTTCGCAATGACCGTTATTCGGTGTTTGCAGAATACCGCGAAGGGGAACTTCCCAATATGAATGCCATGGAAAACCGATACTTGGTTTTACCCCTTCACACTCATATGAACGTCGGTGATGCACAGCGTGTTTGCGATGTGATCAAGAGCGGCTGGTAGCATGAAACGTCATGAATAGAGTCTTGATCGTTTACGAATCGCTGGCGACCCCAACGACAACTGTTCGCGCATTGCAGTTCGAGAATTGCTTCGAGAAAGACAGCTCACTGCATGCCACATTTATCGGCCGAACCAGTGAGCGAATGAACGCGATCATGCAGCGATGGCCTTGGCGGCCTTCGCTGCGAAGGCCAGCAATTTGGGCCGAAACCAAGGTCATACAAAAACGCGAAGACCAGATTGTTGAACTGGCCAAATCGCACGATACGGTCATGCTGGTCACGGTGCCTTCATGGCGACTGCACCAACGACTTTGCGATCTTCCAAATACCAAAGTCGTTACGGACTTGATCGATGCCGTCTGGTTGCCAGCGTTTCAATCCGCCGGATGGCAACATATTCATCAAATGTTGCAAACATCCGATGCGGTGATTTGCGAGAATGAATTCACAGCTCGGTACACCCGTTCGCATAACTCCAACGTAGCAATCGTTCCCGATTCGCCACAGATTGAAGTCTTCGATCGCTACCGAGATTCCATCAAACGTGATCGCAACCAAACCACCATCGGCTGGATCGGCGGCAAATACACGGCTGATGCACTTTACCGAATCTTTGAACCCCTAGAGAAAGTGTTTGCCGAATCGTCGAATCTGAGACTGCTGCTTCTAGGTGCAGATCCAGATCGACTTCCACGATTCGAACACTTTCAGCCGAGTGTGATTCCATCGTACAACCAGACCAGCATGGTCCAGAACGCTCTAGCGATGGACATCGGAATCTTCCCAATGTTCAAGGTCGACGAATCGCTTTATCGCGGCGCGTTGAAATCCAGGATTTACATGGCGGCTGGCTGTGCTGTCGTCGGTCAAAAGCTCGGCGACAATGAACTCTTGATTGAGCACGACTGCAACGGTCGTCTGGCCGCATCAGATCAAGACTGGATCGATTCACTGCGGCTTTTAATCGCCGACCGTCAGTCCAGGGAACGCATCGCTACTGCTGGCCTTGAGAAGGTCCGAACAGAATACTCACGCGATCGCTGCTATGATCGATTGCGTGAGGTCTTGCTGAACGTCAACTAGCTGACTTTCCAAAACAGCAGGCTACGAAGCAAGCCTGCTTTCGGAAAACCCAAAGCCACTCTGGCAAAGTTGATATGCAATATCAATCGACGGCCACGGTGCTTCTGAAAACGATCCAAAGGACGTGAACGCTCCGGGGAACGAATCCCACCGGAGCTTTCCATATCAGCTAGCCCTAGAGCAAGTCACCAAACGCGACATCGAGAGCGTTCAAGCGGTCCTCATCTTCATCGTCGTCGTCAACCATCAGATCGATGAAGTCCATCGCTCCAGCGGAAGGCAACGTTTCGTCAACGATACCGTCAAGCACTGACTCGCCTTCGCCCTGGCCGCCGGCTTGACGCAATGCCAAGTCGTTGATAACCGCCAACGCATCCGCCGGTGAAATCACTTGGTCGCCATTGACGTCGTAGTATGGCGGTCCGGCATCGCTATTGGTCACTGGGATGCTGATCGTTCCCTCGCGAGCGAGTCGGTTGATTACCAGCAATGCGTCAATTGGCGAAACGTTTCCGTCGTCGTTGACATCGGTCCTGAGGTCAGGATTCTGCAGTCGACTTCCTGAGACTTGGACTCGAACGGTTCCAGGACTGCTGACTCGGCCTTGCGAATCGGCAATGGTGTATTGGAACGAATCGATTCCCAGGAATCCATCGTTAGGAATGTAGCGGACAGTACCATCACCGCGTGGAATGGCTTCGCCGTTGAGCGGGCCACCGACGATCTGAATCGAATCTAGATCCAAGCCTCCATTCGGTGCACCGGCGACAGGATCTGGATCATTGTCGTTGGCGACGACGTTGATATCGACAAATTCGTTCAAGAACGTGCCGGCTTGATCTTCGCGAGCGATTGGAGCCGCGTTCGCTTGAATCGTGACCGTCGCTTCATCACTGAACAACCCGTCATTGTCCTTGATACGGTAACGGAATACATCCTCTTGGGCGAAGCTACCAAACGCGTTGAAGGTCACCAATCCGTCGTCATCGATCGACAGAGACCCGAATGCTGGCTGCAATGTGATCTCAATCGTCAGAGGATCCAAGGTGCCGTCGACATCAGAGTCATTCGCCAAGATGTCGATCAACGTCGGCCCGTTCGGATTCAACGTTGGGGCATCATTGAGTGCGACAGGAGCATCGTTGATTCCCGCAACCGTCAGCGTCACGGTCACTCGATTGCTGACTTCGCCTTCGGAGTCAACAACGGTGTAAGTGAATGAATCGGTCGCTTCTTCTGTTCCCGAAAGTGCTTGCAGGGTCAGTGAAGTCGATGGGTCGTAAGTGATCTGCCCCGAAGCAGCGTCATAGCTGACTTGTGCACCGCTTAGCGACAGGAACTCGGTTGTGTTGAACACAATCGACAGCTCATCAAACGGATTGTTGATGTCTGGATCGATATCGTTCGCCAACAGATCCGATTCCAAGATGGTCAGAATCGCATCTTCGTCGGTATTCAAGCTATCTCCGACCGCGACAGGAATGTCATTCACTGGAGTGATCACTAATCGCAAGACAACAGGTGACGATTCACCACCGGCTGAATCGATTGCTTTGACCGTCAAATCGATTGTGCCGTTGGCGTTCGCGGCTGGCAGGAATCGCAGAACCCCATCGTCGCCAATGGTTGGCAACTGTTGGAACAACGCTTGTGCGTCAGTCGGTGTAGTAACTTCGAACCGAACCGATTGGCTTGATTCGTCTGCAGGACCTGGACTGATGTTGGTTGCCCACGGCTCTGAATAGGGGCCGCGGTCCTCCAAGACAGTGATTGGTCCCATCACCCGATCGAACGTTGGGATGTCATTGACCGGATTGACGGTCACGGTAAAGGTCCGATATGCGGTGCTCATCGCCGCAGTGCCGTCAGTCGGAATATCCGTCAGACGCACCTGCAGGATTGCCGTGCCGTTGGCATCTGGAGCCGTTTCGAAATCCAAGCTAGCCGAACGGGTAACCGGATCGATCACAGCGGTTGGTGGTGTGGCGAACAGGCCTTGGTCACCGCCAACTTGAGTGATGGTGAAGAACACATCCTGAGTCTCAAGTTCATCGAGAGCCGATGGTGGCCCCGCCAAAACGTTGTTCGCCCAGCTAGAAACGCTGACAACACCGGCGTCTTCATCAACGACGACATTCGCCGGTCCACTGAATTGTGGCGTGTCATTGGTCGGATTTACAAAGATTTTCACCGTGTTGGTGGCGATCTTCGGATCCGCTTTTTCGACACCACCGGTTCCAAAATCGACGGTGACTCCATCGTCAGTCACGGTGTAGGTAAACGTGTCGGTGCCAACAAAGTCTTCTTTCGGATAGTACCGCAGTCCGACCAATGCACCGTTGTCACGAATCTCTTCGATCGTTCCTTCGAAGGTTGAACTTGTCGGAACGGGAGTCCGCAGTGAAACCGTTTGGTTACCGCCAGGAACGATGTTTTCACTTTCGTTGTCTGGACCAGGTGCGAACACGTCTAGCAACCCAGGATTGCCCGGCGTGCCCACTGCCATGATGTCGACAGACCCATCTTCGTTGATGGTGAATTCCAATGGGTCAATGTCATCGCGAACCACTGGCGGATCGTTGATAGGCAGAACTTCGATCGAAATCGTTTGAGGAATCGAAGTTGTCAGGTCACCGCGTGAAGCGTCACTTGGCCCATTGTCCGTCAGCACGATCTCAAAGTCGAACTTTCCGAACACATCCGGAGCAGCTCGGAATTCGAAGATTCCTTCGGCACTGATCGTTGGATAGAGACTGAAGTAATCGTTCGCTTGGCTGATCGCGAAGTCCAATGGGTTGATCGCGAAGGTCACCGACTGGCCGGTGATGCTGTTGATCTCATCGAACGCACTTGTGTTGTCACCTGCAGCGACGTTGAACACGAAGTTATTGATCAGAGTTGCAGAAGCGTCTTCCAAGGTTTCGATGGTCTTGCGTGGTCCGGCAGGATCATTGATGTCTGCTGGCGGCAAGTTGATGTCGAATTCTGGTCGGTCGTTGACAGGATTCAAATCGAAACGCACGACGTTAGTCGACGTCTTCGGGTCTGGAACCAAGGCACCGTTTTGCCAGCTCGTACCATCGTCGATCACCGTGTAAGTGAACTGGTCAGGCGAACCGATCGCGTTGTTGTAGTCCTTCGGTGGCGTGTAGAAGATACCTTGGATTCCATTTCCGTCGGTTCCCAGACGGAGTGCTCCGCCAAGGTTCGTTTGGACCGGAATGCTCTCGAGTGACAGCGTTTGGTTTCCGCCAACGGCGTTCGGATCCGCTTCGTTTGGTGGACCAACGACGAAGACATCCAAAACACCGATCGGGTTATAGCCTGAAACCGAACCGTCACGGTTCAGTGGAATAAAGTACTCCTCAACTGGCTGACCGACCGCGGGAGAATTGTCTTCGCGTAACGTGTAGGTAATCGAACCGTCAGCAGCGACGCTCCATGCGTCGTCAACCGTGTTGACTTCACCGGTATTGATCACAGATGGATCAATTCGTGGTGCGTCGTTGATCGGACGAATTGACACCGTCAGTGTCTTTGTCGTCGACTCGATCGGAGTACCGTCATCTGTGGCAGTGATTTCATAAACCACTGAACCATGCTGATCAGCCGCTGGGAAGAATTCGATCGACGAGTTGCCCGTGATGACAGGCAACTGAGTCATCAAGCCTGCAGGGTCTGAACTGACTTCGACGATGCTGAACGTGACGTTCTCCATTCCTTCGTCGTTGCCGTAGATGGGATCACCACCGGCAACGTTCATGAAGAATGGATCGATTACCCAAGAACTTGGCTCGTCTTCGTTCAGTTCAACGCTCGCTGGCATGTCGAAGATTGGCGGAGCGTTGAAATGCTCAACCAAGATCGAAACGGTTGCGAAGTCAGCGGTCTGAATGAATTCCGGACCTTCGTTGCGTTGGGTACTGACCGCGTATTCGAAGGTATCGACGCCTTCAAAGTCAGGATCTGGAGTGTACGTAAACAGTCCGAGTGCCGCATCGTCGATTCGAACCTGACCGTTCTGTGTTCGATAGATCGTATCGGTTGGGTGAGGAACGATCGCACCGTTGACCACAACACGCGGCTGGATGAATTCTTCCGATGGCAAGACATCGTTGTCCAGCAATGCGGGGAAGTTCGTTCCGTCGACAGTCAGCACGTGGTCTTCGAGGACCGAGTAGAAGTCGTCGTCGACCGCATCCGTTGCCGAAACGTCGAGGACACGTACGCGGTAATCTTCGACTTCACCACCGATTCCGATACCGGTCGGATCTGAAACTCCATTTTCCGAAATTCGGAATCGAGCGTAGGTGAGTCCGCGAACCGCAGTGCTTGGTGTCACGATGCGAGCTTGATTCGCACCATCAGTCACGGCTAAACCGTCGATGACCTTTTCGTTGAAATCGTTGAAGTCACCATCGCCGTTGAAGTCGATCCAAGCATCCAGGACTCCGTCACCGACGACATCGAATGACAGCAGAGTACCGGCCGCATCGTTGGGGTTAAGGAAGCCGACCACATCAGCTGGGTTGCTGGTCGGATTCGCCGCAGCACTGGCGAGGAACAGACCATCTGTCGCACCGATTCCGAAGAACGTTCCAACGTTGAAGCCGTCTTCATCGTCGACACCACTAAAGTCATCGCCAGTCGCATCGACGCTTGGCTGACCATTGCTGTCGCCATCAATCTCGACGCCCAATCGTGGCAGGCGAGAGTCATTGATGGTGTGGCGTGCACCGTCGCTACCGAGCAAAGTACCGTAGCTATCGGGTGCGTCACCGTAGTCGATATCAACTGGTGGAATGATGATCGTGAATCGTGTCTCACCGTTGGCTTGATTCGAACGCAGTTTGTTGCCAGCTCGGTCTGAAATCAGCGAGTTATCCAGCGTGATAACGTAGATGCTCGATGGCTCCCACAAAGTCGAGAGCGGGGTCAGACGCAGTACACCACTCGTTCGGTTGTAGGCCAACGTGTAGTCAACGCCTTGGACCAATGGCTGGGCGTTTTGTTCAACGCGGACGGCTTGCATCGCGATCGCCGGATCATTTGGATCATCAACGGTCAAGCCGTTAACACCAGTACCTTCGGAAGGCGAATTCGGTCCGCGACCGTCATCCAACAGAATCGTGAAATTATCCAGCAATGGATCGTTGACCAAGACCACCGTTTGGCTTGGGTCACGGTCATTCGCATCGTTGTCGATCGGATTCAACAGCTGTGCGAACGGAGCATCCAAGTCCTTGTTTTCGATCGCTCCACGGTCAGCAACGGGCGAAGAATCTTGCTCGACACGCAACTGTCCGAACTGGTCGCGATCGGGTGCCAAGATTGGTGATGCAGGGATGCCGATTTCGGTCTTGAAGTTCAGGAAATCAAATCGGTCTTGCTCGGTGATCTGAGCACTGTCGAGAGCTTGCGTTCCGTTGACGAGATAGAAGTTACGGTTGGCGGCATCACGGAACAACGGATCACCGTTAGCACCAATGATTGCTGCACTACCGATCGCGCCACCTCGCAAATTGTCTTGGAAGTAGTTCGAGCGAATGATCGTTCCCACACCGTTGTTGATGATTCCGTCGGCGTAGTTGGTGATCAAGTTATTCATCACCGTTGGGCTGGCCATGCCGACGATCTCGATACCGGTACCCGACTGAGCATCACCGACGAGGGTGTTGTTCAACAGTCGACCGAACGAAACCGTGCGGTTCGCAACAGCGTTTGGCTCACCCTGGTAGCGAATCCCCGTCGAACCAGCGATCACGTTGTTTTGCACAACGATGCCCGGAACGTAGCGATCGGCATTTAGTTGCGGGAAGTTAACCAACGCACCTGGGTGTGGCACGCCATTGGTTTCGCTGACACCAGGCTGGATGTTCACTCCAACATTCTGTGAATCAGTGATTCGGTTGGCGTCCAGGATGAAGATACCTTGCGGTCGTTCGCGGTTACGATCTGCCGCCAGACCAGACGTGCCCTGAAGAACACGAATGTTATCTAGGATTGCCTTGTTCGGTTCATTGCCGATAGCCGCAGACCGATCAAAGACCCAAGTGAATGTTGGGTTGCCTTGAGCAAAGCTGAATCTTGCGGTTCGAACGCCAGTATCACCTGACGCGAGTTGTGGATCAGGGATAGGAATTTCACCGCCGCCCAGATCCAAGACTTGAGGAACCCCGTCGATGAGGAATCGCAATCCGGTTGATTGGAAGGTGCTGTCGACAAGGTAATCAAATTCGATGATTCCCGACTCGTCATTGATTGACCCCAATTCTTGCAAAGTTGCTTCGAACGTCGCAGTGTCGAAGACCGTGTTGGGTGTTTCTAGACTTTGTGTTCCGGAGATCGGATCGATCGCGGTAACTACCCAACCCTCGGTTCCTGGATTTGGTGTTAGGTCCGGCACGAACGTCGCCGGCTCGAAGGAAACAGTCGCAGTTTCGACCCCGTCGCGGATATGACGGTCGTTGCTGTCGAACGTCAGACCGACAGTCGGATCTGGGGCTAACAGCACGTATTCTTCAGTACGACGGATCTCCAGTTGGTAGCGTCCTGCAACGATGTCTGGGAAGCGATCGTCATCATTGTCGGTCGTTCGAGAACCAGCGAACAGATTGGTAATTCCACCATCGCTGTTGGTTCCGGTTGCCATTTCACCGCGTTCTGAGGCACCGATGATGATGTCATCGATGTAGAAACCTTCGAACTGGTTATTGGTACTACGGATGGATCGCGGCGAGTTGCCTGGACTGGCGTATTCGCCGTAAGGCGCCGCATCACCAACAGCCGCTGGATTGACGGTCCCATCGATCCGGTTTAGCGAATCGTCGTTCATCGAACCGGCAGCACTGAAATCGAATCGCATCATCAAACCTGTCATGCCCGCGTAGGGAGACAAGTCGACGCGAGCTTGACGCCAGGTGCCAGAGTTATCGAACAACTCCTGTACGATCTGTTGACTAACTGCTCTAGGATCTGCGCTGTTTAGGCCGTCATCTGCCAACCGTGACAAGTACCCAGGCAATTCCGCTGTATTTGGCGTGTCCGATGGCTCGTTGCCGCTTAGCTGGGAATTGTTGGTCGCGACAAGATCCCAAGTCAGACCACCGTCAGCGGAGACAAAGACGCGAGCACTATCGCGGAACGGATCGTCATCGTCGTCGTCCAGATCCGAACCGTCGTAGTTCTCAGTTTCCAGGAAGTAGTTGAAGTACAAGGTCGGCCGATCAGTTTCGGTCAGGCCGTCAAGATCGAACGAGTTCGTCATCAAGCTTCCCATGCCGCCGCCGGGAAGGTTGTATGAGCCGACTTCCGTGCCACCATTAACAATTGCAGGGTTGCTGCTGAGGTCCGAGTGGTATTCCGTTGTCAGAATTCCGTATTGTGCATTCACACCGGGACTGTATCGCAGGTACTGCTCTGCATCGCCGCCGTCGTTCTGCTGCCAATACTCGAACCCGAACTGCCAGCTCGCGCCGCCGTCGATCTCGTCAAAGTTGCGTACGCTGTTGCCACTGGTGTCATAGGTTCGGCCGGCATCGGCTGGAGTTCGAGTGTCGTCGGCCGATGGGTTGATCCCGTGACCGGCATCACCACTCCGTCGAGTTGTGGGGTGCCAGAGGTTAAAGTCGAGGGGCGAGAACGCGATACCGACCGGAGCCGAACCGCTAATGTTCAGCCCGCCTGCTTGAATCGAGAAGCTAGCCGAAGCACCGTCGGCTGGTGTCCCGGTGACCAGGACAGATGCGTCGGAGAATGGACTGACATTCAGAGAATTGTCAACTTCCAATTGCGGAACCGTCACACCTGTGTAAGCCCCACCGAATGTCAAGGTGACTCCGGCAGCTGGTGATGGAAGAATACCGGCAGCTGTGATGTCGCCAGGAGCAAAATCTGACAGCTGGTTCAAGGCATCTAAGACGCTGATGATGCCGTCGTCAATCGTCGTAACTGTTCCAGATACAGCGGTTCCACGACGTGCTTCGTTAATCGCAATCGTGTCATTGATCGTTTGGATCGTGTTGACTTGAGCTGCCGGCCCGGTCAATCCGGTCGAATCTGTCAACGCGTTGGTGACCGTGAATTGTGCGACATCGGTCGCTGCCAGTGTGCCAATGAACTCGATCACGATCGCATTGCCTGCCAGAGGTCCACCGGTCACGTCGATGTTGCCGGTCAAGCCTGGAATATTCTGAAGAGCGATCAGAACGTCGGCTGCGGTATCGTTGTAATTGATGGGCAATGACGAACCGGTGATACCATTGGTTGGGTCATCAATATCAAGAGTGAACGTGCCACCGTCCGGATTTCCTGTGATACGGACTTCTTGCTCTTCATTGACCAACAACATGTCGTCGACGATCGTGATCGCTTGGACGTTCGTGTCTTGGCGGTCACCAGTGAATTGCACCAGAATCGATCCAATGCCAAGACTGCCGCTAAGAACAATCTCACCTGCATCAATGGTCGTTAGCAACTCCAACGCGGCCTGAACATCGGCAGTCGTCGCATCGAACGCAATATCAGCAGTGGTTTCGCCTTCGAATTCAAGCTTGAATGTTCCACCGGTCACTGCGGTGTTCATCGCGATTTGCTGAATCTCGTCGCCGATCAACCCTTCAGCACTGGCGCGTAGCGGTTGAACGTTCCGAGCGGCCAAGTTCCCAGTGAACTCGATGTTCTGCAATCCAGGCGTCGTACCGTTGTATAGACGAGTACCGGTGACGGTTACGTTCCCGTTTCCGATCGCTTCGAGTTGCTCCAGAGCATTTTCAACTTGGACTGTCGTCGCGTTGTAAGCGATCGGCGCGGTGGTTTGAATGCGTGAAACCGTTGCACCAATGTTGTGATTGGCTGCGACAGTTCCATTGATCGCTCGTCGTACGATGTAGTCACTACCCAACACTGAAGTGACCTGCATTTCTTCACCGTTGACGCGGATATTGAACCCGGGAACAGTGCCGAATGGGACAGGATCATCGACGGTGATCGTATCGGTGACAACCATCAATGATCGTCCAGAATCGTGGTACTGATCGGTGGTCGGGACCGATCCACGCACGATTGTCAGTGTGTTGCCCGTCACATCGGTCACTTCGACTTCTTCGGATTGAATCCGTGCGAAGAACGGAGTCGAGGGAAGCCCACTGGCATCATCCACATCAACAGTGAGTGCCCCCGGAGTAATCGCCGCTGAGATCGTCGTTGCGAATGGAGTCGAAATCGGTGCCGTCGTTGCGGCATCGACAACTTCGAAGATGGTCGCGGTGTCCGGATGATCCGATACGACCGTTCCGTTGTAGCCACGCTGTTGAACGAACAAAGCGTTGCCCGCTGTCCCATTGATCAACATTTCTTCATTGTTGACCCGAATGACAAACGGTGCGGCGGGGAAGTCCGATAGATCTTCGGCGAAGATGAAATTGTCACCGCTATTGATGTCAAACGCTGGACTCGTCGTTGCCGCGACGTCATCGACGAATGACAACGTAAATGTTCCTGTGGCGCCCGCACCCTGAACGTTTAACTGCTGTGCTTCGTTAACGCTGACACGTCCAGGCGAATCGACCGAGATCGGCACAGTCGTATGCCGTCCGGTGCCACCAGCATCCGTGGTCAAGGTAAAGAAACCACCGGTTCCGCCACTGGCCGTTTGCACCACTTGCTGTGTTACGGCACCGGCACTGAATGCCAAGACGCCATTGCCATCGGTATCAAAGGCGACCATCGTTCCGTCATCGGTGACGGCAAACAGCGTGTTTTTGTACGCTCCGCCCTCAACGTTTTGCGGCCCCAATGCCAAGCCTTGGAAACTCAAACCATCGATGCCGATCGTGTCCGAAGCAAAGACTCGATTGATAACGGTTGCATTCGATGCATCAATCTCCAGGAATTCACCTGCGTCAGTGACACCGAAAAGATTACCGGTTCCGTACCAATCGGCGTACGACAAACCGGTGACCCGGCCTTGCAATGGTCCATCGACACCATCGGAGCCAATCACGGAATTAAACTGTGAAATCCGCGCGGCCGGAGTTCCACCATTGCCATCACCTCCGGCCGGACGGTTGTTCGCGTTGCCGTTGAAGATAACAGCAGTCACAAGTTGACTAGCATCGGCGTGATTGTTGATCGCGTCAACAATTGCTTGTGCAGTCGGGCCAGAGTTGTTGTTCGCCCCGATATCAATAAAGATCGTGTTGCTGCCGAAATTGACACCTTGAACGGTGGCATTGGTATTGTTGCCTGGGCGATTGATCGAGATCGTAAACTGGCCGGCAACACCAGCGATCTTCGACTTGACGCGAATGTTGGTGATCTGCGGCCCGTTATTGGTCGGGTTCACCGCTTGCAGGAATTTGGTGTTGTAAGTCACACCTGCAGGCTGGATATCGCCGACAATACCATAGTTTTCAGACGTTGCTCCGCCCGGAGTTGGCGTTGTCGCACGTCGTAGAGTCGCGTCACCATCTGAAGTCGCTCGATACAGTTTCGAAGCGGCATCGGATTCACGGACCGAATAGAAAATATCGTATTCGGGAACAGGTGCACTGGCCGGTCCGGTTTGACCGATACGGCGGAACGTCAACGCATCAACTTCGTCCGAGGTTGTGAATTGGTCAGCCCCAATCGTTCGGTCAAAATCATTGAGCGTTTGGTTGCTGTAGACCGAAGTGTTCGGTGTTGGCGTTTGCCCATTGATATTGTCGGTTCCGACGACGGTTGTTGCGCCGGTACCAGGATCGATTTCGACCAAAGCACCGACGTTGGCTGCATCGCCGTTTAGACGCTGGTATCCATACATACGTCCGTCCGACCGGACCACGACGTCTTGCAAGTCGTTGACACCATCAAACAAATTGCTGGTGGCTGTACCGTCTTCGGTTACGCGGGTCAACCAACGTGAGGACTCGAACGGATCGACAGTGAAGAGGTAGTCATCATCGCCGAAGTTGTTGTTGTCTTCAGGTTGATCCGTCATGACATACAACGGAACGTCCTGAAGCGTGAAGGGCTTCACATAGTTTGATACCGTCGTATCGGTCGTGATATCGAACAGTCCCTCAGCCTGCTTTGGACCGATTTCAAATCCACGCGAGGAGTACCCTTGGAAACCGATGTGGTCTTCGATGATGCGTTCAACCGAGTTAATCGGCTCCAACCGGACCAACTGATTCGCACCAGCAGCAGCTTGGAACACGCCATTGAGCGCTGAAGGCTGTTGATAGTCACTCATCACTGCGACATAGAATCGACGTGGTGAGGATTCTGTACCAGGTGTAAGGTGAACCGGTCCGATGAACGGATCACGATCACCAAGCGACCCACGACTCAGGTCATCTTGCTGCGTACTATCTTGCTGATCGTCTTCGATGTTTCCTTCACGGCCGACGTAGACCAAGTTCAGGTTTTCGTCGTAGACCGCCAGCGTCGTATCGGCTCGGACCGCACCGTCTGCATAGTCGATATCAAAGGCTACGGCGATTGTTCCGGCACCATCATTGACTCCAGGGATCAACTGAATTCCGGTTTGCGTCAATTCGAACTGATACCAATCGGCATCGGTCGAGTTAGCGATTGAACCAGACAGACCGATCGCTGCCATATCAGTCGCCAACAGATTGACTAACTGTTCGGCCGATCCCGCATTGTCGTTTGACCCGGAAGTTCCGATCGCTTCGACTTCACCGGACTCCATCACCAATGGGCTATGGCTTGGAAGCCCACGGACATCGATCGCTGTGGATGCGAAACGGATATCGGAATAGCGAACGGTTGATCCTGGAAACTCCTGGATCTGCCGCAGGCGAATTTGCAATTGGTATTTGCCGGAGCTTTCACCAGCAAGTGACCGAATGTCTGGCGAGGTGCGCGGATTACTGCGCACACGTACGAAGTACACGCCAGTCTGTCCAACCGCACCGGGCAGGATGTATCGCAGCCCGGGGTCGCGGAAGTTTTGTGTGTAGTGATCGCCACCATCGAATAGACTTTTGTCCAAATCGAATTCATTGATTTCGTTTGGAACTTCCGTCTGTGACTGGATCGATCGAGCGAGCACAGTTCCAGCCGTGTTGACGATTTCAACGATTGCATCCAAGGTCGAATCGGTACGATCGATATCGATCCAGACTTCGGTGCCGGCGGTCCCTTCAAACTGATAGACATCGACATCATCAGGAGCATTGGGGCTGATATAGCCTTCGATTTCGAAGCCTAAACGGCGGTTTTCGTCACCACTCTGTTCGTCGGGAGCTAGGGTCCCTAAATCTTGGGCAGCCAACGGCCGGCGGTTAATATCGATACCGTTGGTCGCTGGCGGTTCCGCTTCGCGGACGCTCGCGACATTCCGATCGTTGCTAAATTCCTCAAACAACAATCCGCGCCAATCGCCTGCAGAACCAGTCGTCGGAGTGGCCGAGTTGTTGGTATTCGAATTGATTTTGCCGCTCGGTGTGTAACCAACACCGATCGTATCATCGGCGATACTGGTCATGACCACCGGCTTGCCAGGCATCCCAAGGACACGCACGGTGCCACCGATCCGATCTTCCGTTTCGGTGCCATGGCCCGTCGCCGTAAAGCCACTGTTGGCATTGGCGAACTTGATCACCAAGCTTTCAGATTGGCTGCTAAGCAGCTTGAGTCCACCATAGGTGTGGAAGTTATCGACAATGACTTCGCCACTGAGGACGTGCACCATGTCGGTGTCATCCCACACGGATTCGGTGGTGAGCAATTCACCACGGACAACCATCCCGTTGGTTCCGTTGTTTTCCAAGCGGTTCATTCGAACCAGTGGACCTTGGTTAACAACGATTTGGTCAAATGCGTTCGCCATGCCGGTCGAGCGGCCGCGATCGAGAACCGTTTCAAAGTTCAGTGAGTTCGCGTTAATCGAGATCGCTGCTGCAGTGTTATTTGCATCAACGGTATCCATGATGTCATTGGCCAGCAGAATCGGCTGAGCGCCACGCACATAGATCACGGCTGGGCCATTCGCCCCACGACCATTCGCGTTTCGGCCGCCGCCAGCGCCATCAGCGTTATTTTGGAAGAAGCTATTGGCGATCCGGACATCCGCCTGATGGATTTCGACAGTGTTAAAGCTGGCCGAACCACCTTCGATTGGCGAAGACCCACCGGCGTAGGCGATGTAAGCATTATCAATGCTTCCGGACGTTGCCTGTCCGAAATAGATTCCGCTCCAATCACCCGCTGAAGGTGTCGCAAATCCTGCACTTTGTGTGTCAAAGGATCCGCTTCCGCCGAATCGATCGTCAGCGATCGAGGTGAAGATAACCGGACGATTGCGTGTGCCTTCGGCAATCAGCGTGCCGGCTCCGCGTTCGACTTCGATACGTGCATCATCGAGCTTGATTACGACGCCCGGATCAACCATCAGTCGACCGGCAGCACGAGCTTTAAGTGTTCCGCCATCGAGAACTGGGCCGCCCGCGGCTCCGTTGATGATCAAGTTTTCCGTAAACACGTGTGGGATGTCGGTATCATCAAATCGTCCGTTCACATCCAGCTTGTCGATGGTTCCGCCCAATGGCGTGATCACCCGGATGAACATCCCATCGATCGTATTCTCTTGCAGGAAGTTCCCCGAAACATCAGGGCCAATGCGATCAAGCGAATCATCAAACGAGTCGGGACTCGCCGAAATCGCAGCTCCCAAACTGTTGGAGACAAAGTTGAACGTCAGCGTCGGTCGAGCGTCGTCAATATAAATTGGTGTAAACAGCAGCTCGTTTGCTTCGACAAAGACTTTGCCACCACCGTTGTTGATGTCGACGTGGTTGACATAGTTCAAAAAGACTCCGATGTCCTCTAGATCGGAATCGTCGCGGAAGACGATACCGCCAAAGTCACCCGAGTTGGCACCAGGACCGACTCCATCAGAATCACCGCCAACAGAATCATTGTGCAACGACCGCATATAAACAGAACGATCGGGCATACCCAGGATCTGGATTGCACCGTGGCTTCGGTTCACGCTCTGCGTATCGGCTGTACCGGCATCCAAGTTGGCTTTGCGCATTTTGAACAAAGCACCAGCTTGAACCATCGCGGTCACGCCTTGTGGTACTAGGAACTCGCCACCATCGGCGAGCGGATTTCCTGACGTGTCAAATCCGACAAGGTACGGACGATTGTCGCCAAGTGTATCGACGTCCTGATCCAATCCGGAGTGTGCCAAGACATGAACGATGTTTGGTGTGGCAAGAAGCGTTGCCGAACCACCAATATCCAGGCCATTGATTCCAGAGAATTGAACAGTCCGACCGACGACCGAAACCGATACGGTCGGCTCAAGAGCAGGGCTGGGCCCGATTTTGGCGAGGTTGATCGCGTCTTCGATAATTTCAGCGACTTCGACCGCCGACGTTGCCGGTCCGATGTCGATGGCGTTCGGGCCGACCGTTCCGAACTGGAATGTGGTTTTGCCAGTTCCGTCATCAATCGTGAAGGACTCGCCATCGGCGATCGAATTCATGCCATCAACGGGGATGACGATCCGTTGACCAGCCTTTTCGAACGCATAGTCGATCTCGTCATAAGGATTCGAAAGAGTTCCAGATCCTTCGGGACCGACAGTGCTGTCGGTTGTCTTGCTAACGTAGATGTTCGTATCGACATCAGATGCCTGGAACCAGAACGAATAGACGCCGCCCGGGGTTCCATCGCCATCGCCGTCGATCGGGACGCCTGTCGAATCGGCAAGCTCACCGGCACGATCGGCCTTGAAATCCAGCTGCAATTCGTAAACGCCGTCGGTCGTTCCGTCGAACCCTGAATCGGGAACATTGGGATCGTAATTCGTATTTCCGGTGCTGCTTACACCGACAAAGTAAGTTCCCGGCTCCAGGTGGACTTCCATGTACGAGTCGGCACCGAAGTACTGATCGTTTTGTGAAATCAGCTCGTACTCGCCGTTGACTTCACGGTAGAGACGCAGAGCCGTATCAAGCAAACTTGGTGTGGCAAGCCGTTCCGCAATTGTTTCTGCTTTGAATGTTCCCGCTTCGTCGAGCGTGAACTCATACATATCGATGTCGGTCGAATTCGGCGGCGCGATGCGCTGCAAGTGAACGATATCGTGGTCGCCGGGAAGTACATCGTTAGGAACGCCGTTTCCTTGGTTCGAAGGAATATCGTAGGAGTGAACGATTCCTAAGGAGTGGGCGATTTCGTGGAACATGACTCCGGTGAATCCGTCCCCGAAGAAACGATTCGAATCATTAAAGACGGATCCATCGAGAACGGCAAAGGCACCGCTCGCCAAACCGGCAACGTTGCCTGGGCCAAGCGTCGGATCAACCGCTCGCATGTCCCCTTTACCGATCATCAAATCGCCAACACCGGTTGCCTCGATAAATTCGTAACCGGATTGCTCCGCATAGATTTCAAAAATTTCGCGGACGATCTGCTTCTCTTTTTCAGTGATCAGGTTGTCATAGGGACTGCCCGAACTGTTGAAGCCAAGTACTTCTGGGAAATAGTACGCGACCCTTCGAATCGGCGCTGGTGCCTGAGGAGTCGTTCCGGTCAGACCGGTGTGGACTTCACGCTGAATCGTGCGGTGTCCAGGCTCATCTTCGCTACCGGCTCTTGGCGGAATCAACACATTCTGCGGGCTGATATCCGAAGTGATCCGAACGGTTGATGCGCCGATGAAGCCGATCGTGGTTGCGTCACCAAATGTCGAGTTGTCATCGTTGATCACTAGCGGCGAAGCGCTAACGCTGACATTCAGTCCATATGCACCGGTCGAACCGTCGGGGCTGCTAAGCTCCAAGAAGTACTCGCCGCTGTTAGCAATGCCGAATCCTGAGAAGATTGCCGCACCGGCTGGCACCGTTACGTCAGCCAGTTCAACACCAGCACCGTCTAGCAGCCGAGCGCGAACTTGCGTAACGATGGAGCTTGAACTGGTCGATACGTCCAGCATCGACCCAGCATTTAGCTGCATCGAATACAAATCGACGTCGGTCGCATCATCAGAAATTCCGTTGGCATCGCCCATAAAGCCGTTGCCGACGTATGGGTTGCCATCGGTGATCGAGCCCAGCTGAACAGCCGTTGCCAATGTGGAGTCATCGCCACCGTTGTTCCCAATATCAAGCCGATAAGTGCCCTCAGGGATATTGGTGGCAAACTTCAGCGTCACACGATTGCTAGCCTGGTCGTAGGTGACCGATTCGGGCAGCATCGTTGTGTCGTCGGTGTCAGCCGCTGAGTTTGCGGTGTTGACCAAGCGGTAGTAGCTTGGGTCGTTAACCTGAGCAGGGTTCAGCTCTTGGTTGTCAAAGTAGACATCGATCTGGTCGGAGGCCTGTGTGTAAGGGCGGTCGCTGATCGGTTGTGGGATTACCGAAACAACTTGGGCGCCCAAGTTCAGTCGGAATGTCCGAGTGAAATCGGTTCCGTCGGCAAATGCCTCGCCACCACGATTAGAAAGGGGAGCCGCACCGGTTCCGAAGACTTGGATTTGATAGGTGTCATCGGGGAATGCGAATGAAGGATCTTTAGGGTTGTGTGTCGCCTGGCTGGCAGTACGGAACACAATCTGCTGCAGGTCCGACGCGTCAGTGCTGCCTGGGTTTACCAATCCCAAATAGCCTAAAGCGACATCGACTTCGTTGCCGTCGTTGAACGTCCCGTCACCACCACTGCGAACCAATTTGACACTGTCGCTAGTGATTGTGGCTTCATTGATATCCGACCCACCTTTGAATAGCAGATTGAACTCACGAGGTGCGACGTTCAGCGTGTTTCCGTCGAACAGCAGAGCACCCGAATCGGGACGAATCGCAATCAGTTCGGGGCCGGCCAACATCCGGCGATCTTCCAGCTGTTGAAGCAGGTTCTGACGTGACTGTTGACGTTTGTTGTCACGTTGACGACTGGATGATTTCTTGACACGAGAACCAAGACGTCGAAAGCTCATCGGGGAATCCCAAAAATCAAATTGATAAAAGAAGGTGGCTCGCCGCATTCAGGACGAGGATTGCCGGCTTGGTAGACCGGCGGAATAGACAGCAACGAATAAATGAATTTCAGAACGTCTGCAGCGACCGGCTTTCTGATTGCACGAAAACCGTTCCTAAACAGCAAATCCGTGTTTTGGCACAACGGGCGTGTTGTTGGTTTGTTCTGAAATCATTCATCGATAAAATCCTCGCCCCATCCTTTGGGGAGCTGACCCCACGAGCCGTTGGGACGATCCGCGGGAAAGGTATGAACACTAAATATAGTAAGGTTGACATCCGCAACAAACAGGAAGGCCAGCGTTTATCTGACTGCCCTTGGCGGCTCCATCGGTCGTGATGACTGTGCGGTCCGTCGCACGTCTTGGCTCAATCAAAGCTGCCGGAACTACAGTCCCAGGAGTTCATCCCAATCTTCGGAAAGGTCGCCGAGAAGTTCATCAATTGAACTTTCGTTGACACCATCCGAATCACCGGTCAGACGGTCGACATCAACCGAAACTCTCGAATCGATCTCCAAGCCGGCGGCCAACAGGCTGTCCGCAACATCTGTCGAGGTAAGGACTTCCGACTCGGAATCGTCCGTCGACTGAACGAAAGTCGCAGACGCCGGCGGCAGGAAGTCACTCGACGCGGCGGCGAAGCTTGTCGAAGTCGACAGGGCCGATTCGCCTGAGGTCACCAACTCGCCTTCACCGTTTGCTTGACGTAGGGCCAGCGTGTTGATGACGATCAACGCGTCACTGGCACTGACCACACCGTCACCGTTGACGTCGTAGAAGTCTGGCGGAGGAGTGCCAATCTCGGAAACTGGCACTGCCCCGGTTTCTGCTCCCAGGCGTCCGATCAGGTTCACGATCCGTAGTGCGTCGATCGGCGAGACGAATCCGTCCGCCGTCACATCCGCTTCCATTCCGCCGATTGGGTTCTGATATTCCGATCGGTTCAATGTCAGCGTCACGGTCCGAACCGCACTGACCTTACCGGTGGAGTCGACAACCCGGTACGTGAACGAATCGACGTCGCCAACAATTCCGGTTTCGTTGTTGTAGATGAACGTTCCGTCCGCGTTGATTTCCAGCGTTCCCTTGGTCGGTTGGCTGATAATCGGCAACTGAACTTGGATCGAATCCCCATCGGGATCGAAGTCGTTCGCCAACACACCCTGCGAAGGATTGAGTCGACGCAAGGTCGAGCCAATTGGCAGGTTGTAGTTGTCATCAGCGGCCCGCGGTGCGTCCGCCACACCCAATACTTCTAGCGTGAACCGGTCGTTGACACGGAAGTTCCCGTCGGTCGCCTCAATTTCAATGTCAACCGTTCCAAACTGATCGGGCTTTGGAGTGATCTTAAGCTCACCACCACTGGTGCTGATCGATTCGATCAACGGATGGTTCGCAATGTCGTTGACGGTTGGTTGAACGATCGACCCGAGCTTGGTGATCGTGTACTGCAAGACGTCGTTGTCCGGGTCAGTGAACACATCGCTCAGCTGGCGGATCACCATTTCGTCTTCATTGATGGTGATGGTACCGAAACCGTTTGGATCAACTTCTGGCGAATCATTCTCGTTGACGATGTTGATCGTGATTTCTTGGGTCGTACTGACATCACTGGTGTCGGTTGCGACAACCGTCAATGTGACTTCGCCGAACGCATACTTTTGCTGCGTCAATGTCAATGCACTGCCGTCCAGGCTGACCGACACGACAGATTCGTCGCTGCTGACAACGCTGTAGGTCAATGGATCGTTCTCTGGATCGGAGAACCATGTATCCAGCGAGTACGGTGTGGAGACATTGTTCGGCTTCGCTTCAGGGAGCGTGATCTCACTGATCGGTTGATTCGACGAATCTTTCTCGCCAGCGATACCTTCGAATCGCGGTGCATCGTTCTCACCACCGACGTCGATCGTCACGGTTCCGATCGATTCGGCACCTTCGTTATCGGCAACGCGATAGGTAAACGAATCCGGTCCACTGTACAGACCCGGTGGGGTGTAAAGCAGAGCTCCGTTGACGAAGCGAACCGTACCACCACGTTCCGTTGAAATTGGAGTGTCGAACTGATCGGTTGGCAGGTTCAGAGTCTGGCTGACCGGTGGATCGATTTCGTTCTGTGGTCCTGGACGGTCGTTATCCAGAATACCGACGATCGATTGTCCGTCGCCAATGACTGCGATCGTCAGACTGGTGTCTTCCACCGCGTTGTAGAAGTCCGTTCGAGCGATCGGTGCATCGTTGACCGGTAGGATCGAGATCGACACGGTACCTTGCTTGTCTGCAGTACGAGCAGTTTGCAAGGTTCCGGGAACGTCAGCGACCGAGAAGTTGAACGTGTCCGGCGTGCTTCCGTTGTAGTCAACCGGAGGCGTATACCGAACGGAGCGTCCACCAGGCAGAATTTCGAGAATACCGCCAAGTGAAGAGACCGCTTCACCGCCCGCAACGCTCGACACTGACTGGAAGATCAACGTCTGATTGATTTCGTTCGCAGGTCCTGCGACGTAGTAAGGATCGATTAGATCCTCTGCGGTGAAGATCACCGACTGGTCTTCGTCGATCTGCACAGATTCGGTGACGTCAGTTGTCGTGGCGAATGGCTGATCGTTAACCGGCGTCACGTTGATCGTCACGGTCAGCGGAGTCTGGCTTACCAAGTTCGATTCAGGAATCGTCGGTTTGACATCCGTCAGTCGCACGGTGAAGACCGCCTGTCCGTTGAACTCTGCCTCAGGAACGAAGGTAAACGTGCCGTCTTCGGAGATGTTCAGCTGACCAGCGACTTCATCACCAGACATCAGCGTACGAACGCCAGTATCCTCAGAGTAGATCGCAACCTGATCGCCATTGGGATCAACAATGCCTTTGAGAAGGCCGTCATCTGCGGTGCTCGATGTCGAGCCTCCATCGCGGTCAAGAGCGAGCAATGCTCCATCTTCTTGAACATTGAAGGTACGAGTTGACTGTGCATCCAACAGCGTTGGTGGTGCATCGGATACCAGCAAGACTCGGTAATCTTCGACTTCACCACTTTGTGCCAAACCGTCTGGCCCCAGTCCGCCTTCACGCGAAACTCGGAAGCGAGCGTAGGTTGCCGTTGGCGCCAGTGGTGGCGTCGCGAACGAAGGAACCGTCACGTTGAATGTTCGCTGAACCGGTGCTCCGGTGTCAGTGAAGACCGCGTTGGATTCCATTCCGGTGATGATCTGCTCGCCAGTATCATCCCAGTCTCCGTCGGCATTGAAGTCAATCCAAGCTTGCAGGATACCGGTGCCCGAAACGGTGACCGTAATCGGAGTGACAATTGACTTGCTCAAGTTGCCGTTCGGATTGATATCGCTGGCAAACGAGACACCGTCTTCGTCATCGGAGTAAACCAGGACACGATCTCCGCTGACAACAACTTCTGCGGCTGCCAGCCCTGACTCCATTACTGCAGCCCGAATCGCTTCGGTAATTGCTGCGACAGAGTTTGCGTCGACCGGATCAACTGCGATCGCGAAGTTCTCTTCGGCAAAGATTCCATCCAAGTCAAACTCGAGTGTGACTTCGCGGTCAGCGATACCGAGCGTAACGGTGTCACCATCTCGAGTCGCACCGTCGACCGTTTGCAGGACTTCGATGGATGCGAAGCCATCGCCCAATGCGGTCGCGAACAATTGACCGTTTGAGGAGATCGTTGCGATCAGGTCGTCACCATCTGCGGCTGTCGTTACCTGTGCGTCAGGTTCCGCATCCACCCGTGAACCGAGCGAAAGGTCGCCGGTGATGACATGCCGTGCACCGTCGTTGCCGAGCAAGCTTGGGTAGCGACCGGCGATCAATCCGCGTGGATCAGGTGCATCACCGAAGTCCAACGGAATGTCAGCCATCAACAGTGTGAACTGCGTTGTGGTGTCGTCGCGGTTCGCAGCCAAGTTGTTGCCTGCCAAGTCTTTGATCGCTGGCAAGTAGAAGCTGGCGATCGGGCCATCGATACGGCGAGCATTTTCGATGAACAGTGTCGCACCACCGCGATTGACCGCAGTCAATGGTGAGGTTCCGGCCAAGCTGTTGATCGCGTTCAAGATCGCCCGATTGATGACTTCGGGTGAATCAGCAGGTGATAGGTTCACCGCGTTGGCTCCACCAGGAACCCCAGTCAGGATGACAGATGCGGCGCTGGTAACATCGACGGTAGTACCGGCAACATCGTTCAGTTCGACCAGTCCCTCAGGTGTGACCTGTGGATCGACGACCAGTCCGCCAGAGTTACTGCTGATCGCAGCGGCCAAGCTGTTGGCAACATCGATTGGGGTCGAACCTGGTTGGAATGGCACTGGAATGTGGCCTTGTCCAACACCGCCGCCGTTAACTACGGATTCGAATTCGTAGGTAACAGAAATGCCACCTTGGCTGATCGTGATCGATTCGCCATCGCTGACGATACCTCGACGAGTCGTTAGCGAGGTATTCGTGTCGATCACTCGATTCGATTGAATACGGCCCAAGGAGATCAATCCCGTTCCGACGACCGTAGCGGTGACGCCAGCTGCGGATCCATTGATCGCACCAACAATTGCACTTGCGATCGTGGCCTGGTCATCGAATCGATTGAAGACGATGACTCGTGCTGAAGGATCGCCCAGCAATCCATCGGAATCGAATTCAAAGTTGATGGGGTTGCCGTTCGGATCAAAGATTACGAACGACTCTGCTTCGGCAGGTGCGGTCGAAAGAACTTCCATCAACAGTGGCCCGAAGATTTCCAAGGTCGAAACCCCGGTCACTCCTGGCGAACCGTCAACGCGGAATGTGGTGCCGCTGACATCGATCAGCAAGTTCTCTTCACCACCAAGTTGAAGGACACCGCCGCCTACAGACACGATTTGGTCTGCTGACAATCCGGCAATCGCTTGACTACGAATCGCGGCTCCGACAAGCTCACTCATCTGATCCGCGGTGGTTTCGCGGGTGATGTTGATGGCGATGCGGCCAGCGGCTACACCATCGTCCATCGTGCCGCCATTACCATCAGGCTCGTCGGTACGATTGATTTCGAACTCGACAGGCGTACCACCATCGTTCGGAGTGACGGTGATCAAGTCGCCGTCATCCGGAGTTCGGCTCAGTCCGACCGCTCGTAGGCGACCGCTCGAAACACTTGCAGATCCGCTTTCGGGCAGTCCTAAGAAGATCTGACGACCGATCAATTCCGGAGACAGACGCAAGCCGGTGCCGGCAATCGCATTGATGATGGCTGCCGCAGTCGCTTGAGCATCCAGTGCTGTTCCGCCGACTGCCGAGATGTCGACACCGATGTTCCCGCCCGCTGGCTGGGTGTTGGCGTCGATGAACTCGAACGTCTCGGTCGTGTTTCCATCGTTGATCGTAAACGTTTCGCCAACGATAACACCGCCGATATCGGCACCCGCCGGAGGAACTTCTAGTGACAAGGTTCGCGTGTCGATCAGCAGACCGCTCGTTCCGGAGTCGACAGTCGTTCCAGGCTCGGAGCCGATCAAGACCTCACGTCCGACAACTCGAACATCGACGTCCAGCGTCAAGTTCGGATTGTCCACCGCACCTTGAATCGCGGCGCGAATGTTTTCGGCAATCGCATTCAAGTAAACTTCACGATCTGCATTGTCGATCGGGGTCGGAGTTGTTGGCAGACTGACAGGAATGCTTCCCGGTACTGTCGTGCCGTTGGAATCAAGTTCGAATACCAAGCCATCGAGCGTGAATACACCGCCGTCGATCAGTCCACCTTGATTGGTTCCCTGACGTGGGACTTCCAAAGTCAAGATTTCAGGAAGATTCAACAGGTAGCCGGTCTCGAATTCGAAGATGACCGTTCCGCCGTTAGAATCGATGACCGAAATTTGGTCACCATCGGCAAGGTTGCGCGACTCTGGTGCAACCAAGACCGAACGATCACGATTGTTCAGTTCGATGCGGTAAGCTCGGTCGTCTCGCCATACACCGGCCAATGCTCGCAGTGAAATCACACCGCTGGTTTCGTCATAGCTGAACGAGTAGTCGACACCTTCGGTTAGCAATCGCTCGTTCTCAAACAACGTGATGTTTGCACCACGTGAACGCAAACCGGCGATCGGTGGAACGAGGATGGTGGTCGGGTCGATACCGTTTCCGACAAACGGGTTGGACTCATCACCCAAATCCTGAACCAAGACTCGGAACTCGGTGAACGTTCCGTCTTCGCGAGCGACAAAGGTCAACGCAGGATCTTTATCTGACTTGGCAAAGTCGTTATCGAGTGGAGTCTGCAAGCTCGCAACGGGACCGACGAAGTCAGCACGATCCAACGCACCGCGATCTTTAAAGACGTCCGCCCCGATGCCTGGTGGTGGAGCCATCGTTGGCTCATCAGCACGCAATTGTCCCGAGTTATCTCGTTCTGGTGCCGCGATCACTCGCGTCGGGATGTCCAGCTGGTCGTTCAAGATCACCAGATCAACCAGCGGCTCGATCGCATCAACAGCACTGTCAATGATTCCGGAGTTCGCAGCAGGACGGAAACGTCCAGCCGCCCCGTCTTCGAGCAAGTCATCACCGAAGAAGGTCACAAAGTTACCAGGCGATTGGCCAGGCGTACCGGGCTGCCGAACAACAAAGTTGAAATCGGAATTACCACCAGCAACATTGCTTGGGCCGGTACGAAGATCCGTCGACAGACCAGTATCCAATGCGAAGTTGTTGTTCACAAATCCACCGAACCCGACCCACCATGAGATGTCCGATCGGATCTGGGTGTTTCGATAGTCGTCGTATTGGAAGGTATTGCCGGTGGAGACGACGCTGCCTTTCTTGACGGCCAAGTCAGGATTCTTCGCGTCGATACGACCGCCGAATCCGAACACGCTTGACTCTTCTTGCACGATGCTTTGATGTGCATTGACGACCACGTTGTTCAGGATTGTCGCACTGACACCACTGCCAACATAGATGCCTTGCTCGGCCAACAGTTGATCCGATTCCGAAGCAAACGAGGTGTTGCCCAGTCGATCAGTCACCAAACCGGTGTTGTCTGGGCCGAGTTTCAGTCCAGCCGCGCGAGCTTCAGGGCTCAGTTCGATATGTGCGGCGTTCTCGACCAACACATACAACTCGGTCGTTCCACGTGAATCGGTGAGCGTGCCGTTTGGAACCACGTTCGCCGTTCCACCGCTCTCGCGACGGTCGTGGCCGAATCCGATTGGAAAATCCACTGAGCCGAAGATTCCGAACGGCAACTGAGTCGGATCGGTGTAAGCACCGTTTTCGCGTGTCATGTTGCGAATTCCGACATTGTCGCCGTCGCTACCACCAAGGGCATGAGCGACAACACGGCCGATCGGACCATCCTCACCGTTCGGTCCATTGCCCACACTGTGGTTTGGCAACGCCGCGTTGTTCAAGAATCCGTTGATCGCGTTTGAAATCGCACGCATGATGTCCGGAACACGATATCCATTGCCATCCAACAGTCCGTTCAGAATCGGAACGTTGATGTTGCCGTTGCCAAGAACGACAACGTTTTGCCCACCGGTGAACTCAAAGGTCACTCGGTTGCCGTCAGCGTTGACGCCGGCGTAGGCATCGCCTGGACGGGTTGGAATCAGGTAGTCCGGAATCTGCGAAATCGTGAACGTCGTTCCGATCAATGATCCGGCACCGGCAGGACCACCGGAGGTGTACGTACCGTTGATGTTGCCGCTTAGTTGTTCAGCACCGAATGGATCCAGCGGATGGCTATCAAGCGAGAAGACAAATGACCGGGGTGCGAGGACTTCAATATTGATCTGATAGTCACCCAACCCGCCAGTACCGGCATTGCGTTCGGTCAGGCTTTTCGCTTCGTAGGATTCGTTCCCAACACTGCTGACGCCGACGTAGTAGGTATCCTTCTTCAGCGCGGTGTAGTCGACGAATTGATCACGCCCATTGGCCACATCTGGAGTCGTCGCATTGTAGCTGGAGTAACCCGGATTCAGGTAGTCGGCCAATTGACCGGTGCTTCCGACGAAGACTTCGATACCGGAGGAATCAAAGACACGAACGTGAGTCGACGGATCGGTCGCGGCCGCGGTGTCGATGTCAACGATCAAACGGTCACCGACATCAAGTTCGACTTTGAAGAAGTCAACGTCTTGGTCCGCAGTCAAGAAGTTTTGATTGTCACCAATCGTTCCGGTCGAGGTGTACGCACCTCGGTGGCTGACTTCCAGTTTGGTATCAACCGCGTCGAAGATCGTATCGTTAGGTTCATCCGAAGCTAACTCGATCGCTCGTGACAACGAACCATCCGCAAGGACAGCACCTTCGGTTCCGTCGCTACCGCGAACAGTATTGTTGACCAACTTGACCAACGGTTGCGGTGATTCCGCAATCGGCATCATCGGTGCTGGGGCGTTGGTAACAATCCCCGTGTTGATGTCGTAAACCGTTTCAATTTCCGTTTCGGGAGTGAAGTAGAACAAACGGTTCAAGTTCAGCTGTGACGTACGCCCGGACCCGGTTTGTTTTTGGAATGCTTGTGACGCATAGATGGCGGTCACACCTTCCAGATACAACGCTGGTGTCGCGTAATCCAGGTAGTTCGGATCGAGCACTGCGGGACGCGGAGTGATCGGAGCGGCATCAATGGCCTGTTGCTGCGGAATCCCGGTGTAGGTCAATGATGGACCAAGCGTCGGGCGAACGAGTTCGACCAAGCCATTGGAAACCAGAATGCTGCCTTGGACCGATTCGTAGATCGACAACATGATCTCGTGAACGGTCGAACCGATGTTCCGAACCGGGTCTGGTGCACTTGGGTTGTATGTCGAAGCACCCGCACCCAATCGGTAGTAAACAGGTACGTGTCCGTCGACAAATCCGTCACCGCCGACGACGCCACTACCACCGAGGTTGGTTGGAACACCACCGACCTCTTCAAACTCGAATACGACTCGTGTTCCGCTGGCATCAAGAGCGAACGTGAACCCGTCAGGAATCATGATGTCGGCAGGCGAGTTCACCTGTGTCGTTCCGCTGGCATAGATGCCCAACAAATCGTTCCATTCCAGAACGAATGGCCGAGTATCGCCGTCCGCTTTAATTCCGGTGTAACCGGCGCGGTCGATGATATTGTTCTGAGCGACCAACCCGGGCATTAGCCCACCGGTAACACTGTCGTTCAGTTCTGGGAAGTTGATCGCACCGCCAAGAGGTGAATTGCCGACGGGTGCCATTCGGATGTAGTTGGTTCCCGCTGGATCCGTCAGTTCGCTGCGGGCGTCTTCAGGATCAGTTCCGCGGAACCCTGGATCGCTCCAAATACCAATCGCGCGGACTTCGGTGATCGTATTGTTTTCGATGATCACCTGACCTTGCGTTCGCACGGTATTCGGATCGCCGATTCCGTTGTGGTAGATCGCCGAAAGAACCAAGCTTCCGTCGTCAGCGATTGGCAACATTCCGGTGTTCGCATCCGCAACACGTTCAACCGACTGGAAGTTTCCAACGGCCGTACCGTGAATCGCGATTCGCGCGTCCGTCGGAAGCATGTCTGGGGCGGCTGCGTTGCTAAAGTCCCAGTTGCCCGAAACGGTAGAAGCACGCAGACGCAATGTTGCTTGGACGACGCCCGAGTTGATCACATCGATGATACTTCGCGCGATTTCAACGTTGCTCGCACCCGGTGTGTATGGAACTGGGATATTGCCGAAGGTGACTGCCGCGTCCGTAGTAAATTCGAACGTTCGCGTACGGCGACCGTCTCCCAATCGGAATGTACTGCCTTCACTGATTTGCGACGACGATGGTGCAACAATCGTGACAGACTCAGAGTGGCGATCGTTCGTATCGAAGGAATCGGTCAGTTGGACTTCGGTACGTCCGGAATCAAAGAACGCGTAGTCCGTCAAGGTCGAGATCGCCAAGTCCAATCGGTTTGCGATGTCCGATTCGGTATCCAAACGGTCGAACGAGATTGCGACTGCTGTCGGATCAACTTTCGCAGGATTCTGAATCGACGGATTCGATGGCTGGAATTGGAATCGTACGACTTCGTCCAAACCGGTCATTGTGTTCATCACGGTGACGTCTAGCGTGTCATACGGCATGATGCTGCGACCGGCTTTCAGTTGCAGGTAGATGGTTTCTACTGTGCGTGGTGCCGATTCACGAGCCAGGTCGATGAAGAACCCACCGTCAAGCAATTCCGTGTAGTCCGTACCGGGTCGAACTTCCAACTGGTATTGGCCGGTCAGTCCGCCCGTGGCAGCGGTAAAGTTGCCTTCACCGAAGGTCGCCCCATCAACCAATTCACCTCGCTCGGCAAAGCCGACGATAAAGTTATCGAGGTACAGACCCTCTGCGGTGGCGTTGATGTCAGTTTCATAAACGAACTCGATAACAATGCCGGTGTTTCCGGCAAAGTCTCCGAGATCGATGATCGCCTGACGCCAGACTCCGCCCAATGTTTGGTCGTTAAGATCGATATCCAATTCAACCGGAGTTGATTGCTCATTGCTGGTTGCTTGAACGGTGATCGTGTCCGTCCCAGCCTTAGCAACGAAGTAATCGAAGTAGAACCGCGGCATGTCTTCGGCCGAGTAGCCGGTCAAGTTAAATGCTGTCGCACTCAACCTTCCGACATCTTCGCTACGGTCGAAGTAGTAAGACTCGTTTCCGACCAATCCCGAAGGTAGAGCTGCGAGGGCACCAGCGGCATTCAAACGAGCGCCGGTGATCGATGAACCTTGCAAATTCTGCAGCGGATCGGCACCCAACATCAATGCGTCTTTCAGGTCTTGAACAGACGCCGTTGGGCTGTATCCCGCCAACAATGCGGCAACACCGGCGACGTGCGGCGATGCCATCGAGGTACCGCTGTTGTAGACGTAGGTGCTATTAAGCCCCAAGCTCAAAATGTTGACGCCTGGTGCAGCCAAGTCGACATTGCCCACGCCGTAGTTACTGAAGAACGCCAACTGGTCGTCATCATCGGTCGCGGCCACCGAGACCACACCAGCTGCCGGATAGGAAGCTGGGTATGACGGCAGTTGGTCGATGTTCAAGCCATCATTACCCGCCGCAGCGACAAACAAGATGCCCGCATTGGTGTGAGCCTGGACTGCCAGCTGTTCAGCGAAACTTGGGAAGTATCCGCCATAGCTGTTGTTACTGACCTTGATGTTGATGCCATGGTCACGACGCATCATCGTCGCGTAGTCGATCGCTTCGATGATCGCAGCAGACGAAAGGCCAGTTGTGTCGCCGACTTGCAGCGGCATAATCTTCGCGTTCCAGTTAACCCCGGTGACACCCAGGTTATTGTTTCCGGTAGCGGAAATCGTACCTGCAACGTGCGTACCGTGGCCGACTGTATCGGAAGGATCAACATCGCCACCAAAGGCATCGATCCCGTTGATATCGTCAACGTAACCGTTGTTGTCGTTATCGATTCCGTCGCCAGGAATTTCACCTGGGTTGACCCACAGGTTGTCGACGATATCCGGGTGATCCAACTGGAGTCCCGAATCGATGACCGCGATCACAACTTGGTCCGAACCGGTCGTGACATCCCAAGCTTCGGGAAGATCGATATCCGCATCCGGCGTACCGAACGTTTGCCCGGTGTTGTTGTAGTGCCACTGCTCACCGTAGCGAGTGTCGTTCGGAGTCAGTGCGAATTCGCGGACGTAATCGGGTTCTGCGTACAGAATGTCGTCTTCTTGCAGTAGACCGGAAACGATGTCCAAGACATCTGCACCAGACTGGGTCGTGACGACCATCCCGTTGAAGGTCTGGAACTCGCGTTTAACTTGCAAGCCATTGGCTGACAAGATTGTGGCCTTCGATCCGGCAGACACGTTTTCATTGAATGCCAAAATGATTGTGTCAGGCCGGAAATCAGTTCCGGCCTCTGGCATGTAGTTCGGGTCGCCGTTGTAGCCGCCGATTCCTCCCTGTGCAGCGTCCTGAATCAAAGACGCGCGGGCCTGAGCCAAGCTGAGGTCGCTATTGAAAGTCGACACTTGCGAGGCTGGCGAAACAGCATCAATGCTCGAGAACGTCGATACTGGACTGTGTCCCAAGTCAATATCGCGATTCGTCGTTACCGACCAACCTGACGAGGCAACATCAACGAAGTCTTGGTAGATCGGAGTCTCAGCAGTGTTTCCGCCGCTCACCTCGACTTGGTCATCGAAGATACGCACGGTCGAATCGATTGGAACTCGACGAACCAAGTTGTTATTCAACTCGGTCGGAATTCGAGTGCTTTCGGTAATCGCGACGAAGTAGCTACCGGCAGGCAGCGACACAGGTCCGATCAACGGATCCTGTGGCGAGATCGAACCGCGTTCCAGCAGTTCACCCAGCAGCTCAGTCGCCAATGGGCTGGATTGGTCGTCCAATACGTTGCTGTTTTCGCCAAACAGAACCAAACGGGCTTGGTTCGGATTTCCGGTCGGCGAGTAGAAGACGCTGATATTGGTGTCAGGGCGGTCGAAACCGGCTGCGAAGTCGATGTCAAAGACGGTTGAACGTCGTGACGCTCCCATCATTCCTTCGCGATCGATGTCGATTTGATAGAAGTCGACATCGTTGATGCTCGATAGCTGGCCACCAACGCTGATGGTACCAGTCTTGGAATCGACCAGGTCACCAAGGTTCTGAGGACGCGAGTTCAATACCGAAGGATCGAAGACGTCGAATCCACCGAAGTAGCCACCGGTCAGTTCGCCGTTGTCAGCGTACAAATCGGTCGGGTAGTTCGGCTCGCCTTCGATTCCCAATCCGCCGGTCGGTAGGTAGGGCAATTGATCAACGATTTCTTGACCTGTCGCGGAAATCACGTCGGCCGATTCGTTTTCCTGAGCTTCACCGATCAGTGGTGAACTGCCGGGCAGACCCTGGACGTGCACACCGTGGTTGGAGTACCGAATGTCGGCGTAGCGGACAACGCTACCTGGGAACTCTTGTTCCTCGCGGAGTCGAACTTGGAACGTGTACGCACCAGTTGTCGCACCACCGGCAATATCGTCTGGATCGACGGATGCCGCTCGGACTCGGACGTAGTAATCGTTCTGTGTGCCTACACCACCAGGCAACGTCACTCGCATTCCCGAGTCACGCAGGTTGGTTGAGCCGAAGTCGTAGTACTCGCCATTGACCCAGCGTTCCGTTCCGGGATCTTCGGCATCGCCCAACGACTGCACCAAAACACCTGGCTGCAGCACGTCGATTTCGCCAAGGTTATTCAGCTCCGAGAAGCTGTCGTCAGAACGCGCCAACACGTTACCCGCGTCGTCTAAGATCTCGATCACACTGTCCAGACCCAACGAGGTTCGGTCGATGTCGATCCAAACCTGAGTTCCCGAGACCGCACTGAAGGTGTATGTATCGATGTCGCCAGCAGCACTGATGTAGCCACGGACTTCGTAACCCAAACGGGCAACATCGTCACTGGCGGTCAGACGCTCAGCCAATTCGCCAAGAACCTGGGCGTTGTTTGCCGACGCGTTGCGTCCGGGAGGTGCCGCGGTTGCCAACTCCTGTTCCAGCACAACGCCAAGGTTGCGATCGTTGCTCAGTCCATCGAGGTACAGGCTTCGCCAATCGTTTGCCGAAGGCCGGCTGCCAACACCGTCGCCATTGGTGTCTTGCTGCGCCGTGCCGTCGGTCTTGCGACCTGCTCCCACGGAATCGTCTTTCAAACTCGTCAAGACAACCGGAACGCCGGGCAGACCCAAGATATGAACCGTTCCGCCGATTCGGTCAGCGATGTCACCGGTCGATCCCGTTGCTGTGATCCCGGTTCCCGCAGTCGCACTATTGGGAGTTCCCTCGCCGGTCATCTTCACGACCAAGCTTTCATCGGGACGGCTTTTCAAAGTCAAGCCGCTTCCGGAGATTGAATTTCCGACAACAACGGATTCGAACAGAACGTGTGCGATATCGGTGTCGTCCCAGATACTTCCGCCGGACAACTCGCCACCGCGGATACGCAAACCATTTAGCTGTCGACGTCCGAACGAATTACCGGGCTCGCTATCGGTCGTGTTACCACGCAACAGGGGACCGACGTTGTCGTCATATCCGACGATTTTGTCGATCGAACCAGTCTGCCGTCCGGTATCAGCGATCATTTCATCGGTCATCGACGCCAAATCGAGATCAATGATCGCGCCGTAGTTATCGATGAACTGGTTGTCAGCAATGATCGGTTGTGTAAAGCGACCGAAGATTGTTGCCGGGGTGATTGCCAAACGACCGTTTCGTCCGATCGGGCCCGAGCCATCTTGTCCGTGATCGTTATACTCAAATCGCGAGTTGGTCACGCGAGCACTCGCTTGTTGTAGCTCCAGTGCCGCGAATCCGCGGGTCTGACCACCTTCGATCAGGCTGACGCCACCACCATAGGCAACGATACCGTAATCGATGCTGACGTTTGCAGTCGGAGATGCGTAGATACCTGACCAATCGCCGCGACTCGGTTCGGCACCACCACCAGGTGTTCCGGCGTCTTCGTTGGTGTCAAACGATCCGCCTGCGCCGAATCGGTCATCCAGTGCACTGGTAAAGACGACGCGTTGGCCTTGGTCACCTTCGGCGATCAAGTTCGTGCCTTGTCCCAACTCGAGTCGAGCACCACGAACTTTGATCACGGTGTTCGGATCAATCACCAGTGACGCATTCAAACGCCCGCGAACGCCTTGACGGGTCAGATCAAGCACGGCGCCGCCCGCGTTGGATCCGTCATCAATGAAGTTTGCCTCCGAACGGTTTAGCTCGGCAATCAGGCGATACTCACCGGATCCTGGATCCAAACGATACAAACGTCGCGTTAGGTATTCAGAACCGTCACCGATCAACGGCAGGTTCAGAATCTGAACGGTTCGTGCACCGGTCGATGCGGTAATCGAAGCCGTCGGATCGCTTGGCAATGATTCAAAGCCAGATCGATCAACAAAGGTCATTCGATAGTCGTAGGTGCCATCAGCCAAACGACCACCACCGGTCGTGTTCAATGTCGCTGACGAAACCTCGGGCTTGAACCCATCTTCGATCGGTCCGCCGGGCTGGCCAGCCAAGACGACGTTCTCGGCGATGAAGTGCACGATGTCGACGTCATCGATGTGTGCCGCCACGGTTACCGGTCGAGCTGTCTGGCCGTTTTCCGCGATCGTACGAATGAATAGACCGTTGATACTGTTATCGACAACCAAGTTCTGCTTGATGTCCGGTCCGATTCGGCTGTAGTCGGCGACAAATGCGCCGGCCTGTTGGAATCGCGGTGCTTGGAATCGAGTTTCCAAGAACGCGTCTGGCGAAGCACTCATCGCCGCGCTAGCGTTGCGTGTCAAACGGTTGAAAGTCACCGTCGGACGCAAGTCAACGATCTGAATCGGATTGACCGTTTGCTGGATCGAATTGATCAGGATATTGCTACCACCGCCATAACGAATATCGGCATGGTTGACGACCTGCATGAAGATGCCTTCGTCTTCGATATTCTTGCGGCCTTCATTGCGATCCAAATCGCTGCGGAAGATGATACCGCCCCAATTGCCCTCGCCGGGCAGTGGGCTGTTGCCAGCCGCAGCGGCGTCGACCGCACGGTCACGTGTGCTTGTAAAGACAACATCGCCGACAACGCCTAGGTCGGACAAACCAGAATCACCCGATCCCGGTACACCCGGATCCGAGACTTCCAACAGACGTGGCGTGCCAAGAACTTGCAGTGCACCACCGCTTCGATCGGTCAGCAAGTTATTGCTACCGACACCGATCGTTGCCGAACGCAGCTTAAACAGTGCACCGGCATCGATCATGGTCGTCACGCCCTTGGGAACGTTCATGTGACGACCGTCTTCCAAGGTGTTTCCACCGATCTCTGAAAGACCAATTTGGTAGGAGAAGTTATCGGCAAGCGTGGTCACGTCATTGTCTTGACCACCGTTGCCAACGATTCGAACAATGTCGCCAGGCAATGCGGCATCGAAAGCTCCGGTGCCGCCCGCACCAGAAATGTCACGGAAAGGCTCATCTAGGCTACCGTCCGAAACGACACTCGCAATCTTGTCGACGAAGATCGTACGGCCTAGTGCGTTCACCCCTTGGAAGTTCGCACTGAATTTCAGCGACCGCTCACCGGTCAAAACCAGTTGTGCAGGTGCCAGTGGATCGGTGCTATTGACTTGAACCGAAGCGTTAACGCCTAGAACGCCTTCGTTGCTGTTGATCGCTGTCGCCAACGTCGACGCAATATTTGAAATCGTGTTCAGCGTGCTATAGCGAACCGCAACGTTGCCGGCTTGCGGATTGCTTCCGATCGGAACGAATTCAAACCGACGCGAGGTTCCGTCAGCACCTGTAACGGTAATGGTTTGCCCTGGAACGATGCCGCTACCATCGGAGACGACTTCAAGAATCCGGTCCAGCGGACGCGTTTGGAACCAGAAGTTATGCACACCAGTCGGAGTGCCATCCAAATCCCCGTCGATTGCCGTCCCGGGAACGCCAACACGATCGGAATCTCGGTCGCGAATTACATCAGTCTGGCTGACCTGTGGTTCGAACTTGACTAACAGCTCGTAGGCACCTTGGGTTTTACCGCCGTAGCCGCTGCCGCTCAGCGCGGGGTCGTAACTGTCGTTGCCGCTCGCAGCCACACCGATGTAGTAAATGCCGTTTTCCAGACGCGCCGTCAGTAGCGAGTCGTTGCTGAAGTAATCGTCGTTACGTGAAAGTTCGACCGTTCCGCCATCGGCAAGGCGAATTGGTGAATACGAGCTCGCAGCAACATCTAGGATCTGTGCGTTCTCGCTACCTTTGACCACCGAAACGTTGAACAAGGTGCTCGCGAAGGCATCGTTGTTGATGGCGTCCATCACTTGGCCGACCGTCAACGATGAGACACTCGGACCGCGGCGTGGTAGGTCGACACGAATGGCGTTTTCGACCAATTCACCGTTAGCCGCGACGACTCGATCGACACGGACATCGACGTCACCGATCACTCGATCCGTCTGGATGAATTCAATTCGTGAACGGTTGCCAAGTTCGCCAGGAAGCTGCGAATCGAATCGCACCAACAAGTCTGGGCCCAAACCGAAGTTGCTGGTCGCGGTCGCCGACACGTCTTGGAACAACGTTAGCGACGTATCCAGAAGACTGCTGTCAGCCAAACGCTCGGCAAAGGATTCGACGGTCAGTGTTCCGTATTCACGAGCCGCATCCAACGCGACTTCGAAACGATACAAGTCGACATCAACGCTGTCCGGACGATGCAACATCTGTCCGTGAAGGATGTCCAATCGGCCAGGGAAAACTGGCTCGGTACCTTCAAGCGAATTCGGCAACGGCTGAACGATCGTGTTCGCATCGATCAGTGGATTGATCTTTTGCTGGATCGCAGTCTGACTGTCCGAATAGGGATCGACTGGCGAAATGAAGGTGTCAGGGTTGATCGTTCCATTGAGGAACTCTGGATCAAGCGCCATCAACGTTTGTTCGGTGACGTCCGCCGATTGATCCAATCCCAGAATCAAGCCGATCGAGGCCATCGCCTTGCGGAAGAACTCTTCGCCGTAATCCAATTCGAACGAAACTTGATTGCTGAAGACAATCGCGGGGCTGTCAAATGTCGGATCAACACGAATTTCTGCGTCCAAAACAGGAACGCTACGGATCGTCGAATTTGGAGTCGCGGTCAATTGATTCAGCGAACCAAGCGCGATCGTCAAACCACGATTCGGAGTTTCGCGGAACTGAAGCCCCAGGTAGTTCGCCCACAGCGACAACGCTTCGCGGACGCGGCGTTTTTGGACTTCGGTGATATTGTTCACCTGCGCGGGGAAACCAGTTCCGGTTCCACCAGCAAACACACTTTGGAAGTTGTATTCGATCTCGGTCACACCATCGGTGACATCTGGACCGAACATGTCATTGATCGCGCCGATCACCGCCGCATCAGCGCGTCCAGGATCGGTCAGTGCGCCGGCAAGCTGAACGTTGTATGGCTGAGGATCAATCGATTCAGAAATCGTGATGCTTGACAACAGTTGGTTGCCATTCTGCCCGAAGACACCGATATCAAGCGCGGTCGTCAACGTATCGCCCGCCGCTGCCATCGTCAGTGATGATCCGACCAACGAACTCGGCAAAACCATCGCACCGCCAGCACCTGCGGTACCGGCCAAACCAAAGTTGACCGACATCACGGCGTCGACTTCGGGAGTGTTCTGAGCGATGTCTCGCAATTGCGACACCGTGACGGATGCCCCGCCAAAGTCATAAACAACGGCACCGGTATTGGAATCCAACGAGACCGATGGGCCTCCCGAACCGGAATTCACGAAGCGAACCTTTCGGCTTCCGCCCGACTCGCCAAAGACCTTGGAAACAAAGTTGACTTCCAAGTCCGAGTCGATTCCCAAGTTGCTCGAAACGCGAGGAACGACATTCAGCTCCGTTGGCGTTACGACCAGATCTTCGATCCGATCCACGGCTGTACCGACACGCAAACGGAATGTTCCACCGGAAAGTGGCACACCGGGCAATGCATTCAGGTCGTCAGCAAAAATCAATCGCGCAACGTTCGCATTCGCGTCGTAGACCACGCGATCAGGCTGGAACAAAACGTCGTCGGTCGTCCGAACCGTTTCTTGCGTCAGCAGCAGTTGATAGAAGCGTGGATTTTCAGCCGACCGATCGGTTGGCAATCCGGTCGTGGGGTCATTTTCGACGAACAACTCATCGTCGTTGAAATACACCAAGATCTCGTTGCGACGCTGTTCCAAAGAACGATCGCTTAGTCGAACCACTGGCTGTGGCACCACGGCTTCGACTCGCGCGCCCAAACGCAGTTCGAAGGTCACATGTTCTGAATCGCCAACACCGTCGCGTGCGGTTAGGAATTCGCCTTGCAGGTTTTGCAAACCGACAATCGGACCGTCCGAACGATTGGGGGCATCAAAACCGAAGACATCAATGCGGTATTTGTCATCTGGAAGTGCGTCTGCGAACCGCACAACGACTTCGTTCTCTGCTAATGCACCTAGCGAGACCGAGCCGGGTTGGATGCGAACGTCATCAGCGGTGTCGAACTGCTCGTCAGGACCGGCGCGACGAATCTGAATCGCATCCAGCGTATCAGGATCGATTTGCTGATTCTCGTCAAAGCGGAACGTCAGTGAACGAGGTGACGTATCGCGGACCGTACCGTCAACAATCAGTTCACCCTCGTTCGGCTGGATCCCAATCAATTGAGGTCCGGCTAGCAATTGCCGTTGCTCAAGAGTTTCCAATAGGTGACGACGGCGCATGTCACGTGATTTGGATCCACGACGCGAACGTGTTTTTTCCGAACCGCGGGCTGAACTAGCTGGCATACCGTGTTGCAACTCGGTGTTGTCCTGGGAAGGGCGATTGGACGACGACGAGTTCTTTCGCTGACGCGAAGTCATAGAGCAGACCTTCATGGGGGCCGAACCCTCTTTCACGCATCGTTGCGGCAAAAGAACGTCCGGCTGGTAGGGGTGGACAATCGTTTTGAATGTGGCGGGACTCGGTGCTGAATTCCGCCAATTGAATAAGGCAAACTTGACAAGTCGTATCTCGGCCCTACGCAGAGGGCCCAGAAGCGAGTGCCGAGTATAGTTCGGCCAAGTTAACCCGCAAATCTTTGCAGGATTACCCAGCCTATTGCCGACAGCAATCTGTTCTGATCGTGACGGTCGTGACGCCGAACGGAAGCTGAACCTGCTGTCAGAAACGACTGATCCCAACAGTCCCACCGGGGGGAACCGCATCTACTGGCAGGAGCGGCGACGTGGTTCGACGTCGACTTTGGACGTCCAATTGAGCACGAAGTTCCGCAGAATCGGTCGCCCAATTCGCTGTAATCCCGCCAGAAGTCACGATCTTGCGTTGCTTCCGCCCGCCTACCCTCAGTCCGGCGAGGGAGAACGGTCACTTGTGAACATGCATTACCATTAAGGACACCGATGCCCCCAAGTGTCCGTAAACCCCCAAGAAATTGCAGTTTGGGAGGGGGTCGGTTCGGTCCCGGAAGGTGTCGCGGTTGTACATGGGCGATCGCAGAAAAGCTGTTCTTTGCCCGACCGGAACGTTTTAATTTTCACCGCCCACTCCGGAGGTAAAAGCTTGACCCTCGAGCGTGAAATGCCTTAACATAGACAAACGGTCTGGATTTCAGTGATCCAGTTTTCTTCCACGGGCGCCCCAATCGGGCAAGGGTTCGAGGATTCCATGAAAAGCGATGCGTCCCAAGTCGACTCGTCTGAGCGACAGTCCAACACGGTATACCGGCTGACCGGACAAGTCAGACGCCGGCTATGGATGGCTTCGATGATCGAAGGAGCATCGCTGGGAATGTTGGTGGGTGCGGGACTCGCACTCGCCTATGCGATCGCCCAGCCCTGGATTTCGGAACGAGCAGATTTCAACATCCCGCTTCTCGTTTTCGCCACTTCTGGGCTGGTCGGAATGATCCTTGGTGGGATCCAAAGCCGCTCCGATGAAGCGGCCGCGAAATTGATCGACGAAAAATTCGACTTGAAAGATCGCTCCGTCACCAGTCTCGAATTTTCACGTAGCAAGGGTTCGGCCAAACAAGACGCCGCCAAACGACTGCAGCTCGAAGAAGCTCACCAGCACCTCGAAAAGCTCAATGCCGCCTCCTGCGTGCAACTGCGTCCCTGGAACCCCTCCATTCGATGGGCCCTTGGACTCGCCGGTGCAACCGTTTGCGTTCTACTGATCACCAGCAGCCTTGCCCCTACTGCGGTTGCCAAGCCAGTACTCGCACTCGCAAGCGAGCAATCCAACGACCTCAAACAAACGATGATTCCGGAACTCGAAGAGCTCGCCAAAGAGACTGAGAATCCGGAGATCGAAAAGCTGCTCGAAGAGCTGAAAGAAAAGGTCGACGAGATGGATGAGCAGACCTATGAGGAAAGCGACCTGATGGCAACGCTTTCGGAAATGGAGCAAGCACTCGCGGAAGCTCGCGAAGCTCTCAAGGTTGAAATGACCAGCGAAATGATGAGTGCTTTGGCACAGGCCATCGATCCGTCTGACGAACTTCAAAATGCGGCAAAAGCACTCGAATCAGAAGATTACGAAAAGGCGAGCGAAGAACTGAAAACGGCAGACCCAGCCAATATCAGCGACAAACAACGCCGAGCCGTCGCAGACAATCTTAAGAAGATGGTTGCCAAACTGAGCCCGGGACAAATGGGGCAGCTAAGCGACTCGATCAAAGAACTTGCCGAAGGCCTGGACAACAAAAACCTGACCGAGTGCAAAAAATGCCTCTCCAAACTCGCAGGTGAATGTAAGAAGGCAGGGCAATGCAAAAAACTTGGCCAATGCATGTCGTGCCAGCTCAATCGCCTATCCCAGTGTAAAGGTCAGTGCCGAGGCAGTTGCCAAAGCAATATCGCCCGCAAATCAAACTCACCAAGCTTGAAAGCCGGCATGGCGTCCAGCGGACAACCGACCGGCGACAACGCGACCAAACTGGACAGCAATCGCAACGAAGAACACCTTACCGGAGTTCAAGGTGAAGGCCCCAGCGAAACTGAACTGATGCAAGCTCCCGAAGGCGAGCAAAATGCCGCTCGTGCCTACAAAGGAAAGTACGACGAATTTCGACGCCAAGCCGAAGCGGTACTCGATAACGAACCGTTACCGATGGGTGTGCGAGAAACCGTGCGTACCTACTTCGAAGCGATTCGACCGAACAGCGAGAGCGAATTGACTGAATCGGCTCAGTAAGCTTGCGATAGGTTCAGACCTATCAATCAGCCAACTCTGCGTTCAGGACTATAGCTAGACAGCCTGTAGGAATACTGACAAAACAAAACAAAAACAGACGGCAGCGAATCAATCTCGCTGCCGTCTGTTGTTTCTTATATCGGTCAAAATCTGCCAGCTGGCACGATCTCAGCCGCCTAACTGTGCCGAATTCAAATGGCTTCAGCAGCTTGTAGGCTATGTTGACTTCCTACTCGGCCTTCACCGCCTGACGTACCGTACGATTCTTGACTTCGTCGGTCAGTCTTGCAACCACTTGGGCAATCGGCATCGATCCCAAGTCGCCATCGATACGGTCACGCAATGCGATTTGACCGGTCTCGGCTTCCTTCGGCCCAACGACTGCCATGTAGTTGACGAGATCCAATTGAGCATTTCGGATCTTTGCTTGCACCTTACCGCCGGACGAATCGACAGTGACTTTCAAGCCTGCTTCATCCAACTGTTTGGCAACCGCAACTGCGTATTCCAACGACTTGTCGCTTAGCGGCAGCACTCGCACCTGTTCGGGCGATAGCCACATCGGGAACGCACCCGCAAAGTGCTCAATCAACATCCCGGTGAATCGCTCCAACGAGCCGAACGGTGCACGGTGAATCATCACTGGGCGGTGCGGCTGATTGTCCTTGCCGTTGTATTCGAGCTTAAAACGCTCGGGCAAGTTGTAATCCAACTGCACAGTTCCCAATTGCCAAGATCGACCGATGCAATCACGGACCATGAAGTCCGCCTTCGGACCGTAGAACGCAGCCTCGCCGGGTTCTTCGTTGAAGTTCATGCCGCTTTGCTCGAGCACGCCACGCAACGCACCTTCGGCTTCATCCCATTGCTCTTCGCTTCCGACGTACTTGCTGCTGTCGGGATCGCGAAGCGACAACTGGACGCGGTAATCATCCAAGCCGACCGACTGAAGCACAAACTTCGTCAGTTCGATCGTCGCTCGGAACTCCGCTTCCACCTGATCGGAGGTGCAGAAGATGTGCGCGTCGTCTTGGGTCAAACCGCGGACTCGCAACATGCCGTTCAGCTCACCGGTCTGCTCGTGTCGATAGACCGTACCGAATTCAAATAGCCGCAACGGCAATTGACGATAAGATCGCGCCTGCGCCTTAAAGATATGGCAGTGGTGCGGGCAATTCATCGGCTTGAGCAAGTACCGTTCGTTTGCCATTTGCCAATCGTGCAGCACACGGCGTTTATCTTCAACACTCATCGACAGCTTATAGTTTGGCAGTTCAACTCCCAACACTTCGACAGCGGACATCAACTTGTCTTCGCCATCTTTATCGATCGTGCCATCTTCTAGGCGAGTGCTCCAGGCATCCAACAAGCCACCGACTTCACTTCCGAACAGCGGTGAAAACTGGCTGTCGCGATAGTAAGGAAAGTGACCGCTGGTTTCGTAAAGCTCTACCCGTCCGATATGTGGACTGTAGACGGGATCATAACCTCGTTGCAGAAGTTCTTTCCGCAAGAAGTCTTCCAAGGTGACTCGCACACGAGCCCCCTTTGGCAACCAAAGACAAAGCCCTTGCCCTACTTCGTCGGGATTGATCGCAAAGAGGCCATGTTGCTTGCCCAAAACGCGGTGGTCACGCCGCTTAGCTTCTTCCAATTGATGCAGGTACTGCTTCAGCTCTTTCTTGTCGAAGAACGCGGTGCCGTAGAGTCGCTGAAGTGGTCGATTGCTAACGTCACCTTTCCAGTGGGAACCGGCAACGCTCATCAGCTTGATCGCTTTGATCTTTCCGGCGTCGGGAATGTGCGGACCTCGACAGAGGTCAACGAATTCACCTTGGCGATAAAAGCTAACGGTCGCATGTTCCGCCAGGCCGGTATCGATATGCTCGACCTTCAGGTCTTGGTCGAGGTCATCGCACAGCTTGCGTGCTTCGGATCGATCGAGAACGAACCGTTCAAAGGGTTCTTTGTCCTTGATGATCTTTTTCATCTCCGCTTCGATCTTCGGAAAGTCTTCCTCGCGAATCGGAATGTCCAAATCAAAGTCATAATAGAAACCGCCCTCGGTGGTCGGACCGAACGCCAATGACACGCCGTCATACAATCGCATGACCGCGCGAGCCATCACGTGGGCTGCCGAGTGACGTAGGACATCCAACGCCTCACTGTCTCGGTTGGTTAGCAAACGAAGAGCCAGATCGTTTTCGTCCGAACTTGTTACCTCGGGTGCGATCTCACCCAGTGGACGATCTGCGTCGATCACTTTTCCGTTGACTTCGGCGGCGACGACCGCTCGTGCCAAACCTTCGCTGATACCCGACGCGATATCCATCGAAGTGGTATGCCCCGGGTGTTGCTGCGTCACCCCATCAGGCAATCGCACAGTTACAGAGGGCAGTGGGGTGGCGTCGCTAGCGCCAGAAGATGCAGGGCCAGGGGTTGATTGGCTCATGATCAGCTAAAATCCATTAGTGGGAATGGGTGACGGCCCCTCCAAACGAAAGAGGTCGGCCGGAAGCGAAAGAATGATGCTCAGGGCGATTGGGCGTCAATCCCTGTTTCACCGGGAATAGCGGCCTGCACACCAATCGCTCGCCTAAGACGCAGTGCCGGACCTATTTCCTGTCTCCGGCTGCGGCTCAGCTAACAATGAAGCCTTCGACGTTTTCACGACTAAACTTCGCAATTCCTAGCATCATTCTTGACGGACCGCGTACATTGGCGGCAATCCGCAGTACTTTTCAGAGCTGATATACTGGTGGCAGGTTCGGAAAGACACCTCCAAAACAATCCGACACCATCGCGTTTTCGGACGCACGCTGCTTTTCATCTAGTCCATCCGGTCGCGTTTTCACTCGTTTAATGCAAACACGACTGGCCAATTCCGCATTTCAAAATGTCTGGTTCCGCTACCAAGCACGACTTCCTTGATCCGCCCAAAAACGGAGCCGACGATCTGGGAACACTAGGGCATTACCGCGTGATACGCGAATTGGGAAAAGGCGGTATGGGCTACGTCTTCCTTGCCGAAGACAGCAAGCTAAAGCGGCAAGTCGCGTTAAAGACAATGAACCAGAAAATCGCGGCGACGCCAGGAAGCCGCAAGCGGTTCATCAGCGAAGCACGGACGATGGCAGCCGTTCACCACGATAACGTGGCAACGATTTTTGAAGTCGGCGAACACAAAGGCACTCCATTCATGGCGATGGAACTGCTCCAGGGTTCGACCCTAGAAGACTATCGTGAACAGCATGGCGAGCCCGACTTCCACACGATCATTGGCTTCGCACGCGACATGGCACGTGGCCTTGCCGCTGCCCATGAACGTGGAATTGTTCACCGGGACATCAAACCCGCAAACATTTGGTTGGATGCACAGACCAACCGGATCAAGATTCTGGACTTCGGTCTGGCGCTCGCGCAAACACCAGTTGACCAACTGTCAGGCCGCGGCGCGGTCGTCGGAACCCCTGGCTACCTATCTCCCGAACAGGCTCGCAGCGAACCGCTTGATGACCGTAGCGACTTGTACTCCACCGGCGTAGTCCTCTACGAGCTGGCTACAGGCAAGCTGCCGTTGAAAAGCAAAACTGTCGCCGAACAATTGATCGCGATCCTTGCTCACCAGCCGGTCCCCGTTCGCGAACGCAATGACAAGATACCGCAACCGTTAGCCGATCTGATCGAAAAGCTAATGGCCAAGGAACCGCGTGATCGCTACGACACCGCGAAAGATCTTGAGACCTGTTTGGTCGAAGTCGAAAAAGAGTGTGAGTCGAAGTCAGAAGTCGCTCAAGCGATTAGCCAATTGCAAGCAGGCTTGGACCTCGCTGTAAATAAAAAACAACCCAGCCAAGATACATTCGCGGAGTCGACGCCGAACCCTTTCGAATCACTTCCGGAAAACCTTCCCCCAGCGCAGACCCCCACCGTTCAATCTCCCAGTGCGAGCGAACCAGCCGCATTTGGTAGCGCCGCCGCACCGTTTGCATCTCCACCAGGCACCGCCACCGCGGCAGCTACAAAACCCAAACCTACAGCGTCTTCCGTCTCCACTTCGAAAGTTGTCCTGATCGCAGTCGCTGTAGTTGCCGTCTTGTTATTGGCCGTGATTCCTCTGGTGGTTTACTTAAGTGCCTCAAGTGCAATCGCACGACAACAAAACAATACGGTCGTCACTGGCGGTGATCCAAATTCAAACGCAACCCCCGCAGGGCCGAACTCAAGTAGCGATTACACATCAATTTCAAAGCCTGAATCGCAATCCACACCTGCCAAGGGCACAACCAAGCCGAAATCGAGTTCCGCCACCGCGAACAATTCCACAGCGAAGAAAGCCCCATCGAATGCGGCTGCAAAAAACAACAATCGTTCAAGCCAACCCAAACCTTCAACGCCTTTCGCCGCACTTTCCCTTCGCCAAATCAGTTCGTCAGAAACCAAAAACCTGGGTGGAAACAAAGTTCGCTACTTGTTGAACGAGAAGAACGGCAACGGGTCCTTCGAATCCGGAAAGCCCAATTCAGACAAAAAGATTCCTGGCTGGTCACTGCAGCTGGTTGGTGATTCGGGAGGCTGGTTAAAAACATCGACAGCCCGCGAGATAGACGGGCCAACCCATGCATTCGCAGGTAAGAAAAGCGAAGTCATTTTGACGAGTGACCCGAGCAACTATCGAGTCAAAGCCGGTGACGTTTTCAGGATCGGTCTGCATGTCGGTGGCGAAGGCAAAGGGCCGTCCGATTTTCTAGTTGCCATTGGGTTCAAAGATTCAAATGGAAAGACGACGACCTATGAGATCGCACGACCAAGTCTTGGGAACGCTTGGTCGGCCGCCCAGCCGAAACGGCTTCGCTATGAAGTGACCGCTTTGCCAGACGTTGTCGGTCAACAACCCTTCATCCAGATCGGGATCTCGAACTTGAATCGGACTCGCGATATTGCAGTTGCCGACCGCGTGATCATGACGGTTCAACCCACCGCTGAAGCAACGATCGCGTCAAACCAGCCCACCCCAAATCAACCCGCATCGCGACCAACAACTTCAGCACCTCAGCCGGCCCCCACACCTCAGGCGAATCGCTCGGCGAAGAATCAAGAAAGCGATAACGCAACAGAGAAGCAGGATACCAATCTGCGGATTGTCACGCTCTCGACAAACGATGACCTAGGTGCGGACGCGACCGTACGGCGTGGTGGCGCCCAAAGCGATACGCTGGGCGAAAAAAGTAGCCTCATCATCCAGACCCGAAATGATCGTCAGATCCAGCACATCTATTTGCGATTTCCCATGACGGAATTTCGGGGCCAGACGAATCAAAACCGTCCTCGGCAACAGAAGAAACAATCGCTCCCCATCAAGCGGGCCGCAATTCGAGTTCAATTATCCGAGCCAGCGGAGCAGGACACGACCGTACAGCTGTACGGAATCGACGATCCCGTCAGCGATTTGTGGCCCGAAAATAAGATTGTGTGGAGCAATTCATTTTCCTCGACCGGATTAGAAAAGCTCCCCAAATTGGGCGAAGCAAAAATCGACAAGCAGACGCGTGAACTGGTGCTTTCTAATCCCAAACTCGCGAAGTTCCTCGCCGATAGCCAGCATGACACCGTGACCTTCGTACTGACGGGAAGCAGCGGAAATGAGCTGGTCACATTTTCGTCAAAGGAAAACACGGAATCAAAGCCACCAACTCTGGTCATCGGACTACAGCAATAAACGCTTCCGCGACTGGAAAAGTGCTGCGTGATTTCCCAACCGCGATGCACGACGAATGTTGCGGATTGACGGACTACCAGAAATCCCACACTTGAGCGTCCGCACGCCGGTACGAAAGTGAAAAATGGGTCAGAAAGAATTGGCTGTCGATTGACGTAATTGGAGTAAACTGACGGGTTTTCAAGGGAACTCGGCACGCTTTTCACCGCTCCAAGGTCTCTCGGCAGTATCGCCCGCCAATTCTGATATTTCCCCTCGGTTGACTGATGAAATCTCGTACCCCGCGCTGCGAAAACTTGGAAGCCCGCCAGTTGCTCGCAGGCGACATTTGCGAACTTCCCACGGAAATAACCGTGCTAGACGGATCGTTTTCCGCGGGTCTGATTGCGGGAACATCAGCAGAAGGAGAATCCGTTAACACTGCGGCATCGCTGCACACCGGAGCCAATCCGGATTCGTCTCGCGATTGGGTCGAGGAAAGCGATGGCCAATTGGTGGCGATACGCCTGAATCCTTCACTGAACTATCGTCCTGCTCCTGGATCGCCCGCCCCGGGTGTCGATGGCCCCGTTGCCACAGCCTATCTATTTCAACGAGATGCCAATGATCAGCTAAATGCTAGTGGCACCATCGAACTTAATTTCCTGCCGGAACAAGTAATCTGGACGGAACACCAACTGGTCATTGTTGGATCCAACCTGCTGCGATCCACAGGCGTCCCAACCGCCCCCACAACTTATATCGCCACTGCCGATCGGACTCAGCTTTCAGCTCGCAATCAAACTTCGATTGAAGGATCGTTTTGGGCAACCGATATCAGTTCGGACCGGCTGTTTGTGACGACCTTCGATGCCGACAGCCCCCAACCGTCCTATGCGGTCACGGTACTAGACACCTCCGCCGAATCGCTGACCAAGATCGCAAGTATAGAAACGGCCGGTCCTGTTGCCGCAATCACAAGTGATGGACAAAGTTTTCTAATAACTGAACCGACGGCATCATTCTTCGACGGGCTGGCAAGTCGACTGCTAAAGCGGTACGTGGTTGGTGACAATCAGATCAATGCCATAGACGAAGTGACCATCCCCGCCAATGCGACCAGTCAAATCGCGTTCAGCGACAATGGTCAGTCGATCACTGCCGTCACCCGAACTGTATCGTCTGGGAACACAGCCACAGCTTCGTTGGTGGTCACCATGATCGAAATCGGTGATGAAGGTCTTTCAGTTTTTGAATCGTTCAACGTCGGGGTGTCGACGAATCAATCACAAACATTGATTAGCGATACATCTGTGGTCAGCGTGACCGGGAACAATGAGGTCGCGATCATTAATGCAGATCCGTCAATTGACACCGATTCAAGTAATCGCATCCGGCGAGTTTCAACATTGACCGCGATTCCGCAACAATGGGTCGCCAGCAGTCGTCTTGCCCAACTAAACGATGACGTCTTCATTTTTGCTAGACGACGATCTCAGGAAATACCTGCGTCAGGGATTGCCCCGACAAACGCTGCCAACCTTTCATTACTTTCAATTTCCGAAAACCGGATCGTTTCAGACTTCGAAGCCGTAGCGGACGATGCAGCCATCTTCTTCGAAGGCCAGGCAACTCCGACGCTTGTTCAGTGGACTGACTATGCGACAGAAATCAGGCAACACGAACTTGCAGTGCTTGCGGTTTCTTCACTGGGACAATTTAGTCAGACGGGTCAGATCGAGTACTTGGGTGCAAACGAACTGGACATCAACAACGATCGCTTAGTTGTTCGTCAGCTCGATCAGTTGCAAGAATTTCAATTCGACTCGATCGCTTCTCCAACCATAGTTCCACTCGGTTTAGCTCTGTCCGCTCCCGAAGCGATCGATGATGTCGTCGAGTTGAGCATCGACTATCGACTGCCGTATGCGAATGTGTTGGACAACGACGTGTTTGCAACGTCGACCGACCTTGCCGCCGTAAAAATCACAAAACTGAATGACGCTCCCGACGGGGTCTCGGTTAACGGACAAGGCCAACTGCGTTTTTCCGCTCCACTCCTGGAATCGGAAGGCAACTACCAGTTCTCCTACACGGTTCAGCAATCTCACTATGAAACCACTGCAAACGTATCACTGAATCTGCTTCATTTTTCCGATTCCGAAATCGCTTCGCTGCGAGATGCCTTGTTGAACTTCGCCGCAGACGAACTTGAGACAAACCGCTCAGCTTTCAGTGTCGGTCGCGTGATCCACTACACCGAGACAAGGATGCCAGACGAACTGCAAAATGGGACACCAAATCCCCTTGGTTCATCGTACGGAATTATCACGGAGATCGGGTTTGACGGCAGCATCTATCGATTTGCAGCAAATTTCGATGGTGAAATGGCGGTACTCGATCGCCAAGACTTCGAGACCTTGATGTCGTTGTCAATTCAACTGGTCGACATTCATGGAGCCCCCGTCAGCTCCATTCAGCCCGGGGACGAATTTTTCATCCAAATCAATTCCCGTGATGAGCGTCCCTTTGGGCAAGGCGTCTTTGCCGTCGCATTTGATCTGCCGCTTCCCGCAGCAAAACTTGAGCTCACCGGTCAGAACGAGTTCCTGGGTGAATGGATTCCGATTCCAAACAACATCATTCTCGATTCGATCGACGACTTTGTCGCCGTTGACCCATCGGTTTCACCTCCGGGCAATAGCCTTCAATCGATCGTTCGGCTGGGTGTCCGCGCGATTGCTGGTGGTGATGTGACACTGAAAATGAATCCCGCCGAGAATCAAAATGCAGAACTGTTGCTGCACGGCCTTGACCAACAACTCTCGTCACTGAACGTCGACTTCCAACCGCTATCGTTCACCATTGACGGAATCCGTCCGACTGATACAGATCGAAACGGGGCTGTCACGCCAACCGACGCTCTGCGGGTGATCAACTTTCTAGCGATCTATGGAAACATCAACGTGGATCAGCTTTCAAACCTAGCGACAGATGACACCGAAGGCGAATCGTCCATCCGTATTCAAACGATGCGGCGACTGGACACGAACGCCGACGGCGTGATCAGTCCACGAGATGCGTTGGAAGTGATCAACGAACTGGCTCGTGCGTTTTCGTCACAAGCTGAAGGCGAGGAAGCAAAGCGTCTTTCAGACACCATCGCAAACAAAGCGGCAGACCGCGTTTTTGAATCGCTCAGCGAATCGACATCGCTTTTCTAACCAACAAGTAATTTCGATCAACTAGCCTCGCCCCAATGGGTCTAGGTCAGAATGTCGTGAACAATCCGTCCATGCACATCGGTTAGCCGGAAATCACGTCCCGCATAGGGATATGTCAACTTGGTGTGATCGATCCCCATGATGTGCAACATCGTGGCGTGTAGATCGTGCATGTGGACTCGATTTTCACGAGCGTAGTAGCCGAACTCATCTGTGGCACCGTAGGCGAACCCGCTTTTCACCGCACCGCCGGAAAGGACCACGCTGAATCCCTGCGGGTTGTGGTCACGACCATTGCTGCCTTGAACGACGGGTGTTCGACCAAATTCACCGCCCCAGACAATCAGTGTGTCATCCCAGAGACCACGTTGTTTCAAGTCGCGAATCAAAGCCGCGACCGGTTGGTCGGTTGCCAAAGCGTTCTTTTCGTGGCCGGATTTCAGATTCCCGTGCTGATCCCAAACCTGACCGCTGGAAACGCTGATAAACCGAACTCCGGCTTCGGCAAGACGTCGCGCGAGCAAACAGCTGCGTCCGAATTGGTCGGTGGCTTTCTGACCGATCCCGTAGGAACCTCGAACCGATTCGGTTTCCCGATCAAGATCAAAAACCTCAGGTGCTGCGGTTCGCATTCGCCGAGCGAGATCGACCGACGCGATCGCTCCCTCAATCTCTCGATCGGGACCGCTCCGGTGCAAGTGCTGGCCATTCAACGATTGCAACAATTCGAAGCGGCGGTTTAAGGTTTCAGGCTGTAGCTTTCCGGATAGGTAAGGAATGCTGCCGCTACCGGGCTTTCCGTTGCTGCCGATGGCCGTGGCCTGATGAAGAGCCGGCAGAAACGCCGCCCCGTAGTTGCGTGGGCCTCCGTGTGCAGTTGCCGGCCCGATCGCGATGTGTGCAGGCAGGTCAGGGTGCCCGCTGCCGAGTGCATAGCTGATCCATGCCCCAACACTGGGACGGACAAAGTTATCACTACCCGTGTTGATCATCCCCACTGCCTGACCATGCGACTGGCCGCGAGTGTACATGCTTCGAATGACACACAGTGAATCAGCCTCACCGGCCATGTGAGGCAACAAGTCGCTGACCCACAACCCGGAATCGCCGTGCCGATCGAATTTCCAGGGACCATTCATCAGCTTGGGAATGGCACTGATATTAGGTGGCAAATCAAATGGCAGGTCTTTGCCGTCGTGCTTCGCGAGCTCAGGCTTGTAGTCGAATGTGTCGACGTGACTCGGCCCACCATGCATGAACAGAAAAATCACACGTTTGGCTCGTGGTGCCGGATGCTCGTCCTCGCGGCCAGCAATCGCAGCGGCTTGCCCCAGCCCGGACGTTGTCGCTGTCAACATCAGGGATCCAAGTGCCATACTGGACTGTTGAAGCAATGATCGACGATCAAGCCGTGTTCGGAATTGTTCGTTCATTTCGTAGGCAGGTGTTATTGGAAAACGTATGGTCCGAAACACGACAAGTTGAAATTGGTTGTTCGCGTTTGCTTTTGGTCAAACCGATCGCTGTCTGAATCAGAGCAGCATGCTCACATGTGCTATGACTCAGTCCAGCATTCGAAATTCTGTCGACGCGAATACCGAAGCCACTAAGTCTCGCAAACATTGCTGCTCTTGTTCCGCGGTCAGCTTTCGCGGATCGATGCCAAGGTAGTGCTCGATCGCCTCACGTTCGCCGGCTGTGACTTCACGTGACAAGCAATAGCGGTAAACAGCATCAACACGTTGGTCCCACTGGGACCGTTCGTCAAAAATCCGATCCGCCGTTTGGTTCGCCCACGCATTGACGTATTCACTGTTAAGCAGCACCAAGGCTTGCCCCGGCACATTCGTCACCGGGCGTTTGCCGACTAGCAAATCCGGATCGGCAACATCAAGTGACTGTAAAAGCGGATCGATGTTGCTACGTATGACAGGCAGGTAGATCGTGCGAACGGGCTGATCGATTCCCGAGACAACTTCCTGAGTCGTCGCGTTGTTCTTCGTCACCAAAACGCCTTTGTCTGCGACAGGAGTTTTCGGTTCTTGATCGGTCATCTCTCCCGCGGCAACGATCATCGAATCGCGGATCGACTCCGCTGGAATCCGCTTACGATTAGCTCGCCAAAGTAGTCGGTTTTCAGGGTCGGCTTGATAAGCTTGCTCGTCGTAGTCGCTGCTCCGCGAATAAGCTTCCGAAAGAACCAGCTGCCGAATCAGCGGTTTTGCCTTCCAACCGCTTCGCATCAATTCGATCGCCAAAGCATCCAGCAATTCAGGATGCGATGGCAATTCGCCTCGGCTGCCAAAGTTGTCGACGGTACGGACAATGCCCTCGCCGAACAACTTGGCCCAAATTCGATTGACCATCACCCGTGCAACTAAGGGGTTGTCTGGATCGGTCAGCCAGAACGCCAGTTCTTTTCGTCCGCTCCCTTCTGGAGAATCGATGGTGGCATCACCAGGCGAACAGACTTGCAGGAAGCCTCGCGGCACAACATCACCGAGATTATAAACCTCACCACGAATATGGACGTTGCAATCTGCGATTTCGCCATCGGGAAGATCGGCGGGTGCCATCGCGACGGGGATCGGTAACGGCTTGGCCCCCTTCAGCGTTTTGATTTTCTGATTGATCGATTCGACGAGTTTCACCGCAGCGGCAATTCGCTGTTGAGCTTCATCGTTTTGTCCTTTGTCAGCATCCTTTTCGGATACAAACTCCACCGCATCGGCGATCACATAACCGCTCGTTCCTTCGTTGCTGATCGTAACAACAGCATCTTGTCCGGCCTCGAAACGAAACGTTCCAAGCGATTTCCATGGTGGCGGATCAAGCGACTCCTTTTGCGACAGACGCAACTCTTTGATGCCGTCCGCCGTTTCAACTTTGATAGGAACTTCGCCAGCACGATTTCCGCTGGTGTTGTAGGCAAAGCGAACGATGTAGTTGCCTGTCTCGGGTAACTTCCGCCGAAACTCGATCGTGCACTCACCTTTGGCGGTGTTATTGTCGTGGGAATATCCCTTTCCGATAAAGCCTTTCGTATACGTTGACTCGACCCAGGGCCCTACTTTTTTGGCATCGACATCATCAACCAAAAAGCCAGCCGTGCGTGCGTTCTCGGCTTGCTTTTGTTTTTGCTTCGCCGACTTCAACTGCTTTTCTAGATCACTGAGCTGGTTTTCGTAGTCAGTAATCTGCTGCCGATGCTCTTTGCTCGTCGGTAGCGGAACACGGTTAAAGTCACTGACGTATTGTTGCGATTCGCCATTAAGCGACTGCGTACTCTTAAAGATCCCTGCCAGTGCATAGTAGTCTTCCATCGGGACGGGATCGAATTTGTGATCGTGGCATCGGGCACATCCCAGCGTCAGCCCCAGGAAGGCTCGACCTAGCGTATCGATTTGGTCGTCGACAACATCCATGACCAATTTCTCTTTGTCACGTTCGCTTAGCATTTTCGGACCAAGCATCAAGAACGTCGTCGCGACTAGATTGTCATAACGCTGTTGATCGTTATCCGCCGGAAGCAAATCACCGGCGACATGCTGCCGGATCAATTCATCGAGCGGTCGATCTTGATCAAACGAATCGATCAAGTAGTCGCGATAACGCCACGCATCATGGTAGGTCGCATTGAAATCGCTCCCATTGCTGTCGGCGTATCTCGCAACATCCATCCAGTGCCGCGCCCAGTGTTGTGCAAAAGAACGTGAATCGATTAGCTCGTCGACGATCTGTCGCCAAGTTGTCTCGTCTGGCGACGCCAACCAACGACTTCGCAGTGACTCGTCCGGTGGAAGGCCGGTCAGGTCAAACGCCAAACGTCGCAATCGCTGAGCGGGATTGGCTTTCGCGTTGGCAATGATGGCGCTGTCTTGCAGCCGGTCTTGAACGAACGCGTCGACTTGATCGGCAACCGATACCGCAGCATGGTCGCTGGGATTGCTTTGGTGCCCTGAAGCATTGCCACCGAGAGCGGACGTGCTCAGTGGGCGGAAGGCCCAAAACTGCCTTCCCAGTTCGAGATCGATTTTGGAAGCAGATGGTGCGGGTGTTCCACTAGCTTTGCGTGGATCGATCGCGCCTGCGTTAACCCAAGCAACGAAGTCTTCTATCACGTTTTCTGGCAACTGACCTTCCGGCGGCATCTCACTCGATTCGTATTTCAACGCCGAAATCAATACGCTCGCTTCGGCATCGCCGGGTTCCACGGCGGGGCCGCTGTCCCCACCGGCACGCATTTGGTCTGCCGAATCGAGCCATAGCGATCCCCCCACCTGATCGGCGCTCTCGCTATGGCATTCAAAACAATGCTCAACGAGGACTGGGCGAATGTTTTGCTCGAAGAATTCGACCGATCCGGGCTCGAATCCTGAAGCGATCGCAGGCAATATCGAGCCGACGACCAGTGCAAAAAAGCATGGTTGGACAGAAAATCGCATCGAAAGGTGGGACCTCGGCAGGCGGGAACGATGCAGTTGGCGAGATGGATTGGGCGTGGATTCAGCGTAAACAACCGCTTAGCGGCGTCGACACCATCCATTCCCCCCCAAATTCTAGCAGGTCTTGCCCCAAGAATCGACTTAAACAAGCTGTGGTTGAGCGACTTGGGACACCCCATTATTTTGTGTCGACCAAAAACGTAGACTTTGTCGAATCGGTTGTCATTGCGGTTGCCGATAACCCACACAAATACATCAACTTGATCGGCCCTCGAGTTTCACGCATCGTTAATCCATGAAGTACTGCCAGCTCGATCGAATTACCACTCTCGTTCCCGGCAAAAAGATCGTTGCCGAGCGGACGCTGCGTGGCGACGAGGAGTACCTCAAGGACCATTTCCCGCGTTTTCCGGTGATGCCCGGCGTCATGATGCTAGAAGCCTTGCATCAAGCGGCTGTCTGGATGATCCGAACCGAGTCGAATTTCGAGCAACCGATTGTGCTCCTACGCGAAGTTCGCAACGTGAAATTTGGTGATTTCCTGGCACCTGACCAGACTTTGCAGGTCACCGCCGAAGTCATCAAAGAATCCGACGGGATCTTTACCGTCAAAGCGATTGCCCAGAAAGAAGGCCGCACAACCGTCAGCGCACGGCTAATTCTCGAGCGTTCGGGTAGCAATGACCCGGTCGAGATTGGTACAGACGAAGATGTAAAAAGACGCGTCACCAAGCAGTTTCGCGAGCTTTTTGGTGACGTGCTCTCCAACGAGACTGATGACTCAACCGAGACTGGCGACGCCGTGTCGACAACATAATCCACTAACCGGTCGTCGCTGTGACGAAGGCCCCCGCACGATTGCGGTCAAATCGTCAATGTCTATGGGACTGACCGAAATTCCAAACCACCCCCTTACTAGGAAACAGCAAGATGGCACTGACAGAAGAAGAAATTTTCGCCAAGGTTAACGAAGCACTCCAAGACGCTTTGGGTGTCGACGAAGACGAAGCAACCGAAGACGCGACCTTGGTTGGCGATCTGGGTGCAGAGTCGATCGACTTTTTGGACATCGTCTTCAAGCTGGAAAAGGCGTTCGACATTCAGATCCCTCGCGAAGAACTGTCGCCCGAAGACATCCTGACCAACAGCCAATACGTCCAAGACGGTACCGTCACCCCCGAGGGCTTGGCTGAACTGGAACGACGCATGCCATGGGCGAACTTGGACGACTTCAAGGCCGATCCTAAAGTCCAGAACTTTGGCAACCTGCTGACCGTCGGTGACCTTTGCCGATACGTCGCCACCAAGGTGAACGCGTAAATGCGTTGGTTTTGGGTCGATCGATTCACGGAATTCGTCAGTGGCTCGCACGCGGCAGGCATCAAAAATGTCTGCCTCGATGCGGAAGTCGTCGATGAGTATTGCCCGGGATACCCGATGCTGCCACCAACCCTGATTATCGAAGGGATGGCTCAGCTAGGCGGCATCATGGTGGCCGAAGCATTCGACTTTGATAAACGAGTCGTGCTTGCCAAAGTTGGCAAAGCGAGCTTCCACCAACCGGCACTTAACGGCGATACCCTGCAGTACCACGTCAAATTGGACGCACTTCAGGACAATGGCGGCACGGTGACTTGCACCAGTCATTGTGATGGGAATCTGCAGGCCGAGATCGAGCTGATGTTTGCTTTCCTGGAAGACGGAACGATCGTCGAAGGACCGCTTTTCGAACCGGATGACTTGAAAGGCATGCTTCAGATCATGAAGTTCTTCACCGTGGCCATCGACAAGAACGGCAATCGATTCCCAAAATACGCCAAACTGGAAACGGTCGATTGATCGCACCGGTTCGGCCGGGCCCAAGCCAAATTTCTTGGGCCGCGTGATTCAATCGGTCTGTCGTTTCACTCGGTCGGTTTCGCCAGTTGAACGCATCCACCGTGTGACCCGGCAACAATTGCCCTGCGGCAAGAATGCCGTACCGAAAGGCTGCGTGTCCTACAATGCGTCGGCGCTGACCGCACGCCCACCAGCCTGTTCCCTTTCCCCTTCAATAGCTTCCTAAGGTCACACGTTATGGACCGTCGTCGAGTCGTTGTCACTGGCATCGGAATGATCAACCCGATGGGACATGATGCGCAGACCGTATGGAAGGGCTTGCAAGCTGGAAAAAGCGGAGTCGGATACACAACGCTATTCGATGCCAGCGGCTTCCCCACAAAGATCAGCGCCGAAGTCAAAGACTGGAACCTGACGGACGCCGATCATCCCCTCGGTGGCACCGATCAATTGGGACGCCATACGAAATTTGCTATCGGCGCCGCCAAACAGGCGATCCAGGACAGCGGCGTCTTAGAAGTGATCAGCGATCCGGTTCGATTTGGCGTTTATCTCGGCAGCGGCGAAGGCAACCAGGACTTCAACACTTTCAGCCAAATGATGACCGCTGCAATCGCAGGCGGAGACTTTGACGCTTCGACGTTCATCTCCAAAGGCCTGCAATTGCTCGACCCGGCAAAGGAACTGGAGCAGGAACCCAACATGCCGGCGGCCCACTTGGCAACGATGTTCAATGCCCAGGGCCCCAACCTGAACTGCTTGACCGCATGCGCCGCTAGCAGCCAAGCCGTCGGAGAAGCGACTGAGATGATCCGCCGTGGTGACGCCGACGTCATGCTGGCCGGTGGCACTCACAGCATGATTCACCCGTTTGGCGTCACGGGATTCAACTTGTTAACCGCATTAAGTGAAAGCAACGACGAACCGACAAAAGCCAGTCGCCCCTTTGACCGTTTGCGAAACGGATTCGTGCTCGGCGAAGGTTCCGCCATGGTGGTCCTGGAAGAACTTGAAAGCGCGCAAAAACGCGGTGCGACGATCTACGGTGAAATCGCTGGCTACGGAACGACCGCCGACGCCTACCGGATTACGGACATCCCACCGGACGGGCATGGTGGGATCGCCGCGATGCGTATGTCCATCGCCGACGCTGGACTGAAACCAAACGACATTCGCTACGTCAACGCTCACGGGACAAGCACCCAGGTCAATGACAAAGTCGAAACCTTGGCGTGTAAACAAGTTTTTGGTGACAACGCTGCCAATGTTCCGGTCAGCAGCACGAAAAGCATGATGGGACACCTGATTGCAGCCGCGGGCGTTACCGAAATGATTGTTTGCCTGCTCGCGATGCGTGACAGCATCCTGCCGCCAACGATCAATTACGAAAACCCTGATCCGTTGTGCGATTTGGACTACGTTCCCAATGAAGCGCGAAAAGCCGACATCCCATACGCCTTGAACAACAGCTTCGGCTTTGGCGGTCAAAACGTCACCCTGTGCTTGTCACGAGACATCGCCTAGAAGCCTGTTGGTTTTGGACTGTCGCCTTTCACTCCGTGGAAGTAGCGTCCTTTTCGGCCGGTTGCGTTTCACAGGGGCCAAGTCTGCGATAGACCTAGCCTGCAAATCAACACGTCGCTAAACCGATCCACGTGAAGCCACCCACTGGCCGATGCCTGAATTCTCCGACGCCGAACTGATCGCATTCCTGGACGAATCTCTGTCCGAAGCTCGCTCGTCGCTGCTGGAGAACCATTTGCGTGATGACGCGAAACTTCGCGAGCGGCTTGTCACCGTCAGCGGACGCGAATCCGCAGGCCTCCACACACTCGCCGCCGTTTGGCAAAGGAAACGCCTTTCCTGCCCTTCGCGGGAAGACCTCGGACAACACCTGCTCGGCATCCTTTCCGAAGAACAGGCCGGTTACATCGATTTTCACATCGAAACGGTGGGATGCAGGTTCTGCGTGGCCAACCTGGAAGACCTAAAGTCGGCTGCCCTCGAAGCCGACAAAGGGGCCACACGCAGGCGAAAATACTTCCAGACTAGTGCCGGATACCTCCGCAAAAAGTAATCCTCCGTCCCCGATCCCAACCGTTTTTTCGCTTCGGGGCAAAAACGGCTGTTTTATCACCGCAAAATGGCTCGATAACCTTGCGGATTCAGTCGCGACCTCGTATCCTTCGCGACCTTCCAAAGACGAACACGACGAAATTTCCAGTCCCGGAAATACGTTTTTCCAATTCAACTGCCCAGAGGAAACCTACCCATGACGCTCGATCGCAGCCTGAAGGTACGTGCCGGGGCGATTAAGACGCGAAACGTGCTGACCCGTGCCGAGCGGATCGCCCAGTTGCAACGGCAAGACAAATTCAACGAAGCAGAAGACGTTCTCGGAATGCCGAAGACGCGCGTTCTGAAAGTCTCGTTGAAGAAAAAGAAAAAGGTCAAGAAGCCCGAAGAAGACAACAAGAAGAAGAAATAGTCTTCCCGATCGCAGACCACAGAAATTCTCGATCGCCTTTCGTGTTCGCGGAAGGCGATTTTTTTGTATCTGGACCGCCAATGGAGCCCCCACGGCAGCAAAACGCTTGCCGATCCCAGATTTCTTTCGGCCGTTTTTGCGGCACTCTGACGCGGACTCCCCACAAGATTGGCCTCACACCCAGATCGCTTGTTAGCATACAAGTCGACCTATCGCTTGCGACCAACGACCAAGCCTTCTCCCTTTAATTGATGCCGAGAAAATGCAATCAAGTGATGCACCCTCGCGGTCACGCACTCGCGCAACCAATCCGCCAGTCGAAATTACCGACACCGACGCTAGCGTTACAGAGTCGGCGGTGACTGACGAATCGGTTTCTTTGGTATCTGATGCTGAATCAGTATCGAACGAAGCCACTGCGGATTCGAAACCCGGTCGCCTCGCTACTCCCGAAAAGACTCGCCCCACCCGGGTGATGTGGGAATACGTTGCGGTGCTTTCGATCGTCCACATGATTGCTGCCCTCGCGATCGTTCCGTGGTTTTTTAGCTATCTGTTTACTTGGTCCGGGCTGGTGATCGCTATCGGCGGCCACTTCTTTTTCGGAATGCTGGGTATCACGATCGGCTATCACCGACTGTTGACCCACCGCGGATTCACGTGTCCAAAATGGCTGGAACACTTCTTCGCCATTTTGGGAATGTGCAACCTTCAGGATTCGCCGGCTCGTTGGGTGGCGATCCACAGAATGCACCACCAGCACAGTGACAAAGAAGACGATCCCCATTCGCCGCTGGTTAGCTTCCTGTGGGGCCATGTAGGCTGGGTCGTGATTCGGCACCGTGACTTTGATAGGACCAGTCATTACGAACGCTACGTCCGCGATTTGCTTCGCGATCCGTTCTACCTTCGACTGGAACGACGCGGCGGTTGGTTCATGGTCTTCCTAGCGCACGCGGCAGCACTAACACTGATCGGCGCGATCGTCGGGTACTTTGTCGGCGGCAGCAGCGAAGCACTTCGTTACGCGGCTAGCTACTACGTCTGGGGTGTCGCGGTCCGCACCGTGTTTGTCCTTCACGGAACTTGGGCAGTGAACTCGATTGCCCACGTGTTTGGGTATCGCAATTACGAAACCCGAGATGCCAGCCGCAACAACTGGCTCGTCGCTTTGTTTTCACACGGCGAAGGCTGGCACAACAACCATCATGCCGAACCACGTGCCGCTGCACACGGCCACCGCTGGTGGGAATTTGACATGTCTTGGCGAATCATCCGGATGATGGAAATGGTCGGGCTGGCCAAAGATGTCGTCCGTCCAAAATCGATGCGTTAATCGAGTCACGGTATCGTGCCCGGCGGGGAAGCATCCGGCCAAAACGTTTGCAGTGACGCTCAAAAATGCGGTTGCCATTGCGTGGTCTGTAGGCCGGTGTAGATTCACCGGAACAATCTCCTACGCGGCCACGACAAAAACCTCAGGTGCGCACCTTACGACGTCTCAATTCTGCATTTGGCTTTCAGACCTCCGCCAAGTGGATCATCTTGGCGACCGTGGTCGGATTGACGTCTGGGATCGCCGCAATCGCGTTCGACGTTCTGGGGCAGCTGATCATCCGTTTGACGTTGGTCCATGTCGCCGGCTATTCCCCACCGGAAGCGTTGGGCGAATTCTCTCGATTCGATCGGATTCTGGGCGGGCCGACTGCACCATTTTCACCTTGGTGGATCGTCCTGATTATGACCGCAGGCGGTTTGGCGAGCGGTCTGCTTGTCTATACGTTTGCTCCTGAAGCGGCGGGTGCCGGCACCGATGCGGCTCTCGATGCGTTCCACAACCGACAAGGCCGGATACAAGCTCGCATCCCCTTCGTGAAGACACTGGCTTCGGCAATCACCTTGGGAACGGGAGGGTCGGGAGGACGCGAAGGCCCGATCGCTCAGATCTGCGCGGGCTTCGCCTCGGCGCTCAGCGCCAAACTAAAACTATCCAACCGCGAACGCCGCATCCTGCTCGCCGCGGGTATGGGGGCGGGGGTGGGGGCGATCTTCCGCGCGCCCCTGGCCGGAGCGATTTTCGCAGGCGAAATCCTCTATAGCGATGCCGACCTTGAGGCCGACGTGATACTGCCGTCTTCGGCAGCTGCAGTGATCGCGTATAGCGTCTACACCCAGTCGCTTCCGGCTGAATCTCGCTTCGTCCCGCTGTTTGGTGAAGACCTGCAGCACCTTTTCAGCACGCCTTTCGAATTGCTGCCCTATGGAATACTGGCGATCGTTTTGACGATCGTTGCGATCGGATACGTGCGGGTTCTACACGGGACACGTCAACTGTTTGAAAAACTGCCGATCGTCCCTCACCTGCGGCCAGCAATCGGTGCCGGTCTTGCCGGATTAGCGGCAATTGGCTTGCTTTATCTTTTCCGCGGCGATGCGCGAGTGCTGGGTGTGCTGGGCACCGGCTACGGGTCTCTTCAGGTCGCTGTGACCGCGGCCAGCCAAATGGGTATTCCCCTTTTGTTAGCGATCGCTGTTGGAAAAACACTGACCGCCGCTTTAACAATCAGCTCCGGTGGTGCCGGTGGTGTCTTCGGCCCATCCATGGTGATCGGCGGCTGCATTGGTGCATCGATTGGCCTGACGTTTCAAGCGATCGTCCCCAGCTTGGTCAGCGAACCCGAAGCGTTTGCGGTCGTGGGAATGGCCGGGTTCTTTGCCGGCGTTGCGCGAGCACCAATTTCGACGATCATCATGGTCCGTGCCCTCACCGGGGACTATGGCCTGCTGCTGCCCACAATGTTGGTTTCGACGTTGACGTTCTTTATGTGCCGAAGGTTTCGGCTCTATGAGAAACAAGTCCCAACACGAATGGATTCACGCGCACACCGAGGAGACTTTATTGTCGATGTCTTGGAAGGCTTGCGTGTCGAAGACATTTACCGCAATGACCAAAACGTTGTCCGAATCTCCGAAGGTATGAGCCTGGACGAAATTGTTCACGGCTTGGCCTACACCAACCAGCATTACTTTCCGGTCATCGATTCCGAAGACAACATGATCGGAATCTTCAGTGACGAAGACGTCCGTGCCTACCTGTACGATGACACACTGTGGAAGCTGGTTAATGCCGAAGACGTCATGATCAGCAACTTCATATCGGTTTCTCCAGAAGACAACCTGAATACCGCTTTAAAGCGTTTTACGTCGCTTAACCTGGATGAGTTGCCAGTGATTCATCCCGATCAGCCTCGCAAATTGCTCGGAATGCTTCGGCGAAAAGAAACCATCGACGCCTACAACAGGCGACTGGTCGATCTGAAACGCTACGAGACAGAACACTAGAGACCAGCAGCGGCAATCGGCGAACACAACATCCATCAGATGCAAAGCGTACTCCGCGATCGCCGACTAACTTGAAGCAATTCCAATTAAGGAAGATCCCACCACCATTGCTGGATCATGATCGGCTTGTCGCTTGCGATCGTCGAACGGTCGCTCAGCGATGCGTATGTCACCAGTTGATCGTCAATGACATCATCAGGCGATATGAAGACGCCACCACTGGCTAAGACAATTTGATGACGCTGCTTGCCCCGGCGAACCGTGTGGCGGGTAGCGATCGATGGAACCTGGCGTGGTGCGTGGAGCAACCAAATGGATTGGTCTTCTTCACCGGACAAACTTTCCGCCAACTGGTGATGCGTTTCGGAACTGCCGTACTGATCAATCAATTGTGCAATCGCGGCCGATCGATAAAGCGACTCAAGCGACGAATAAATCGGATACAGCTCACGAATCCGATCCCAATTTCGATTGAAATCCGCGACGAACAATTCGCTACGCGGATCCGCAATCACAGCACCACGCCCGCCGTTGGCGAGCGCGCGTTGGTTTTCGCGGCTCAGCCGAATCGGTGTACCCTGCAGCTCGAACACCTTCTGGTCTTGATCGGTTCGGACGTCGATCGCATTTGCAGTAAACCATAGCCTCAACAACAAATCACTTGGCGGTCCCTGGTCGATCAGCTGATCGACGGCATCCAAATAGTTGATCGCATTCTCAGGCATCGGATGAACGCCCAATGCCAACTGCTTCATGTGACGATCTGCTTCGACCATCAGAAGTGCGAGCGCATTGTCACCCGGAGCACCAAACACTTGAACGTTTTGCATCCCCAACGCTTCGCCAAGATCATCAGCCGCCTTGGCGATCGGACGCTTACCGATTTGAATTTCGGAGGCGACTTGCATCGCCGCCTGCATACCTTCATGGGTCGGATCGATGGTGCAGCCAAAGGCAGCGTCCGACAAACAGGACTTCAAACTGCGTGAAAGAAAATCCAATCGCATCGTGGCCATACCGGACTGGGCATCGACGAACCAACCGTCACTTTCGAGGATGCCGCCGACAGGTCCCGCGATCACAATGTCGTCGTCTGTGAACACGACATACTGAATCGTTGATAGTCCGCCCAGATTGCGGATCACGTCGCCCAAATCTTGGCCGGTGATTCGACGCTGTGCGATCGCGTCTCTTAGTCTTCGAAACGAAACGCTGCGCATCGCTGCCGGGGCACGCCAATCGACATTTGATTCGCCAACCGCCTCGGTCAAGACGCTTCGCAGATTGGCCAATTCGTCTTGCGTGTCCGGTGATTGCGAAGTCGCGCTGACAGAAACGGTGCCCTGTGGATCGACAAAAATTCCTTGAGGATAGGCAGCCATCGTGCTGTTGCCACCCAAGGCTTCCCACGTATCAGGTACCACGGTCGTCTGAATCAATTGCATCAGACTATCGAAGTCGGCAAACGCACCGCCGCCAGAAGCCCCGTTCGCGTTAACCGAAGGGCCATGCTCAAGAACCCCCTGCCGGATTGATGGCGAATCGATGTCACGCAGTGTCCGCAAAGCTCCAACGGACTCTCCCATCGACGACTGAGACTGGGCAATTTTGCCTAACCATTGATCCCGTAGTGACTGATCGTTGCCGGATTGCTCGACCGCCGATTTGGCCACCGCAAATTCCCCAGCTTGGATCGCGCGAGCGGCTGTTGTTGATACAACGTTTGTCTCCTCCGCAAAGGAGGAAACAGGACCGATCGCCGCAGCCAAGATTAACGCTATCCAATGTCTGTTTCGAACGCATCTCATCGCCGAGAGACTCCCTGGTCGAGGTCGATCAATCCTATGTGTATCAGCCCGGCGATTGACGGTGAAAAATTTGTGCCAATTGAAAACTTCTTCTGAAAGCCGGACAGGCAATGCTGAAATGTATCAAAACGCAGCAGCAACACGTGTATCAATTTGCCTCGATCACCATCCATTCCCCATCAATCAATCGCTCTTGAGGCAAGAACCGCTGCTTGTAGTTCAGATGCCGATTTTCAGCGACATATAACCCGAGGTAGACGTATTGTCGCCGCGTCTGGATGGCTTTTTCGATTTGCAAAAGAATCGCGAGCGTTCCGATCGAATACTTTGAGTGGCTCGGATCGAAGTGGGTGTAGACCGCGTTCAAGGAATCTGCGGCGATATCGGTGATCGCGACACCGATCAGCTGGTCGTTGCGATAGAAGGTGATTTCGCAGGTATCGACGCTGGTTGCGACCAGAAACTCGTGGTAGTCCGCCATCGTGCTTGGACCATGCCTAGCCAAGTCACGCTGCAGGCGGTGACTGTTAAAGATATTCAACCGAGCCTCATCCGCTTTTGGGGCTCCCCAGCGAACATCCAATTCACGTTTCGCACGGTTGGCAATTCGCCTCATCGACGATGTCATACGAAACTGACCAACGTCGACTCGTACCGGAATGCATGCCTGACAATTAGCGCAGCGCGTGTGATAGAAAAACGGTCCCGTGCGTCGATACCCACGAGCCAACAGGCTATCGAGCCCCGATGGCTTCAAACGAGCAATCGGATGCTCCAGAGGCATCCTGGCGGTCAGATCTTCAAGATAGGGGCAATCTTGCGTCTGGTCGTACACAACGACCATCGGCGTGTCGGCACCGGTGGGGAGCGTCCCCGGGATGCGAACCCGCTGTGGTTTTGAGGAGGGCTTCGACGGCGAAGATGTCTCTTGATCCATAAAAAAACTGGCCAGCAAAGTTAGAACTTCGCTGACCAGTTTAGCGCTGAATCAATTAAAAAGCGAATCAGTCCCACCACCACTGACCATCTTCCAGGTCAGCAGGCCCGGCCGACTGCTTCACAGCATCGTTTTTGCCTTCGCGATCGACAACCAGATTGTCAGTTGTCAGAGCTTTGCGTGGCTGCATTTGAACGCCACCACCGAGCGGGGTCATCAAGGTGTTGCCTCGCCAAATCGCATTGACGGCGGTTTCAACCTGTTCAGGAGCAGTATACGTCTGAACGGCAACTGAAGACTCGTTGCCCAAGACCGGCATGGCCCATTCCGACTGGCCGTAAAAGTCTTGCTCTTGGATATAAGCTGCCGCGATCGAAATATCCATCAACTGACGCATTTCCGCGTAGATGCGGACTTTGTCAGCGATCAAAGGAAACTTCTCGGTGAAGTCTTGGCAGAACGCTTGGCTCGCCTTGTTGACTCGTTTTGTGATCGTTCGGTTGCCGCCGGCAACTCGCTCATTTTCGCCGACTAGTTGAACGCCACGTTCGTTGATCTTCATTGCCAACCCGTCTTCGCTAACCGAGATTCCGTCGTAGCTGGGCTGGAAGTACCAACGTTCCATCGCATTTGCCGCGACCGATGCTGGGTTGGCGCGGTCAACGTAGCTTTTCATCGGAACTGGAAGTCGCTCCAACCCGATTCCGATCAGTTTCATGCGATAGTCAGCTTCGACAAGAACGCGAGCGAAGTGCGTATCGTTGGGAACACCGTTGATCGAAACGGTTTGCAATCCCAGATTGTTTTTCAGGCCCATCGCCAATTGACGGGCATCGCTCGGGCGAACCTTTCCGCGAACCGACGCCAAGAATTGCTGCATGCGTTGCAAACCTTCCGAAGTTGGATCGATCGAAACGCTGATGACTCCGGTCGGTTGTCCGGTTGGCGCGAAAGCTCGCAAAGCGACGACCAAGTCCTCCAGCAACACGGTTGGCTTGCCCGAGTTGATTCCCACGAATCGCTCGGTGGGGTCCGCAACGAACCCTTCGGCAGGTCCAGCCAAAACGATGTCTTTGGTTTCTGGATAGTAGAAGACGTACTGCACACTGGTCAGGCCGGCGAGTGCTTTAAGATCGTCACTCAATTCGCCTTTGCTTTCCAATTGCTCCTGAGCAGCCTTTTCCAATCGCTGCAAGGAAACTTTTCGCAAGTCGCTTGCACGCATTAGATTGTTGTCACGTTGCTGACGGGCAGCCATCAGACGCTGACGTGCGACGCGTGGATCAAAAGTACGGACCTTCAAAACGCCTTTGGCATCGATATCAACACCGGCGATTGGCTGACCAAAATCAAATGTTGTTCCACCACCGTTGTTGCCGGTGTTCTGGGCGAACACGACCGAGGGGATCGAAAGCAACAAAACGGCCAGAGCGATGGGAATGGCGCGGAAAGGACGATTCATCGGGAAAACCAATTTCAAGGTCGCGACCAGAAGATTCGGAGCGTAGGAAGGAGAAGATACAGATCTGTGACATTAATTAGTCACCTGCCCCTGAGCAAGAAACAAGCCAAATTCAGCCGAGGTTTGGCATCAATTGCCGGCCAAATTCTCGGTCAACCTGGTGATTTTGCTGATGAGGGGGCAGTTACAGGCACAGATGCTGGGGTTGGATCGAACGAAATATCCGTCGTGCGAGACCTGCAAACCCCATACCGAGCCTAATTTAGTGTAGCTCTTCACTAGTGTTCGCGCCCCCGGCTTTCGGTTTTTTTACCACGCCGTAGAATTTGGCACCTACGAATAACTTCACTTAACTTCACTCCTCTCTGCCTGAAGAGCATAAAAATGAGCGGCGATTGCGATTTTGGTTTAATTGGCTTGGCTGTCATGGGCGAAAACTTGGCCCTTAATGTCGAGAGTCGCGGATACAAGGTCGCCGTGTACAACCGTACCACCAGCAAGGTCGACGACCTGATCAACGGTCGCGCCGCTGGCAAAAACTTCGTCGGAACCCACTCCATCGAAGAATTTGTGAAGTCGGTCAAACGACCTCGCAAGCTGATGATGCTGGTCAAAGCAGGCCCCGCCGTTGACGCGATCATCGAGCAACTGCTTCCATACTGCGAACCTGGCGACATCATCATCGACGGCGGCAACGAGTACTTCGAACACACCGAACGTCGTGTCAAACAGGTTGAAGAAGCAGGATTGCTGTACGTCGGCTGCGGCGTCAGTGGCGGTGAAGAAGGCGCCCTGAAAGGCCCAAGTTTGATGCCCGGCGGCAGCGCCGACGCGTGGCCACACATCAAAGAAATGTTCCAGTCGATCGCGGCAAAAGTCGGCCCGAACAACGACATCCCTTGCTGCGAATGGCTCGGCAGTGGTGGCGCCGGCAACTACGTCAAGATGGTCCACAACGGGATCGAATATGGCGATATGCAGTTGATTTGCGAAGCGTACCAATTGCTTAGCGAACTCGGTGGCCTCAGCAACGAAGAGCTCTACGACGTTTTCGAACAGTGGAATGAGGGTGAACTGCAAAGCTACCTGATCGAAATCACCCGCGACATCTTCAGCGTCAAAGATGACCAAGGTGGCGACGGCTACCTTGTCGACAAAATCTTGGACGTCGCCGGAGCCAAGGGAACCGGTAAATGGATGAGCCAACTGGCTTTGGACCTAGGCGTGCCTAGCACCCTGGTCACCACAGCTGTGTTCGCTCGCGGATTGTCAGCACAGAAAGAAGCTCGTGTTCGTGCCAGCGAAAAACTGAACGGACCTTCGGAATCGTCTAATCCCGAACTGCAAGCCGTCGCGAAGTCGCTCGCAGGAAACAAAGCTGAATTCATCGAAGCTGTCCGCCAAGCACTCTATGCCTCCAAGATCGTTTCGTATGCCCAAGGCTTTGTGCAGTTGCAAGCCGCATCGGCAGAACACGGCTGGGGTCTCGACTACGGTGCGGCAGCACTGTTGTGGCGTGGCGGTTGTATCATCCGCGCCCAGTTCCTCGATCGCATCAAAGAAGCGTTCGACAAAGATGCCGACCTGGAAAACTTGATGCTGGACAAGTACTTCGAAGAAGCTGTCGAGAAGTGTCAAGAAAAATGGCGCAAGGTTGTCGCGTTGGCTTCCGTCGTGGGCATCCCCGTTCCTGCGTTCAGCACCGCATTGTGCTACTACGACGGTTACCGCATGTCTCGCCTACCAGCAAACTTGCTGCAAGCTCAACGCGATTACTTCGGTGCACACACGTATCAACGTACCGACAAAGAAGGCACCTTCCACACCGAGTGGTTGGACCTTCGTAAAGAACCGAAGGCTTAGTCGCCTTTCGGGTTTTCTGTTGTCGCCCTTCTCTCCGTGTAGTCAGCGTTCATCCCCGCTGGATTGTGGAGCAGAAGGCGACTTGGTGAGAAACAAACCTGGCTATCAACGGTTAATAGCCGCTTGTGGGTTTGATCTTATTGTGTGACGGGGCAACCGCCTCGTCACACGGATCCACAGTAAACCGCGTATCCATGGCTAATGGCGAACTGCGAAACGAATTCACGTTCGAATTACGCTCAACCGATCGTCGTTTGAATTTGTCTGCAAAACGATTCAGTTCGCCACCATCCAATGTTGCGGCGACCGCGCCAGACACCTCGCCGCTGTCATGTTAGAATCGCGGCCGTGAGATGATCTCACCTGCTGTCTACGATTCACCGAGGCTTCTGTCTGTGCCGTCCTCCTTCGTTTGCCCTTTCTGCCCACTTGGCTGCGACGACCTTCTTCAGGACACAAACGGCGAGCCTACAGTTCAGGTCGATTGCCCAATCGCTCGAACCGAGCTATCCGCGATTCGAAGCACCCCCGTTGGTCGTTCGCTGCGAGATAGCGAAAGCTTAGATATTCAAAATCTCGTCTCGCAACTTGAATTGCCTGCATCTCCAATCGTTTCGGTTCAGAACCCGACGATCGAAGAATCGAAACGGCTAGTCGAATGGCTGGTTGATTCTCGAATTCGCCTTTCGACTGCCGATAGCGATCCCAGCCAGCGTGCCTTGAAACTAACGATCGGCCGCGATGGAAATATCACGGCGACGATGGGCGATCTATTTCGACACGCCGATCGCGTATGGGTCCTGGGCAATCCGGAGACCTGCTACCCTCGGTTGCAAGAAAAGCTAGACGGAGCTCAAACGCCCGTCATACATTCGCAAAAAATCGAAGCGTCGATCTTATCCTCCATGTTGGCTGCAGCGTCTGGTGCGAATGACCTGTCGGCCCCCTATGCAGATCTCTTCGGACACGACTACTTGGGAATCATCGTGACCGAGAACGCATTTGCCAGTGGCGAAGAAGTCGTCTGTTCCGATCTGCTCTCACAACTGATCGCAAAACTAAACGCACCTTTTAGTGAGCGCCGGATGCGCCGAGCGGTCTTGGTACGGCTGAATTACGAAGAAAATCTGTCCGCAGTCCTGCGTTGGACCACGAATCAATCGCTCGACCGGTACAGCACCGACCTTCCGGCACACATTCGACTTGGTTCCCCGAAACCTACCGATCGCCCCAGCCAGACTGCGGTTCGGCTACAAATCGGAGGAAGGGATTTGGGGCCAGAATTTGCCGAGCATTTTGTACCCGCAGCGCAAGCCGGCGTTCATATCGCAGCCACGACGACGCGAGCGGACGGCTCGGTCACGCTCCCGCTACTTCAATGGAAAGAAACAAAACTTCCGACTCGAATCGCTTTGCTAAGGCAGATGATCGAAAGCCAAGCGAAGCATTAGTCTTGCCAGCCAAAGATGACTGATTGTACTGGCTGTGCCGACCGAGTCGAAAACAACGATCGATGGCGCGGTTCCGCTTGCAAGCGTAAACCGCTTTGCGCCTTTCAATCCCAATGGTCGCGTCAATCCTGGTGTGTCGCCTGTCGACCACAAAGCCAAACACATTCGTCGATCTTTCGTGCACGGATGTTTTTGGATCGTCGATACCTCCTGTGTTCGATTAACCCTCGAATCGATGCTCAACTGACGCCTCTCCCTCCCAATGTCGGTTGGAATCACGCTGCTTCAGAGCACCGACGTCTGCCGTCCTGATCCTCATGCTGGCCTTGATCAAGTTTACCTTGGCACGGTTAGTGGGCAGACGTCGTTGCTCGGCACGTGATGACATCCGTTGCTTGCGGCCCTTCGTCATCCTCCCAAATTGACGATTGCTTGTCGCAAATTTGCGAGAGCGTCGGGAATGAGCGCTACCCTCTCAGACTCTCCAGCGCCACTTCCTTATTTGGAGGCACCATGGCCAAGAAAGACACCTACCGTGTCGTGACGCGTTCACGTGACGGTTCGCTGATGATTTCAGACTACCCATCGATCGATCCGTTGATGACTTCGCATCAACAAATCGGGATCGACGATTGCAGCACCGACTTGGCCTTGCGCGGCTTGCCGGTCTTTCGTGGTCTGATCGGCCCGATGCCCGAAGGTAAGAACATCGTCCGCTACGAAACTCCTGAAGTTTTCGAAGTGTTGACGAAGGAATGGATGAACGCGAAACCACGCAAGCGACGTCGCCGTACGGCAGCGCAAATCGCAGAAGAAGCCGCATTGGCATTGGAGCTTGAAGCTCAAGCGGCACGCAGCTAAGAACGAACATGTTCTATCCCAACAACCGTCGCTAACGCGAACCGGCTCAGGAAATCCAACCAAACTGAGCCGAAAGGCGTTAGCCGCGGTTAACTGCGCACACGTACTATCCCAACAACCGTCGCAAGCGCGAACCGGCTCAGGATCTCCAACCAACCTGAGCCGCAACGACGCTAGCCGCGGTTAAGTGCGTTCACGCCCTATCCCAACAACCGTCACTAGCGCGAATCGGCTCAGGAACTCCAGCCAACCTGATCCGCAACGGCGTTAGCCGCGGTTAACTGCGTCCTCGCCCTAGACCAACACGTCCTTAATGACGCGTCCGTACACGTCGGTCAATCGAAAATCACGACCGGCGTGTCGATAGGTCAACTGCTCGTGGTTCAGCCCCAACTGGTGCAACAAGGTTGCGTGCAAGTCATGCATGTGGACCTTCCCTTGCACACTCGCGAATCCGAATTCGTCGGTCTCACCATACGCGATTCCAGGACGAAAGCCTCCACCGGCCATCCAAACCGTGAATCCGCCGGGGTTGTGATCACGTCCGGTGCCATTGCTTTGCGAATAAGGCGTCCGACCAAACTCGCCCCCCCACCAAACGATCGTGTCCTCCAGCAATCCGCGACGTTTCAAATCCGCGAGCAGAGCGGCGATCGGCTGATCAACAGCCCTCGCATGTTGTGCATGTTTGGGCAAATTCGAATGTTGGTCCCAAGCCGGGTTGGCCGAGTTGTCGCCGTAGTTGACTTGGATGAATCGAACACCGGCTTCGCATAATCGCCGTGCCAATAAACATTTCTCGCCGTATCCGCGAGTCTCTGCTTTGTCGATTCCGTATTCAGACAAAGTCTGCTTTGATTCAGTCGTCAAATCCAGGATATCTGGCCCAACTTGCTGCAGTCGCCAAGCCAGGCGATACGATTCGGCGATCGCATTGAATTCGCTGCTTGTCGTTCCCCGCCGCAGGACTTGTTGACGGTTCAGTCGCTCAATCAACTGCAACTGATCCTGCTGCCGCTGTGGTGTGGATCCGGTGCGACTGAGATTTTCCAGTTTCAGTTCATCGTGACTTGCCGAGCCGATCGCGGTGCCTTGGAACTTAGCCGGCAAGAACGCAGTGCCATAATTGCGTGGCCCGCCATTGCCGATCGAAGGACTGATCGTTACGAATCCCGGCAGATCGCTATTCTCAGTTCCTAGCCCATAGTAGATCCACGATCCGACAGATGGACGAACGAAATTGGTCGAACCGCAATGCAGAAAAAGCGTTGCAGGCCCATGCGCGACGCCGTCGGTATGCATCCCATGTAGAAAACACAAATCATCGACATGGCGCGCCGTTTCCGGAAACAGTTCTGAAACATAGCGGCCACTTTCGCCATGTTGCTGGAACTTCCAAGGCGATTTCATCAACCTTTGCTCGCCGCCGCGTTTCCCAGTCTTCGCAAGCTCGCGAGCGTCATTGAAGCGGATGGAGTCGCCGTGTCGTTTTTCAAGTTCAGGCTTGTAGTCGAACGAGTCAACTTGGCTAACGCCGCCCTGCATGAACAGGAAGATCACTCGCTTGGCCCGCGGCTGAAAATGAGGTTCGGCATGTGCGAAACCCGCTTGCTGACTTGCGAATGCACTCGCTGCCAATCCGGCAAACCCGCAGGCGGATTGCTGCAAAACTCGTCGTCGCGTTGATCGAAGACTGACGTTGTCCGTCCCAGTCATACTTGGGTTACTCCAGATATCGAAAGTCGGTCGACGCGAATAGCGATTGAATCAAATCGACGAGCTTTTGCCGGAAGGATTCTTTCGCTGACGCGTTCAAAAACGTCAAACAAAGCTGCCGTTCGTCGTCACTGGGCAATCGCCCGAAGCAGTCTTGATAGATTTCATCGATCAGTTGCAGCGATGGCGACTGAAAATCGATCCTGTACCGTTCCGCAGCTTTGGTCGCCCGTTTTATCACCCAGGGATCATTCATCATCGCTAGCGATTGCGAAACGACGGTGCTCCGCGACCGTTGCCCAACCGAAACGCTGGCGTCTGCAAAATCAAAGACTTCGAACAGAGGCGGCAGCGAATTCCGAAAGACAGGTTGATACACACTTCGCCTAGGCAAACCATGTTGGTAGTCATAGTCCGACTTGGTGCCTTCTCGAATCGTTTCGCCGAACATCGTCGATCGCAGCTCGCCGCTGAAGAACAACATGGCATCGCGAACCGATTCAACCGGCAACCGTTTCATTCGAAAGCGAGACCACAATTGATTTTCTGGATCGATGCTACGGCACATTTCGCTTTCGGCGGTGGAACGTCGATAAGCTTTACTTGAAACGATTAAACGAACCAAGTGCTTTGTCGACCAGTCATGGCGAATCAATTCATCGGCCAAGTAGTCCAATAACTCAGGATGAGTCGGTGAACGCCCCGTGGTGCCAAAATTGTTTTCAGTTGGAACCAGACCTTCACCCATCAGCCAAGACCACACACGATTGGCATAGACGCGTGCCGTTAATGGGTTGCGTGAGTCCGCGATCCAGCCCGCCAGTTGAACTCGTCCACTTCCGGTTTGATCGATCAGCGAAGCATACTCGCTGGCGGGACCGATCGCGCTCAAAAAGCCACGCGGTACAGGGTCACCAAGCTGATGCGTATTTCCACGGATACGAATGTTCGTTTCGAGCTTCGGTTCCGATTCCATGATCGTTAAGTACTTCGGACGACCGTTTAGTTCGGCTTCGGCTATCGACAATTGCTTTGCGAGCTCCGCACGATGGCTTCGCAGTTTGGCCAGTTTCTTCTGATCCACCGCATCAACATCCACTGGCGAGCCATCGTTGACGCCTTCAGCAGGGATGAACTGCACCGCGTCTGCGATCACGCATCCGTCTGCGTTCGCGTTGGAAACGATTACAAACGCCTGACCGTCTGCTTCGAACGGATAGGTCCCCAACGAAATCCAAACGCCATTGATATCGGGAGTTTTGCGTTGATTGACCAGAATCGTTTTGGATTCATTCGCGCTGAAAACGGTCACTGTCACATTCGTCGCTCGATTCGCATGTGCGGTGTACGCGAGACGAACCTCGTAGTCTCCGGTCGGCAGATTGGCCGGTTCAAATGTCGCGGTTTTCATGCCTTGCCCAGTCGTCCCGTCATGTCGATACCCTGATCCGACATACGGTTTGATAAACGAGCTTTCAGTCCATTCACCGACAAAGGTTGCATCGTTGTCGTCGACCGCGAAACCTGGCAATGACTCGATGTCGACATGATCAATTGTCGACTTTCCCAACTCCTTGATCTGTTCGTCCAGCTGACGGAGGGCTGGCCGAGCTTTCTTCAACACATCATCGAGCAGTTCATATTTGACCTGTTGAGATGCTTCAAGCGGCAACGGCTGTTCGATCCACTTCGATAGGTTCGCATGCTTTAGCGGGGTTGTTGAGCGAAAGATACCAGCCAGTGCGTAGTAGTCGCGTGTGGGAATGGGATCAAATTTATGGTCGTGGCATCGGGCACAACCGATGGTCTGGGCCAAGAAGGCTCGTCCGATCGTTTCCAACTGTTCATCGAGATGATCGAATTCAAGTTTTGTCTTGTCCTGGTCCTCCAAATTGGAATTCCCCATCGCCAGGAATGCAGTTGCTATTGCGCGTCGCCGGGTCTCTTCGGGATCAGCCGATGGTAGTAGGTCTCCCGCCAACTGATCGCGGATCATCTGATCGAAGGGTCGATCCGAATTGAATGACTCGATCAGGTAGTCTCGGTATCGCCATGCTTCCGGCAAAATGAAACCACGAAGTGTGATCGACTCGGCATAGCGAGCGACATCCATCCAACGACGAGCCAAATGCTCGCCATAGGCGGGAGACGAAAGCAGATTCTCAATCAAGTGTTCGTAGGCATCAGGCGAATCATCCTTCACGAAAGCATCGACCAATTCACGCGTCGGTGGTAAACCACAAAGGTCGAACGACAGTCGCCTTGCGAGCACACGGCGTTCGGCAGGCGCAGCAGGTACAAGCCCAGCTTCGTTTAGCCTGGCATCGATCCATCCATCAATCGAAAAACCTGTTTGCGTTGATAATGGTCGGTAGGCCCAATGATCCTGCGCATCGGCAACGGACAGACCGCTGGAGCGATTCGCAGGTGTGCCGGATTGGCTGGGTTCACGAGGATCCGGTGCCCCCAGTTCGACCCACTTTCGAAACGCATCGATCGCCTTTTGATCCAACTTGCCGTCGGGTGGCATTTGCAGATCGGGGTCGTCAAATTCGATCGCAGTGATCAGCAAGCTGAGCGTCGGTTCGCCGGGAACGACGGCTGTTCCAAGATCACCACCTTCCTCCCAGCCGACACGAGAATCAAGTTCAAGACCGCCGCTAGCCTCGGTATCACTGGAATGACAATCCAGACAATGTTCCACCAACAGAGGCCGAATGGATGACTCGAAAAACATCGTTGCGTCATCCGCTTCGCCAGCATAAACGTGCCCGCAAAGCCCCAGTCCGAAGCCCAGTCCGAGGCAATGCACGCTGAATGCGAGGCACAGCGTCAGCTTCGGAAACAGGAATCGCTGAACAAAATCTACGCGAGGAGCAGTCATGGGCCGGTTACTTGGCGGGGAACCGAAGGAGGGGTTTAGTAGTTTAACTGAAAAGCCCGGATGAATGTCAAAGTGTCCACGGCCCCCTCTGCAACAGCCGCCTATAAACCCGACCGTGATGGCACACAAAACTAATCTGCGTTTCTCCAGAACTTGAATAGACTCAGAATGGGATACGCTGAAGACCTGACTGGTTAAAACCCTAGCAAATGGGCATGGAAACGAGGCTGATACCCGCCATCGAGGCCACCTCGGACTTGAACAACGGCTCGGTCGAGCAATGATCGAAGCTTCTTGTCGTTACGATTCTCGCGTTGGCGATCTGCAAGTTGCCCGATTGCCGAATTTTCTTTGCCATTTCACCACGCTACTGGCCCAGCAGCCTAGCTTGGAACCGAATCGTCGTGATTGTCGTCAAAGCGGTACTTTTCCCAGTGCATCAGAGAGGTTTTTGGCGCAGCTTGACTGACGGGGTGCTTTAAAAAACATCGATATACATAAAACAGCAGCGGTACCTGGTCTGAAATCTCCGGCGGAAACGACTTATCAAACTGCCATGTCTTACGACGAAGCCATGTCGAATCACGAAGCAACGTCCAACCCTCCGAACTTGACGTTTGACGATCCGATTTCGATGCCCGAACTTCTCGCTCTGGCTCGTGGCGAATCGGATAACCCGAAGGCGGATCTTGGGCCTCTAGGTGACTTGCTACAGCTGTACCGCAACTACCTCACCGTCCTGGCGACCACTCAGCTTGACCAGCGGCTGCGACGCAGAATGAATCCTTCGGATCTTGTCCAAGAAACCATGCTGGCTGCCCACCGCGACTTTGATAACTTTCGCGGCGCCAGCGAACCCGAACTGCTGTGCTGGCTACGACAGATATTGATGAATTGCCTCCGTGACGCGATCGACACCCATTTCCACGCGCAAAAGCGTGACATGCGCCGTGAGATTTCGATCGAAGCGATTAGCGCCCAGCTTGATGAAAGTGTTTGTCACTTCGCCAACATCCTGACCGATCGTGGGCCCTCGCCAAGCGAACCGACTCGGCGACGAGAACGCGCGGTCGAGTTGGCTGACCAGTTGGCAAAGCTACGTCCCGAATATCGTGACGTGATCGTGCTTCGGAACCTGCAAGGCCTATCTTTCAATGAAATCGCTGAGCGACTGGAAAGACGGCCCGGGACTGTTCGCATGCTTTGGTTGCGAGCGATGGACAAGTTCAAACAAACCTGTGACGAGCCTCAGGCCTAGTGATCAACCTGGGGTGCAACCACCCTGTGATGCAAGACTTCAGTGATGCAAGATTTTTCGGTGACCGATCTGAGCGTCGAACCGGCAATGACCCGGCATTTGACTGCTGCGCAGAAGGACCGATTGGCCACATTGCTGGATCGCTATCTGTCGCTTTTGGAACAGGGCACACCGCCCGATATCGCCGAGCTGGCCGGTGATGATCCGGAACTTCTTGATCCATTGAAATCCTATGTCAATGGACTCGAAGATTTGCATCAAGTTGCCGCTGGCTTTTCGCCTCGCAATTTCAGAACCGACGAAGCAGCTCAAACCGATCCGGGAGAATCTGTCCTCGGCGACTTTAAGTTGATCGAAGAAGTCGGCCGCGGAGGCATGGGTGTTGTTTATCGCGCTCAACAAATTTCGTTGGACCGAGTTGTCGCGATCAAGCTGTTGCCCTTTGCAGCCGTACTGGATGCAAGACAAATCACACGGTTTAAACACGAAGCTCAAGCCGCAGCGCAGCTCAATCATCCTTGTATCGTTCCCGTTTACACGGTTGGGATGGACCGTGGCGTGCATTACTACGCGATGCAATTTGTCGACGGGCAATCGTTTGGCGAACGGATCGTTGAACAACGCGACAAACAGATTCAGCCTGACTATTCGGATTGCGTCACCGAAGCCATCCAGATTGCCGGCGCTCTTCATGCGGCCCATGAAACCGGGATCGTCCATCGCGACATCAAACCTTCGAACTTGTTGCTTGGTAACGATGGAAAGGTTTGGGTCACCGACTTCGGTTTGGCCCGATGTCAAACGGAAGCCTCGATGACGCGAAGCGGCGACATCGTGGGCACCATGAAATACATGAGCCCTGAACAAGCCAGGGGCGAATCAGCCATCGTGGATGGACGCACAGATGTCTATTCACTAGGCGTGACGTTGTACGAAATGCTTTGTTTACGTCCGGCGTTCGAGGGCGGCGAAACACCTGTGGTGCTGCGACAAATCGAAGAACGTCTGCCGCCTCCGATCAGTTCGATACGATCGGATATCCCCAAGGCGATCGAAACGGTCATCGCCAAAGCGATGTCGAAAAGCAGAGACCATCGCTACGATACCGCGTTGGAATTCGCACAGGATTTACAGAGAGCACTCGAAGGCACGCCCACCCTGGCACGGGCCCCGACCCAATTGGACCGGCTCGCATTGTGGGCGATGACTCGCAAGAAAGCCGTTGCGGTTGGACTTGCCTCCGGAATCGTCTTACTTTTCATTCTCGCGATCAGCACCGCTTTGATCGCATCGGCAAAGCAGGAATCTGACCGGAACGCGCTCCTTGCCAAACGGAGTGGACAACTTGCCAGAACCACAGTGGACCAGCTTGGCGCAAAGATGGCCGAGTTGCTTGCCGATATCCCCGAGGCAGAATCGGTACGACGTCAATTGCTTCAAGAGACGTTGACATACTACGAGAAGTTCGCCGAACAAGCCGACGACGATCCTAAACTGACGCACGACCTAGCAATCACGTACGGCAAAATCGGATCACTGCAAAACGAAATTGGATCTTCGGAAATCGCGATCGACTCTCTCGAACTGTCCCGTGCGCTGTTAGAGAAATTGGTTGCGAACTCGCCAACCGATACTGAACTGAGTAACCAACTCGCAACGAGCGAAAACAATCTGGCACTGGCGCTCGAACGGGCAGGACAATATCAATCGGCCGAGGAACATTACATCTCGGCGATTTCTTTAGGCAATTCGTTGATTGCGAAATCGCCCGATTCGCCTGAGTTTCAAACGGCATTGTCGCTTTCGATGGGCAACTATGCGCTGCTACTTGGAAAAACTAATCGGATCGAAGAGTCCGAAAAAACACTGCAGCGCAGCCTGGAAATCGCGAGCACTCAAGAAGACAACGAAACGTTGCAGCGGCAGCTGGCATCCACTTATCAAAACCTCAGTGGGTTGCTTGCGGACAAGGCGCCAGCCAAATCGATCCAATACGCTCAAGAAGCTTTGCAGATTCAAATCGAAGCGTTAAATCGCAATCAAAGTGATTCGAAACTTGCGAGCCAAGTCGCGTTGACGCTCAATAGCCTGGGAGCAGCGCATTCTGCCTACGGTGATCCCGGTGGGGCAATCGAGTCCTATCGGCAAGCCGCAGACATCCAACGACAGCTACACGATCGTCAACCGTTTTCGCTTGCCCATCAGCGTGACCTAGCTGTGACTGAAAACAACCTTGGGTTGGCTCTTGCGTCACAAGGCGATTTTGAACACGCACGCGAAGCATTCGATCAAGCGTTGCTGTTTCAACAGAACCTAGTCAATGAATTCACCGAGGATGCCGAGATCCAGAGCACGCTCGGCGGCATCCTCAACAACCTTGGCTTCGTTCAGGAAAAACTTCATCAAACCAAGCGAGCTTTGGAATCGTATCGCAAGGCTGTCAAGCACCAAATGGTTGCCCACCGGACTGCCTCCGAAGTCCCCCGCTACCGTGAATACCTCAGCAAACACTTTTACAATTGTGCCCGTCTGCTTCGCGATGATCGGAACACCGACGAATCGATCGAATTCACATTGCAACGACGGCAACTGTGGGAAAACGATGGAACTCGTCTAGCGAGCGTTGCCGATGAATTCCTTGCGACTGCTGCCGTGATTAGGCTGCTTGAAAAGAATCAACATCCAACGAACATCACGCAGGTGGCTTGTATCGACTTTGCCAAGGAAACTGTACAACTGGCGATTCAAAAAGGGTTCGAACCGCCGCCTCAGTTTTTCGATCGTCCAGAGTACCGTGAACTAAAACCAAACTCGTCGCTCGAAGGAATCTGACGAACTAACGTTTGAAACCATTCCGATCCCCTATGAAGAATTCACAACCGGTGCAAAACGCGGCTGCACAGCAAAAGAATGCACAGCGAAAAAATCCGCCGATTCGACGTCCGCTGAACGTCGAACGTTTGGAAATGCGCACCATGCTGGCCGCTGCAATCTTCTCGGGTATCGATGATGCGATTGAATTGCCACCGCGCCGAGTGCTTTTGGAGGCTGGTGACGACGGGGGAGCGGCATTTTTTTCACAGCTGCTAACTCCCCAACAGAAGGCTTCTGACAGAACGCCCGCCCATAGCCCGGGTGATGAAATCGCGTTCACTCTTGATGGCAAACCCATCAATGTCTTTGTACTTCGTGATTTCGATCCTACCGTTTTGGAAAGCTTCGACCGGCCCGCTCCGTCTGATGCATTGGATCCAGACGGGCAGCTGCCCCCTGAAGTGGATCGTGTATTTCCAGAACGCGTTGCAGCGTCTTTCGAACGGGCCGTGGAAGAACTTGGGCGTCGCTTCCCAGGACCTCGTCGACAGATCGCAGTCTCCCCCGTGCTGGTTAAATTCGAATCCAAAGACGCGGATTTTGAAACGCTGTTTGATTCACCGAGTGAAATCCTGCAAGCGACAGGTTCTGCTCAAATTGATGTCGATATCCTGGAACAAAGCATCAACTCGATTGCCGAAGAGCCTTCATCGTTGCCGCCAGAATTTGGCTCTGATGATGGTATTCAACAGGAGTTTCCGATCAGCAAACGTCCGAAACCCAAGCGGCCTGTCGTTGACTTTGAAGATGAAGAAGGTGGCTTAATCGAACTTCGCAAACTCGATTCCGCCGAAGCGTTGTTCGATCTTCCAGAAGCTCGCACGACGAATAATGTCTGGCATATCGATCTTCAGACCGCGAACGCCACTATTCAACCGGCTACAAATCCATCGTCTATTGGCCAACCGGTCACTGGAAAGTCCGCAGGCCCACCACCAACATCCGCACCGGCGATCACGTCTCCAAGCGTTTCACGTGATTCCGTATCGGCCTCGGTGGATGACGATGGGGGCTTGATTCAGATCACCGGAAGCTCGCTTCCCCACACTTTCGCCGCCAGTGGCAAGACGGGACTGCGTGTCCAATTGGCTCCAAATGTCGGGCGTATACGCAACTTCCAACTCGCCGATGCGCCCGGTTTAGACAGCGACCTTGAAAATGAGCCCGGTTCCGACCTAGTAGCCCGTTGGGATGGCCCGTCGGACGATGGCTCGGATGATTCGGAAAGCGACCGAGACAAACGGGCGTCAAAACGCTCGGGAATCACCCTGAGCGGAATCTTGGTTGCAGGCGGCCTATTGCTAACCACCGCCTCTCAGAATCAAGCTGACGCGGCGGTCGAACAATAAACGATTTGGATCGCTAACACTCTAAAAGACGCTAAATCGCCGGACGAAAAAAGTTTCTCTTTGGCGGTGTGACACCGTCGGTCCGGTTTCCGTCTCTTATAGCAACGGACGTTCGTTCGCGCGTTCCCCAGCTTTGGGATGAACGTGATCAATCCCGTTGCCTCCAATAGAAGTGCTGGGGCCGATGACGCCACTGCAATCCGATCCGATCACCGAGATGATCTCCAGACTGTACCTCCCCGGTTGGCAGGCAGCGACCTGGCGATTGAGTGGAAATTGGGGTATCGAAATTCCCGACAAAACGGTCTGCCTTCATGTAATGACCCAGGGCAGCGGTTGGATCCTATTCGATGATCCCGAAATGGATCCGATACGAATCGTCAGCGGCGACCATTTAATTACGACATCAGGGATCGGGCATCGCTTCGTCCGCAGTCAACAAGCTTCAGCCGAACCGGTTTCCGAACGGTTGGCAGCACCGACTTGGCCAATCATTCCGAGTGACCAAGATACGTGTGAAATCATCCATGCTCAATTCGAGCTTGACCAATTGAATTCCAACCCATTGTCGATCGGGCTTCCCGAGGTTGTGCACTTAAACCATCGCCGTGATACAGAGTTGAAATCCTGTTTGCCTATCATCGACCTGATTCAACAAGTCGCCCAAGACGGTGAACCGGGATGGCAAGCGATTGTACGAAAGCTCGGTGAACTTGTTCTGATCCGCACGCTAACGGCTGAACTACGTCGGACTTCTCGCGACGTCAATGGACCGGCATCTTCGGGTGTCGTTCGCGCGATGACCGACACGGTGATTGGCCCGGTAATTAAACAGGTGCTCGTCGCGCCGGAATCGCAATGGACCGTTCCACAGATGGCTCGACTTGCCCGCGTTAGCAAGTCTGCCTTTTCGGATCGATTTCGAAACATCTTAGGACTGCCGCCGCTGCAATACGTCACCGATTTGAGAATGCAGAAAGCGAGTCGGTTGCTGCACGAGAGCGATATAGAAATTTCGAATATCGCATTGCTGGTCGGCTACGAATCCCCATCATCGTTCAGTACCGCGTTCCGGCGCTGGAACGGTCAATCACCAGCGGAGTATCGTCGACAAAGTAAAACCGTTCGCGATACCAAAGCGGAACCGCTGGAAAGGCATCCCTTTGCGGCACCGGCTTCACTGAGCAAACCAGAAAAGTTAAACGCTAGCTAGCCCAGCGTGGAAGCTGCGGACCATATTGGCATCGATCATCGAGGTCATCGAATCGGTCACGCAAAACGGTGTCGACAACAGACGGCTGAAAAGGTGGTCGCCAATGGGCGTGGTGACGTCGATGGACTTGACGTGAAACCCATGCGTCGGCGTCATCGTCACCGATGACAGGAGGCTGATCTAACGCTATTGCACCTTCGTTCAATTCCACTTCTTGAACATCGATCTTTGTCGACATGCGTTTTGATCGTGGTGAAGCGTATTCAAAATCGATTTCGATCAGATCGCCATGATCTGCGGGTACCGATTCGGCCGTATAAAGAAATGCGACGATCGTTCCCTGTTCTTCATCCACATTGACAACCAAAGCCGCGTTCTCCTCCCAGATCGCACCGGCTCGGATGCTTTCCTCGTCGGTCGTCAATACCGAAGGGTCATATTGGATTCGAATTTCAGCCGCTCGGACTCCGGCAGCCTCAGTCACATGCATTGGCGCGGTCAAACGTTTGGAATGCTGATCCCAGACGGTATCGAGCGAAACGGCGGCCATCAACTGCCGCGACTCTAAACTCTCCGCCACCAAGTTGCGTTTTCGTTCGACCATACAGGTTTCGATTCAGATAAGAGAGGCATCTTGCCACCATGTGACAACCGGCGAAAAACGACCGGTCAATGCCATGTACCGCGTTTTGATCGCTGACGGCAAGGTCAACGTGCTCAAGCATCGAAACTTCCAAACACGACAGGTGAATCGAAAAAGAATTGCGGTCGTCAGGCAAACTCCGTAACCGCTGGATCCCCTGCAAAACGGACGAAGGGGCTGATCGACCGATCGCCTAAACTCCATCGCGTCCAGACGAAATCAGTCGCCTACCAAAGTCCCGACGCGAATACACGGTCGACCACTTCATCGCGGTCTTCGTCGTTGGAATCTTTGGCGATCACGCCCGAGGACTCTTCGTGGATCGCCTCTTCTTGGATGGCCACGGCATCAATCGGGACAGCAGCGGCGAGTGACAACTCTGGAAACTCGGCTTCGGCAGCCAATAAACTACGCAGACCGACAACCGGAACCGTGTCGGAAGCGGCTTCGCTTTGGAACGCTGTCACCGCTTGGGAAGTTGCCGCAACAACCTCTGCACTCATCATTGCCGAAGCGGAGACTGTCGTGCTGTGAACGGGTGCTGTAGGACTTGTGCCGTTTTGGGCTTCGGTCGTAATGCGAGTCACTTCCGTTGCCCAGTCGGTCGACCCCACCGGCATGACTGAAGTGCTCAGCAATCGGGTCCGAAAGTACTGTGGCAGTAGGCCGCCTTCGATAAAGTTTTGATCCTCGAGAGAACTGCCTGTCGTCAATGTGAGCGAAATGGTGTTCGCGCCACCTTCGGCAAAGGCCGTTGGCTGAGTCTGGGTCAACGTGTAGCTGCCCGCGGCGAGGTCAGTGAACTGATACGCGCCATCGCTATCAGTCTCCACCTGAACTTGTGCGTCGGTGGAATTGTTCGTCAACGTAATTGTCACGCCACCGATCGCTTCGCCAGAATCAATTTGGCCATTGCCGTTCGCATCAGCGAAAACGAATCCCGAAATGGAATCGTCACCCGTCGCGGTGACGGTAAACAGTCCATCATTCTGGTCGGAACCGGAAATCGGCGTCGGTGAGACGCTGACTTGACCTTCATTGAGCACAACACTTGTCAGATCGAGATCCGATGTTTCGCCAACAGCAACGGATGAATCAACTTCGAATTCCAAGTCGACCAAGGATCCCGATCCGGTTCCCAGCTGTGCCGATGCCGACACAAAGATCACGACCGTCCCGGCGGAGTTATCAATATTGACGATGACTTCCGTATCGGTCTGGCCGTCCCAAACACTGCCTGCGGCGACGTCTTCTTCGCTTAGCTGCAAGACATCGGGGTCAAACGATAGACGGATTTCCGCACCGCGAACCCCAGCCGCGTCGTCGATATTGACCGGCACCGTCACCACCGCTGCTGGAGCCGCCGACAGATCATCAGGGATGTCGACGGCCGCTAGCAGCCGACGGTCCGTCAGCAACTGAAATATCGGGCGGCGTCTTCTCATTGCATTATCTCGAAACGTGGATCAGCGGTCGGATGGTCAGCGGGTGGACCTGCTTTTGGTCGCCCTACGATTCATTAGTAGGATTTTTGTCGGCGAATGTCACACCGTGACTTACCTTCTCATGAATGTTGATTGTTTTTCGGGTTGGCGAGAAAAAATTATCGGAAGTGGTGTGACATTGTTTGAAAAGATTCCGCCACAAAAGGACAGGCTGACCCATGCCCGTTTCTCCCCAGCCTTCCGCCGACAAATGGATTGTCCAGGCGGTCGATCAAGCAATGGACTGCCCCACCCCGTTGAACCCGGCAGTGACCGGCATAGGTCTCACACGATATGCGTCAAGTAACTAAAGCCCTATTTTCGCTCGTTCAGTCACAACGTTCCCCCAAGAATCGGAAACGTATTGCGACACGCAAAGGCCGAAAAGCTCGGCTGGAAGCACTTGAATCGCGGCGTGTTCTCGCGGCGACGATCTCTTCGTTCACGCCCACTCCGAGTGGCTTTGTTGTCGAACTGAGCGAAGAGATTGATTCGTCTCTGATCAACCTCTATGACTCGGAAAATGGATTGGCAGGCGACGCAGATGTCACACTTAGCGGCGCTAGCGGAGGTGCGGTCGATGGTTCGTTTATCATCGATGGCACGACGCTAACATTCGTCGCGACCGGAGGTGCATTGCCAGCGGATACCTACACAGCAACGCTGCGAAGCGCAAGCGATGGGTTTACCGACTTGGCCGATGGCGAGTTGCTTGATGGCGACAACAACGCAAGCGCCGGCGGAAACTTTGTCGATACGTTCACCGTCAGCAGCAGCAACACTTTGACTGTCGGAATTCCCGACATCGTCCGCGGACCAACCCAAGCGGTCCAAGTTCCTGTCGATACCACCGGAAACAGCCTTCCACCGGGACTGCCGATTCAGCTGAGTGATGCCGATGGCGTCACGTCGGTCACCTTGACTGTCGAGTTCGATCCAGATCTGTTGGACATCACCGATGTTCAATTAGGAAACGACGCACCGACCGGTAGCCAAGTCCAATCCAACTTGACCACACCTGGTGTGGCGAAGATTACGTTCTTTAGTGTTGGTCCAATGTCTGCGGGCGCTGCCGACATTGTCGATATCATTGCAACCGTTCCCGAAGACGCAACGTACGGTGCGATGCAGGTCATCCGCATCACTTCACTGGACGTCAACGCCGGCGGGATTACTGCTGATGTCGATGACGCAATCCAAGTGGTTGCTTTCCCAGGTGATGCGAACCGCAACCAACGCTACGATGCCGAAGATGCTCGATTGATTTCACGCGTCGGTGTCGGCTTGGACTCGGGTTTCGTCTTTACAAACCCAACGTCGACATCAACATCGACAACACTTTATCCGACCGTCGATCCGATGCTGATTGGCGATGTCAGTGGCAATGGTGAATTAAGCCCACTGGATTCTAGCGACCTTCTTCGCCAAGTCGTCGGTCTGTCCACCCCAAATATCCCTGACCTCCCTGACGCTCAGGCACCAACTTCGGTCAGCCTTTCTGCATCAACGATCAATGACAACACTACCGTAGGAACCACGGTTGCGACGCTATCGACGGTCGACCCTGATTCGGGCGACACGCACACCTACAGTTTGGTCAGCGGAAGCGGCTCGACAGATAACGCGTTATTCACGATTAGCGGAAATTCGCTGGTGACTGCGGCAACCTTCGATGCCTCGGTACAAGACACTTTGTCCATCCGCGTTCAATCGACAGATTCGACCGGACGATCGATTCAGAAAGCCTTCACGATCACTGTCCAACACGACAACACTGCTCCTACCGCGATCGCAATTGACAACATGACAATTGCCGAGAACAGCGCGACCGGGACCACGATCGGAACCCTTAGCACCACCGATGCGGATAGCGGAGACACACACACCTACAGCATCGTTTCGGTCGACGGAAATACATCAAGTACCGCGTTTACAATTTCCGGTAGCAACCTTCAAGTCGGAACTTCGTTGGACTTCGAAACCAAGTCTAGCTACAGCGTCGTCGTCCGCAGCACCGATGCCGGAGACCTGTCGACAACGCAGACCTTCACAATCACCGTTACGGACGTCAATGAAGCACCGACGGCAATCGCGATCAGCAATTCCACCGTCGGTGACAATGCCGTTTCGGGAACCTCCGTCGGCACGTTGACCTCCACAGATGTCGATGCGGGTGAAACATTCACATACTCACTGGTTTCCGGTACAGGTGATACTGACAACGCATCATTCGCCATCAGCGGCGACGAACTGGTGACCGCCGCAACGATCGATTTTTCATCCCAGACGACCTATAGCGTTCGTGTTCGCACGACAGATTCAGGTGGAAACACCTTCGAACAAGTTTTCACCATCACGCAAGGTGACTCGGCACCGTCAGCGATCGCATTAAGCAGCGACACCGTCGCAGAGAACAGCAACACCTCAACGACCGTCGGGACTCTTTCGTCAACGGATTCCAACTCCGGTGACACACATACTTACACACTCGTCTCGGGCACCGGCGATGACGACAACGCTTCGTTTACGATCTCCGGTAGCTCTTTGATCACAACCGAGTCGTTCGACTTCGAAACGAAAGACACTTATACCATCCGCGTTCGCAGCACCGATTCGACCAGCCTATTCGTCGAAGAGGTCTTCACGATCACGGTCACGGACGTGAACGAAGCCGCAACCACAATCACGCTAGATCATGCCAGCGTTGCTGATGGCGAAGCCTCTGGCACGACGGTCGGAACGTTCTCCAGCGATGACCCCGATACAGGTGACACGCTGACCTATACGTTGGTCTCCGGCACCGGCGACGATGACAACGGCTCGTTTACGATTTCCAACGGTCAGTTGGTCACCGGGTTCACCGCCGACCAAGCGACGAAGCTTTCCTATTCGGTGCGTGTTCAAGTCGAAGACGCTGGTGGCTTGACCGCCGAACAGACCTTTATGATCACGGTCACCGGGCAGAACGTCGCACCAACCGCTGTCGCTCTGTCAAACAACACTGTGGCCGAAGATGCCGCTATTGATGACACGGTCGGGACGCTATCGACAACGGACGCAAACAACACCGACATGTTTACCTACACGTTGGTTTCAGGAACAGGCGATACGGACAATGCATCCTTCGCGATCGATGGCGACACGCTGACCGTCAACACGTCGTTGGACTTCGAAACGAAAAGCTCGTATAGCGTCCGGGTACGCACCACCGATTCGTTTGGCCTTTTCACCGAAGACACCTTTACGATCACTGTCACAGACGTAAACGAAGACCCTTCGGCCCTTATCATTGACACGTCAGCCATCGCCAATGGTTCGGCAAGCGGAACCGCAGTCGGCAACCTTTCGGTAACCGACCCGGACTCGGGCGATACGGTGACATACACGCTGGTTTCCGGCGATGGCGACGACGACAACGCATCGTTTACGATTTCAGGAAATCAGATTTTGACCGGCTTTACGGCCGACTTTTTTGTGAAGAATACATATTCGGTCCGCGTCCGTGCGACCGACTCCGGTGGTTTATTCACTGAAGAAGAAATCGCGATCACGGTATCTGAATCGAATGTCGCCCCGACAGCGATCGCCCTTTCCACTGCGACCGTTGCCGAAAACACGGCGTCAGGTACAGCAGTCGGAACACTCAGCACAACCGATGCGAATACATCCGACACATTCACCTACACACTGGTCTCTGGAACGGGCGACGATAACAACGCTTCGTTCATGATTTCTGGTGACGAACTGCAGCTCGCAGTCACGCCAGACTTCGAAACCCAGTCATCCTATACCGTTCGTGTTCGCAGTACCGACAGCGGCGGTCTGACTGTCGAAGAAACGTTTACGATCGCAGTGACGAACGTCAACGAAGCGGCCTCGACACTGAGCTTGGATTCGAACCATGTGGCCGACGGTGAAATCAGTGGCACCACGGTCGGCATGTTCTTCAACGACGACCCAGATTCGGGCGACACGTTTACCTACACGCTGATCAGCGGAACCGGTGACGACGACAACGCGTCATTTACAATTTCTGGCGACCAGCTCGTGACAGCGTTTACTGCCGATCAAGCAACCAAGTCGAGCTACTCCGTCTTGGTCCAAGTCAGTGATGCGGGCGGTCTAACCACCGACCAAACATTCACGATCAATATCACCGAAGCTAATACCGCCCCAACCGCGATCGCTTTGTCTCAATCGAACATCGATGAAGACTCCGCATCGGGATCGGCTGTGGGAACCCTTTCGGCAACGGATTCAAATTCGAACGATTCGCACGTATTCGAACTCGTTGCGGGAACCGGCGACGATGACAACGCCTCATTCACGATCGATGGCGATCAATTGGTGACCGCAATCGATTTGGACTTCGAAACCAAGACCAGTTACACCGTTCGAGTCCAAGCGACGGACAACTTCGGCGAAACGTTCCAACAGGCCCTGACGATCACGGTCGACGATGTCAACGAAGCTCCATCGAACCTAGCGATCAGCTTCAGTACGATCGCCGACGGCGAATTGGCAGCGACTGACATTGGTGATTTTTCCGCAGACGATCCGGATAGTGGCGACACGATCACCTACACGCTAGTTTCCGGAACGGGCGATACGGACAACGATGCCTTCGCGATCAGTGGGGGCACACTGTCAATCACCGAAGCGGTCGATGACGCGATCCAATCCATGTACTCGATCCGAGTTCGTGCTCAAGATGCGGCAGGATTATTCACTGAAGAAGTCATCACGATCGATGTCACCGAAGCAAACACGGCACCGACAGCCATCGCACTAAGTTCATCATCAGTCTCGATCGGTGATCCTGCCGGAACCGTTGTCGGCGAACTATCCGCCACGGATGCCAATACTTGGGACGTGCATACCTTCACCTTGGTATCTGGAACCGGCGACACCGACAACACCATGTTCACGATCGAAAACAACCAGCTGAAAACGACCGCGGAGGTGCCTTCGGGAGCACCGGCAACCTACAGCATTCGTGTTCAAGTCGAAGACCATTTTGGCATGACGTTTGAAGACGTCCTCACCATCACCGTTGTATAAGTTGGTCCGCACCAACCAGTTCAGCTTTCGCTGAACGAGACGCGCAATGGGACCGGAAGATTGAGTGTTCGGCCCAGCCAAATCGAAAACCCTGCTCAGCTTTGAGCAGGGTTTTCTTTTTAGGTTTCTTCTAAGCCCGTTGACTTAGAATGCGAAGACTGCGTTGAAATTCAAGCCGTGCGCCACGAACGTTCCCGAATCAAAGTCAAATGATGGGTCTTGAGTCCCCGTAGGCAGCTCTGGCGGGAATTGTGACACGTTGCGATCAATGGTGTCTTCCACTTGAATCGCATTCGTCCAGACCATCACGTTGTAGCCGATTCCGATCTGTAGGTTTCGATCAAAATAGGTCGAAAGAGTGATGCCGAACTCAGGAATCAAAGTGAAGTCCGACTGGTCATAGTCGCCAATATTGGTTGCCTGAGCCAATAGACCACCTGTGGTCGTGGATGAACCCGATCCTGGAACGGTGGTCGTCGTCGTGCCTCGGATGCGAGCTTCAGCTTGGTTGACACCAAAAGCCAGCTTTCCGTTGGCTGTTAGGTGCAAACCGTTTCGGTAGCGGGATTGATACCGCAATCCGAACTGTGCACCATGAAAACGATTTTCAGTTTCGAATAAATCCGACAGACTTTGTGAAGTCCCCGAAACAATCGGCCCCTGAGCCTGAGTGAAGGTGGATTGCTGGTCCATCCGAAGTGACTCATCCAAGCGTCCATGACGGTAACCGAATGACAAATCAAGGTTGTCACAAAATGCGGTGCAAATCCGCTGCCGCCTCATGACATCGAATGCATAGAGACTGCTTTCCATGCTGGCACTGATGCTGCCGCTAAGAAAATCGGGATGCGACACCAGCAACGCGGACTCCGCACCGACCCCTGTATCGAAAACGGGTCGAGCCAATAGTGAACGGCTATCGCGAAATGTTTCGTTGTCATCAAAGATCCCAGTAAAGCTCAGATCGAAACCCTCGCTTTCACAACGATTATCCCATTGCAACGTCAACCGCACTCCGGAACGCAAATCGTCGGCGACCTCTTCATCACCAAATAATACAGTGGTTCCATTCTGGTTCAACACACCCGCTGTAGCTGCAGAGGTTCCGATGGGGCTGGTCGTCACCAACGCCGGCAGATCAAAACCACCCAAGGACCAAAGTAGATAGTCTGCCTGAATCCGGTAATTCAAATTCGAAAATGGTGCTCGAATGCGATTTCGAGGCATTCCACCTCCCATCGCATCACAGCCCATAGCATCACATCCGTATCCATCACAGCTCCCGAATGATGAATCGTCGATCACGACATCAGAATATTCGGTGATTTCGGGGTGATACGCCGCAGGCTGGACATTCTTCGTCGCATTACCAGCATTTTTCGCCGCGGCTCGCTTTTGGCCCGCTTTGGTCGCTCGGACCGGCCGCCAAGTCACGCGATTGGATTGCTCTGCTGAGTTTTGCTCTGCAGCAGCATTCATTGGGCGCAGACACCATGCATTGATCAAACAAATGCACAGCAGTAGTGACCAACGGCAAAGGCGGGGTGGCGCGAGCGACATTTTCAAATCCGATTGTCGATAACGACGTGAACGATTGAAGCGGTTCTATTTCCTAGAACCCATTTATCGGACAACATCGGCACAATCGTTAACGCTTGCCCAAACAGAAAAGTCAAACATCGAATCTAAGAAGCGGGTTTCACGACATCGACTGTTCCCCGCGGCCGATTCCGAGTTGCTGACGGATCGGGCGCATCAGATTCCTAGAAAGGATCCTGCCGGAATTGCTGGACCTGCGTCGCCCCCCCGGGTTGACGGTGCGGGAATCCTGAAAGATCTTGATTCGCACGCGACGGGATTCGCGGCCCGATGGCTTGGCATCGCATGGCCTTCACTATTTCAATTTCCGCCGAATCCCAGTCTCCGATGTCAAGAATTCGCATGAGCGGTGGGTACCGTCTACTGGCATCCTTCCAAACCGCCACTCTTATCTATGATTCCACCGTTTGGTTTTGCGAACGGTTTGTAGAAACTCGATCACGGACTGTTGATCAGATGGTCCAAGCAGCTCGGTCGGGGCGACAAAACATTGCCGAAGGCAGTCGAGCCTCAGCGGTCAGTTCACAAACAGAACTAAGGCTGACGAATGTAGCGAGAGCTAGCTTGGAAGAGCTACTGCTGGATTACGAAGATTTCCTACGGCATCGCCGAATGAAAATCTGGAACCGCGACGACCGGCAATCACTTCTGGTCCGCTCAGTACCAAAACGCTGGAAAGAACAAAACAGTTCTCCCAACCGCGAAATCACTGAGCTAACCGACCAAGAACGCTGGGACCTGTATTCGGAGTGGCTCGACAACGATGAGTCTGAGGTTCGAGCCAACGCAACGATTTGTTTGATCCACCAAGCGAACTTTCTGCTCGATCGACAGATCACCCAGCTTGAAGAGAGCTATATCAAAGGAGGAGGCTACAGCGAACAACTAGCGATTGCCCGATTGGACGAACGACAGCGCCGCAGCGAAGCACCGAATCCAGGGCAGGGGAGCAAGGCGAAAATTCCAGAATGCCCAAAGTGCGAAGCACCAATGGTGTTGAGAACCGCGCGAGGTGGCCAAAATCCGGGATCGCAGTTCTGGGGATGCAGCAGCTATCCAGAATGCAAAGGGACGGTGCAGGTTTGACCGAATTGTCGCAATGATTTTACGACCGATCAGACAGATTTGACAGATCGGACCGATTCCAAATCAGGCTGATCAGTCGGATCCGTCCAATCAGTCAGATCACCAATCAGTCCAATACGTCCGATCAGTCAGCTCCGTCGGACTGTCAAGCCAAAAAGACGATCAGTCCGATCCGACAGATTTGTCGCAATGATTTCCGACCGATCCGACAGATTTGTCGTGATGATTTCCGACCGATCAGACTGATTTGACAGATCAGACCGATTCTAAATCAGACTGATCAGTCAGATCCGTCCAATCGGTCAGATTACCGATCGGTCCAATACGTCCGATCGGTCAGCTCCGTCAGACAGACCTGCTACGCTACCATGCGCGCACGAAAAAACCCGCAACGGCTGGCGACAGTCCGCTGCGGGCTTTCGTGATGTTTTGGTGGTGAAATTGAAGCGAAGCTTCCTGTTGAGTCTTAACTGAGAATCGCTTCCACGGATTCGATTCCTCGCTGTCACCAGCAGGAACCTATTTCTAAGAATCCTTAGAAAAGGAGGTGATCCAGCCGCAGGTTCCCCTACGGCTACCTTGTTACGACTTAG